>NZ_JBKQXT010000002.1:0-386041 GCF_048545055.1 Gardnerella lacydonensis
ACTTTATTTCATAAAATATAACAAATACATAATTGCATATTACATTATAACGATTTTGATAAAAAATATAAGTGTTTATTGATAATTTTATCAATAAACACTTATTCGCGTTTCGAAATACTTTTATTTCCTATTAAAAATATTTAAATAAACTGCGAAAGAACAATGCCAGTAGCCATTAAGTGCAAAATTGCAGCGATTGGCTACTTTGTGGTTACTGCTAATCTTGGTTTGGTTATTTTGCGATTTGATGATTTTGGTTTTTGCTTGCGCATTTGATACGTTTATGCTGATATCGCATATGAAATCAGAATAAACATGTCATTAAGTAGGTGGGCGGTAATCACAGAATTCTATTAGCGTAAATCGTGATAGTAATCGTGATAGTAATAGGATAGTAAAATTTAATATAATTCATCCAATCGTGCTAATATAAGTTACAATATATGCACGAAAGGACGGTGAGTGTTATCGCCACATTATTAAACGCTAATGGCAGCAATATGATTACTTTGAAAGAAGCAAAATCTTGCGGACTGTCAAAATATAAGTTTTATAAATTTGTTAAAGATAATGAACTAGAACAGTTAAGCGGTGGAATATACGCGTCTAAAGACTCTTGGGTAGATGAGTTGCTTCTTATTCATAAGCGTTCACCGTCTGCTGTTTTCTCTCACGACGAAGCTTTCTTTTATCATGGATTAGTTGATATGGAGCCAATTACTCACACTATTACTGTTTATAGTGGTTTTAATGCTCACAGGCTTAAAGCATCGTGCAATGTGAAAGTTTATAGCGTAAAAAAAGAATTGCTTGAAGTTGGAAAGATTTTAGTCACGGATAATCTCGGTAATAAAGTACCAATGTATGATCTTGAAAGAAGTGTCTGTGACGCGTTTAGAAGCAGAAATTTAATTGAGATTCAAGAATTTAATACAATCTTGAAATCCTATATTGCTAGACCAGACAAGGATCTTAATTTGTTGATGGAGTATGCGAAACTTTTTAGAGTAAACAATGTTGTTCGCAAGTATTTTGAGGTGTTACTATAAGTGAATTTAACTGATGCGCAAATAAGAGGTAGAATCAAAAATCTCGCCGAACTAAATAACGCAGATTCTAGTGTGTTAATGCGTCTTTACATGATGGAACGCTACTTAGAGCGTGTGTCAGTTTCAAAATATCGCAACAATTTTATTGTAAAAGGCGGTGTTCTAGTAACATCTTTGCTTGGTATTTCTATGCGATCCACTATGGATATAGATACGACTATTCAAAATTATGATTTGTCTCTTGAGAATACGAAAAAAATGATTGAGGATATATCTCGTATAGACATAGACGATGGAGTTGATTTTACTATTAAAAGTGCAATGAAAATTATGGATGATATGGAATATCCAGGTATTCGTTTTGCGCTTGATTCACGAATTGGAAGAATGATAACGCCAATAAAGATTGATGTTTCTACGGGAGCTACTATTACACCACGCGCAATTGAGTATGACTATAAGTTGATGTTGGAGGATCGTTCTATTTCTATTCTTTCTTACAATATTGAAACAGTGTTTGCGGAAAAATTGCAAACTATTTTATCGCGCGGAATTCTTAATACGCGTATGAGAGATTTTTATGATGTTCACGTGCTACTTGTTTCACATAAAAGAGATGTAGATAGGGAGATTCTTAAGCGTGCTTTTCATGCAACTTGTGAAAATCGTAAAACTGAAAATATTATAGATAATCTTAAAGGTATTTATGAAAGTATCGCTTGTGATGAGAGACTTTCTTTATTGTGGTTGTCATATCAGCGTAAATATTCTTATGCTAAAGACATTGATTTTAGCAGTGTGTTACTAAGCCTGGATGCATTGTTGAAATTGCTTAAATAGAATTTTGCATTGAAATACTTGAAGTGATTGCTGGCTTTTCTAAATCATTGGGAGTTATGCGCTAGTAGCCATTAGGTGCAAAATTGCAGCGATTGGCTACTTTGGGATATTGAGAGTTTAAATTATCCAGATTATAATAGTAGCCATTAGGTGCAAAATTGCAGCGATTGGCTACTTTGGGATTTACTACTTTACAATCGTTCACTTATGCATACTTTTCGCAATGTTAGTGGAAAGATTTGTGTAACGATAGTAACAATAAAAAGATTTGCATATCAATATCGCAGTACGTTTGCACAATACTTATTGAAAGGATGCAGATATGCCTGTTAAAGAAATAAAGAGAGATTATTATATCCAAAAGCTTGATTCGGCGAAAAATAATGGTCTTATCAAGGTAATATCTGGCATGCGCAGATGCGGTAAAACGTATATTTTAATGAAACTATTTTATGACCATTTGATTGCGGATGGTGTAGAAGATGATCATATTATCCGCATAGCACTAGATGATAGAAGAAATAAAGACTTGCGTAATCCTGATAATATTCTTGCGCATGTTGATGAGCTTCTGAAAGACGATAAGACATACTACCTGTTTATTGATGAAGTTCAAATGATGGATGATTTTGTAGATGTGCTTAATAGTTTCCTGCATATTAGTAATCTAGATGTTTACGTTAGCGGTAGTAATTCTAAATTCCTTTCGTCGGATATCGTTACAGAATTTAGAGGAAGAAGTGATCAGATTAGAATTTACCCTCTTTCGTTTTCTGAATTTATGTCTGTTAATGAAAAAGATGAGCGAGACGCTTGGGAAGAATATTGGAGATTTGGCGGTCTTCCTCAAGTTGTTTTAATGGAAAGCGATGAGCAAAAACGTGAGTTTCTTCAATCAGTTTTTGAAAACACTTATAAAAGAGATATTCTTGATCGTCATGCAATACGGAAAAGAAGTGAACTTGATGATGTTACTAGAGTAATCGCTTCTTCTATTGGCGCTTTAACTAGCACTAGAAAAATCGTCCAAACGTTTAAATCTGTTTCACAGGTTTCGACTACAAGAACGACTGTTGAGAGATATATCTCTTATTTAGAAGATTCGTTCCTTTTAGAGAGTGCTATTCGATATGACATTAAAGGCAGGAAGTATATAGGTAGTCCTGTGAAGTATTATTTTACGGATCTTGGTGTGAGGAATGCGTTGCTTGGCTTTAGGCAGATGGAAGAAACTCACATAATGGAAAATGTTATTTACAATGAGTTAAAACGTCTTAGTTATAAGGTGGATGTTGGTAGTGTGCAAGTTAGTGAAGTGAATAAAAATGGCAAATCAGTTCGCAAACAAACGGAAGTTGATTTTGTTGTAAATAAGGCAGATCAAAGATTTTATATTCAATCTGCGCTTGCGTTACCTACTAGAGAGAAGACGTTGCAAGAAGAGAAATCTCTGATGAATATTAGCGATGCGTTCCGTAAGATTATTCTTGTTGGTGGGAGCGTAAAGCCTTGGCATACTGAGGAAGGCGTTCTTGTATTGGGATTGCTGAATTTCCTTCTTAATCCTGAAACTATTTACATGTAAGGTTTTGTGATTTTTCACAGCTGAGATGGTACCAGTAGTCATTAGGTGCAAATTTGCAGCGATTGGCTACTTTGGTATTGGATGCTTTGCGATTGTTGGTTTTATGGTTTTGTGCAAGAGGAAAACAATGCGCAGCTGATAGATAATATTGTTGGTATAAAGTAAAATCTATCCAAATAAAGGCGGCTTTGACTAGTTGATAGTTAAGGTCGCCTTTATTTTTTTTTTATTTTCGTTTATTTTACCCACGATTATTTCGTTCACGATAAGTGTTCACAAATTCTTCAACAGATAGGAACGTATCTTCATAACCCAGTTTCTCACACAGCTTCACAACATCTGGCTTGTCGAGCTGTGCAATAGAAAGTATGTCGTCTCGCCTAAAAGCGTCGCGCGCAGCACCGTCAAAAAGAATTCGACCATTTGCAAGCACAACAACGCGATTAAATACTCGAGCCACAAAATTCATATCATGAAGAACAGCTATAATAGTTTTTCCTTGCAAAACAAGGCGTTTAATAATTGATTCAATACAACGTTTTCCGCAATCATCCTGAGCGATTGTAGGCTCATCTAAAATAACAACTTGCGTATTCATTGCTAAAATTGACGCAATAGAAACCATTTTTCTTTCGCAAAGACTTAAATCGTAAGGATTTATCTCGCTTTTATCTAAAAGTCCTACAAGTTTTAGACTTTCTTTTGCTTGAATCAATGCTTTATCTTTATCAATTCCAATTTTCAAAAGTCCAAACATTACTTCGCGTATAACAGTTGATTCAAAAATCTGGTCATCTGGATTCTGGAATACAAAGCCAATATCTTTAGCAAGAGATGGAACACTACATTTTGCAATATCTTTACCATTTAATAAAACGCTTCCAGATTTTGGCGTAAGAAGTCCTCTAAGGATTTTTAGTAAAGTTGTTTTTCCAGTGCCATTTTGACCAACAATAGCGCATGCTCCAGGTGCAAAAGACAAATTGAGATCATCGAATATTTGTGTTGTTGGAGTATGAGAAAAAGACACATTTCGTATTTCAATAGTAGGAGTCATGATAAGCGATTCCCTTCGTGCGAGCTTAAAATGCGTGATGTTTGCTCAAGAGTTATTGGGTACAAGCCATTATCGCTTTTTAGCGAAAGTTTTTTGCAAATTTGAGTATAAATAGGAGGATTTACGCCATATTCTTCCAAGTCTTCGCGAGAAAAGATTTTTTGCGGAGTATCAAAATCAACGAGTTTTCCTTCGCTTAAAAGCATTACGCGGTCGCTATATTGCGCGATTTTTTCCATTTTGTGCTCAACCATAATAATAGTTTGACCCTGATTTTTTAAGGATTCTACAGACTTAAAAACCTCTTCCGAACCTTTAGGATCAAGCTGCGAAGTAGGCTCGTCTAAAATTATTATTTCTGGTTGCATAACTAAAATAGCGGCAATAGACATGCGCTGCATTTGACCGCCAGATAAATCGTATGGAGAACAATCTTTAAGATGAGCAATGTTAAGCATCTCCATGATTTTCTCTACGCGATTTTGCATTTCGTTTTGCTCAACGCCAAGATTTTCAAGCCCAAACGCAATTTCTTCGTACACAGTAAGCTTAGAGCCAGTAATTTGATTAAAAGGATTTTGGAAAACTAAACCAACTTTTTTACAAAGACTATCTATTGGCGTAGTTTTTGCGTTAAGACCGTCTACCTCAACTTTGCCGCCGTAAGCTCCGTGGTAAAGATTGGGAACAAGACCTAAAATAGCTTGCGATAAGGTTGATTTTCCAGCTCCATTAGCACCTATTATTCCAATAGATTCGCCTTTATTAATATCGCAAGAAATGTCATTGAGTGCAAGAGTTTTACTATAAGGATAGCGATATTTTAAGTGCTCTATATGAATAGCTGCCATGCTATATATCCTAAATTATTGAGTAACGCGTAAATAATAGATGCGACTATTACGATTAAACAAGCGCATAAAAATAGCGTATTGTATTTACTTGGCTTAAATGGTTTTATGAATGTTTTTTGATTATTGCATGAAAATCCGCGAACTTCTAAAGCTATAGTTCTTTCTTTAGAACTCATAAATGAAGACATTATAATCGGGGATATCAGAGGCAAAAAAGCTTTGAAACGTGTTATTAGGGAACCTTTTGTTTTCAATCCTCTGCTTCTTTGAGCGTCAACAATAGTCGAAGTTTGCTGTGTTATTTGAGGAATGATTTGAAATAGCGAGACAAAAACATAGCCCATTTTAGGTGGTAAACCAGCTTGTATCATCTCTTGCATCATATCGGAAGGTTTAGTTGTAAGCGTTAAAACACAGAACGCAAACGAAATATTTAATATATTTAGCACGATCTTCATTGCTACTTCAAAACCTTCTTTGCGAGCAATCAAAGGTCCTAGTTTGAATAAAATCGTATAGTTTCCCGATCTAAAGAAAGTCTGAACTATAAAAATAGTTACAATAATAAAACCAGTAACTTGTATTACAATTTTTATTTTTGCTAGGACCCTTGATGTTGCAAGTAATATTAGGCTCAAAATAATAAAGATAGCGAAAGAAGTATAGCCTCCAAGCAAACCCGGTGTGCTTATAGCGCATATTACGTATGCAAGTTTGGTTTTTGCAGATAATCCGTTTAAAAACGAATTCTTATCTTCAAATAGGCTTATGCTTTTCATACTATCTCGTCTTATTGTGCTTATATTAAAACTTGTAAATCTTAGCGTTTATGTGATTTATTTGTTTGCGATAAACGTTTATTTATCAAGATCTTCGTCATCGGATTGATAGATAGCTATTAAACTCTTAGGAAGAACTTTATAAATTCCAGCTGCAAGGAACAAAACAACAATCTTGTCTGGTATGTCTACAACAAGCTCATCTACGAATGACGCAAAGAAGCCTTTGGAACCCATTGCTGCAAAAACAGCGTCACCCCAAACGTTTCCGGTGGTTCCGCCCCAATAAATCATGTTTAGAGGTGTAGAAATGATTATTGCGATTGCTGCAACAATAAGACTTGTTATAAAAATGTGCAAGCCTTTGTCCATATATTTTAATCGTGCAGCGATTCCAACGCTTACACCAATTGCTGCAGCTGTAATGCTATAAACTGTAGAAATTGGATCAATCGTTAAGCCGTAAACAATATTAGTTAAAAATCCCGCAATTCCGCCTACAACTGGGCCTGCTAAGCATGCTGAAATGCAAGTGCCTAGTGTGCCAAGCCAAAGTGGTAGTTTTAGCATGCTTGCAAATAGTTTTGCAACATAATTTATGCCAATTGCGGCTGGTATTAGTACGAGTGAAGCAGTAGTTAATTTAACGCTCCAAATATTCTTTAGTTTATTTACCATTTTGGAATTTCCTATCAGTTAAGGAATAAATTCAAGTTCATTATACGCTTTGCCAAATGTTATTAAAGTAGTTGAAAATTAATGTGTTATAAATTGTTATATTGTTTATTTTGTGTTATTTTGTTCTTTGCTATTTGTTTTGTATTAGATCTTTATTGAAAATAATCACATCTAAGCTACTTTGCTAGCAAAATCAAAGTTGTTCAAAATCAAAGTCGTTATTATTCAACTATTCCAAATAATGATTATTTATGATAAAAAAATATAAGAGCCTTTTATGCCTTTTATAAAAATGTTGTTACGAAAATATTGGCGATTATAAGAGGGAGATGACGATGAATGTAAAGCATAGTAGCGTGTTTACAGATCCAGAAGTTTTAGAAAGACTTAATAAATTAGAAAAATCTCCCCAAATGCAAGGGAAACTAAATGAGTTAAAAGACGGCGTAAAAAACAACGCTTTTGACCCAATGCGTTTAATCCCATTAATACCAGTAGTGCTGATTATTGGTGCTGTTGGCAATTATCTTCCTTCGTTTGATTACTCTACTTATAAATATCCTTTACTCATAGTAATTGCTTTTGTTGTTTGCTTTGCTGGTAAGTTTTTTGTAAGTAATAAGGTTGATGTAAGCTCGCTATACGCGGATAATGTTTTAACGCCGATTCTAAATGCGATTCTGCCTGGAACGGTATTAGAAAATTCTGAAGGAATTGACAATAGTATTTTTAATAATCTTCTGCCAATATCGAGTAGGTATTATTCAAATAAACACATAATTTTTGGCGATGAATCTAAAACCGAATTTTCAAATATGCAAGCAATGCACTTTTCTAGAAGTGAAAGTGGAAAAACTGTCAAAAAAACGGATTTTATTGGGCAAGTCTTATTAATAAACACAAAAACCAATATAAATGGTCATATTAGAATCGTTCCAGTTACTGGAAAGAGCTTTATGGGGCAAAAACTAAATGGATATTATGGCAAAAAAACAAAAGAAGAGAGCGAAGTCCAAACAGAATCCATTGAATTTAACAATTCGTATTCAATCTTTTCTACAGACGATTTTTATACGAAGCTGGTATTAGATCCAAGTTTTATAGAAATATTGAATAATTTGCAAAAAAGAATGAGAATTTGCGTATATTTAGATAGCGAACATATTATTGCAGCTTTTGACTCTGGTCGGTATCTATTCGGCGCTCCAGGAAAATCTGGAATAGAAAACCTATCTTTAACAAGAGAATACGCAAAATTTAGAGATGTTTTGGCTGAGTATTACGAGGTAATCAGCTTAATTAGAGAAAAATTGCAAAATTAGAAGCTAGAAAATTTCAATACTAGCGAATTGCAAAAGTAGAAAAACTAAGACTAGAGAAAGACTAGAACTAAAGGAGACATTATGAGTGACATTATGGATGACATTATGGATAGGGACACCATTTTAATAGTTATTGCAATAGTGCTTGTGATGATTATTGGTTGGTTTATTGGCACTTTAAATAGATTAAGAAAATATAGAGTGATTATAAAAGAGTCGCAGAAAAACGTTGATATTGCGCTCGCTAAAAGATATGACACGATTTGCCAAATGTTCAAAGTTGCACAGTCATTTGCAAAATATGAAAAAACAACATTAGTGGATTTAGTGAGTCTAAGAGAAGGCTTAAACTCTGATGATTCTAGTGCGGTAATAAAAAATCAGAATCATGCGATAGGGAAGATTTATGCTTTAGCAGAAGCTTACCCAGAATTAAAATCTTCTGAACAATTTTTGAATTTGCAAGAGGAAATAAACGATGAAAACGAGCAGCTGGCGGCAGCAAAAAGAATAGTAAATAGTAACATCAGCACTCTTAATCAAGATATCGTTACATTTCCAGTATCGATTATTGCAAGTTTAAGCGGAATAAAGCAGATGGATTTTCTTAGTGAAGATGATCTAAGCAATAAGAAGAATATTGATAGCATATTGAGCTAAATGTCATATTGAAGTAGCCAATCATCGCAAATTTGCGGCGATTGGCTACTTGCGATATTGAGATTTTATTGCGAAAAGCTATTGCAAGAGTAATTCAGCCCCACAAATTTTATTTTGCAGGGCTGAATTACTTATTTTATTTATTATCTATTTTTTATTTATTATCTATTGATTACTTGCTAGATTTTTTAGCAAATTTTTTACTCACTAGTGCAGTCAACCATGGCGTAGCCAAGGCAGTAATAATTACTGCGGCAGCAATTTGAGGAGTCGCTATTAATGCGGCTTTTGCCAAATTTGGATCTATAGCCATCATTGCAGCTGGTGTTGCAACAGCACTTGCTGCAGTACTACTTATAGCAGCACCAGCAATACCAGAGCCTCTAGTTAAGAAACGATCTGCTAATACTGTAAACACAAATCCAGAAAGTACTATAATGCCAAGCAGCACACCAGAAAGTCCGCCTTCAACTAGTTGAGCAAAGTTCATGTTTGCTCCTAGAACAAAGCCGAGAATCATGGTTATAGGTATTATGCCATTAACCAGTTGCTTCTTCATGTAAGGGAAACAATTTCCTAGAATCATTCCCAAAACAAGAGGTAAAATCGATCCAACAATTTGCCAGAATGGTATTACGGCTTGCCCAGAAGAGTTCATAACAATCATGGTTACTGTTGGGCCAACGCTTATGGTTGTCATAGCTACAGCTCCACGATCTACTTCAGTGCCGTAGTTTGCTGTAATGCCAGAATAAAGCGCATTATTGGCTACAGTCATTGCGCCCAAAATAGACAACATTGACAATCCAAGCAGATTATTATTGCAGAACTTGGAAACAAGCAGAGCAATAACAATAGCAGTTAGGATCTTAACGCTAATAATTACGGCACCTCGCCATAAAGCTTTAGGAGCATTCTTAAATGAAAGACTTGCTCCGATGCAAAGCATGAATGCGCCAACCAAAGGACCAGTTCCATTAATTACCGCTGTTGTAAAACCACCTATTTTTAAGGATGCTGGGAAGCATGAGTTCACTAAGCAGCCTATAAATAGAGGAACAACAATTGTAGCTCCTGGAATTTTTATTTTCTTTAAGTCTATTTTTGTGCTTTGGCTTTTTAGATTTGCGAACATGATTTTCTCCGTCAGCCGTCTAATACGATTCCGCCATCAACATCGCCAATCTCTCCGTTGACGAAGGAAGATTCTTTAGCTGCAAAGAATAGAATCATTTGCGCAATTTCCACAGGCTGTGCTTTGCGGTGCAAAGGAATAGCATTAATAATTTTTGCTTCTTTTTCCTTGTCTTCCTTCAAAGCTTGAGTCATTGGTGTTTCAGTATAAGATGGGCATACTGCGTTGCAACGAATACCATACTTGCCGCCTTCTTTTGCAACGGCTTTTGTTAAACCATTCACACCAGCTTTAGATGTTGCGTATGCTGCTGTTCCTAGTAAACCGCCGCCAATCTTTCCAGCCACAGAGCTAACGTTTACGATTCTTCCGCCGCCATTTTCCTTAAAATGCTCAAATAAAGCATGGTTTGTTGCGTAAGTTCCGTAAAGATTAATCTTTACTGTTCTATCAAATTCAGCGTCTGTTAACTGCTCAAATGGAACAGTTGAAACAACGCCGCCGCAGTTTACCAAAACATCTACTTTGCCAAAATCTTTGATGATTTGCGCAAAAACGTCGTTAACATTTTGAACATCACCAAGATTTATCTTATAGACAAAGATATTATCTGAACCTAATTCAGATTTTGTTTGGTTTGCTTTTTCTTCATTGATATCGGCGATAATTACTTTTCCGCCTCCATCTAGTACGCCTCGGACGACTTCTCTGCCGATTCCTTGAGCGCCTCCTGTTACAATGACCACGTCATTTGTGAAATTCATTGTTTTTACCTTCTTTCTGAAAAAGAGATAATAACATGGCTGAGTCTACTCTTAAATGCTATTGTTAACAAATTTGTATTAATGTATTTAATTTTTAAAGAATAACTTATGAATTTTTATGTTTAAAAGTCATAAAACATAAACTATAAATTCATAAATCAACAAACTCTTAAATACATAAATAGGTATCTAAATAAACTGCGATATTACAATACCTGCCGCCATGAGTGGAATGTTAAAAATAAGGAATGTTGGAACGCAAGTATCCCAAATGTGGCTATGCTGACCGTCTGCGTTCAATCCAGCAGTAGGTCCAAGCGTTGTGTCGGAAGCAGGAGAGCCTGCATCTCCAAGAGCCGCTGCAGAAGACATAAGAAGAATTGTTGCAGGAGTGCTAAAACCAATGCTTTGGCAGAGTGGAACGAATAAAACCGCAAGAATAGGAACAGTTCCAAACGAAGTGCCAATTCCCATAGTAACGAGCAAACCAATAATCGTGATTACGAATGCGGCGATTATCTTGTTTTGTCCCATTGCTGCAACGCCTATGTGTACAAGTTCATTAACTCCACCAGTGGCTTGAATTACGTTAGCGTAGCCGCCGGCAATAAGCATAACAAAAGCGATAAGACCCATGAGTTTTACGCCACCAGTAAGCTGCTTATCAATATCATTCCATTTTATGGCTCCAAAAATAATCATGGTTGCAAGACCTGCAATAGAAGAAAGCGAAAGATCCTTACTAATAACTTGCACAATGACAACCACAATGATCGCGAGAATAGTTACGTAATGGCGGCTAGTAAGACCACCAACCACAGCGTCTGCAGCGCGAGTGTCTGATTCAGTTGTAGTGTATTCACGAGGCTTTCTGTATAGCACAAACACGGCGAATAGGAGTGCGGCAAGCATTGCTGCACCTAAATACCAGTTCACAGCACTAACGTCTGCAACGCTAACCTTCATACCGTTTTTAGAAAGATTAGTTGCAATAACCGTTTGGAAAATTAAGCCAAAGCCAAAAGGAATAGCAATATATGGAACTTCAAGACCAAATGCTGTACAACATGCTGCAGCACGGCGATCTAGCTTCATCTTATTCATAACTCGTAAAATTGGCGGAATAAGAATAGGAATGTAAGCAATGTGAACAGGCACAATATTTTGAGACATGCAAGCGATCAAAGTTAAAATCGCAAGCAAAACATATTTTTTATTTCCAATTATTTGACTGATCTTCTTAGAAATAATTTGAGCTAATCCAGTTGAAGTAATTGCCTCTGCAAAGGTTCCAAGAAGAATGTAGGCGAGCGCAGTTTGCGCGTTTGTTGAGAAACCATCACATAGCAAAGCCATAATAGTGTGATTCCCATCTCCAAAAAGAGGGAGATGCCCAGCTATGCCTCCTGCAACGCATGCAACAATCATTGCGAGTAAAACATTAAGTTTTGCAAGACTTAACACGCATAACACTACAACCGATACGATTACCGGATTGCATAGAATGTTTAAAATTTGCATACTGTTTCACCTCTTTTTAAAGTTATCTTCATTTTTATGTTTGCAAATAATATGTTTTTTTAATTTTGATATTTTTTCAATTTTAATAATTAAAGACAATATAACATAAAGACATACGTAAAATTTTTATTGGCAAAATAAAGATATTAAGTATGCTTGAAATTTACATGTTTGAATCATAAATGTGACATTTTGTCACTATATATCGTGTTTTTATGGTTAAAACATAAACAAATGAACAAAATGTCTAAAAATAAGTTAATATTTGTTCGCCTTGAATAGTACGATGAAAGTACTTTCAGGAGATCAACGTCAATAATTGGTCTCTTAATTTATAACCTTTTGTTGCAACATAGCAATATGAGGTAGTCGCCAAAATCATTATAGGCGATATCAGAATTAAATATTGAGTCTGAAGTTAGAAGAATCAAAATAATCAAAAAAATCAAAATAAAACCAAAAAATTGAAAATTAAAAATTAAAAATCCACAATTAAAGAGCAAAAGGAGGAATGCTCGGCGATTGCAATAGAAGCGTGCCGTACGGTTTCGCTTCAAATGCTTATTTCGCCGCATGTAAATTATGCAAGAAGAACAAACGCTTATAGAAGCGAAAGAATTAGGATTAAAAAGATTTACAAGAACTCCATTTTGGAATGTGTCACTAAAAGTTAAGCCGCACGAAATTGTAGCAATATCTGGAGAACACGGTTCGGGAAAATCTGCACTGCTGCTCACACTATCTGGATATATGAAATTCACAAGTGGAATGTTAAAAATAGCAGATTTGGATATGCCAACAGACACTAGAGAATCGCGTCAATATGTTGGACTGGGCATATTCAACGGAATTAACGAGTTCTATAAGACTCAAACAATAGAAGAAGCGCTTATGAGTGAGCTGAAACTTGCCAGCGCATCTCCGCTATTTCGCAAACAATACAAGAATAATGTTAAAAATCGCGAAGCTCTACAACAGTACGCGTATAACCTATTAGCATATTGGAAAGTATTATCTCCTAGAGAAACTGCTATTGGTGATCTAACACCATATGAGCGAATGAGATTGGGAATCGCACTTGCTTTGCTGAAAAAGCCGTGGATTCTTTTTGTAGATGGAGTAGAAACTGAGCTTACAAGTGAACAAAGTGAATGCTTGCTTGCAGATATTCGCGCATACGTTACCACACATTTTTGCTCATGTTGCATAGGAGTCTTACAAAGTGAGCTAGAAAATCAGGCGGATCAAGTTTTAAAACTAAGCTCTGCGAATTATAGAAACATTGATGAGCTTAACATAAATGGAGATGGTAAGAATGCACGTTAATACTATTGCTCTTGCATTCCGTGAACTAAATAATGCCATAAAAGGAAAAGCTAGAAAACTTGTTATAGGAACAGTAGCTTTAATACCACTCTTATATGGTTCGTTATATTTATGGGCTTTTACAAATCCTTACAAAACGCTAGACACTGTTCCAGTCGCAGTTGTTGTGGAAGATAACGGTGCGATGATAAACGGCAAAATGCGCAATGTTGGCGATGAAATCAAGAATCGTTTAAAGAATCAAAAAGATGGAAGTGAAGGATTCCAGTGGAACTTTGTAAATAGCGCTAAAGCAAACAAAGGACTTAAAAATGGCGATTACTTTATGGTAGCAACTATTCCATCGTCTTTTAGCAAGTGCATTGCTTCAGCCGAATATGATAGTCCAACTAAAGCAAAGCTTCACGTAAAATACGACCAAGCTAGTAACATGCTTGCGTCGCAAATAGGCAAAACAGCGTTTCGAACTTTAAGGAGTGAAATCAGCGAGGCGATTGCTCAGGAATATTGGGAGCATATGTTTGAAAAAGTAAACTCTGCTTCTGATTCTCTTAATTCAGCAGTGAGTGGTTCTGGCGATTTAAGTGCAGGAATGCAATCGCTTAATGGTGGAGTAGATAAGCTTGCTGATGGATCGATCAAGCTTACTCAGTCTTTGCAAAAACTACAAAACGGATTAAGTGAACTTCAAAAGGGAGCGCAATCGCTTAGCAATGCAAATGCACAGAGCAAAGATGGAGCACAATTCTTAGCTCAAAAAACTAACGATTTGGCAAATGGCGCAAATCAGCTAAATAGTGGAGCGCAAACGCTACATAACGCAACAGACGAATTATATAATGGTGCGCAAAAGCTTTCAGATTCTAGTGCGCAGCTTGAAGAACATGTTAAGGCTGTAAACGAGGCTACAAAAAATCAGCTTGCTCAATTGCTTGTTGAAGCGCAAAATCCGCTTGTAACAAAAGAGCTTGTGTTAGAAAAATTGCAAGGTCTTGCAGGAGGATTAAGCGAAAATTCTAAGCTCTTAGAGACGAATCTTTCGGCATTGAGTCAAGGTGCTGGAGCACTTTCTTCTGGTAGTTTGAAGATAAAAGCTGGAGTTGACGCCGTCTCTAAAGGAATATCAAGCGTTCACAATGGTTCGACTCAGCTTTCCTCTGGAGCAAATAAGCTGGCGGAAGGTCTTAATAAAGTAAGCAACGGCAGTGAAAAGCTCAATAATGGTATTAATTCTGCTGCGCTTGGATCTTCAAAAATAGTTGATGGATCAAGTCAATTGAATTCTGGAGTTCAAAAGCTTTCTGAAAATACTCCAAAGCTTGTTGATGGAGCTAAAAAGTTACATGAGGGGCTTAAAAATGCTCAAAACTCTAGCAAAATCAACAATGTTAAGCAAAAAAGCAAGATGATGAGCGCTCCAGTTGCGTTGAAAGAGCATGATTATTCACATGTTGAAAACTACGGAACCGGCTTTGCACCTTACTTTATTTCTATAGGTCTTTGGGTTGGTGCGCTTATGGCAACTTTTGTTTTGAGAGTTATGGATAGGCGAGCAATACTTAATGGCATGAATCCGCTTAAAAGCGCGCTTATTAGTTTTACGCCGTTTGTGCTTATGGGCGTTGTGCAAGCGATTATTCTTATGGGCGTTGTTCACGGAGCGTTGAAATTGCAAATCGATAATGTTGGCGAATTCTACGCGCTGGGGATTATAGCGTCAATAGTCTTTATGGCTATAATGCAAATGATTATGGCAGTGTTTAAGATTCCAGGAAGAATAGTTGCGATTGTGCTACTTATGCTGCAAATCACTAGCTCTGCAGGAACTTTCCCAGTGCAAATGACGCCATCGTTCTTTAGAGCAGTTCACCCATATTTGCCTATGACATACTCGATTATGGGGTTGCGTCAAGCAATGGCTGGAAGAAACAGTGGCGCAATAGCCTCAAGCATTGGAATTCTTGTAATCTTTGGCATTATTGCGATTGCAATAACAAGCATTGTTGATTGTGTAAAGCGCACAGTTACTATGTTTGATTTGCATCCTGTAATAACGCTTGAGCCTTGAGCTTTGAGCTTGCTGTAAGGGTTATTAATTAACAAAAATCCCCACAACCTTCATTGTTGTGGGGATTATTTTTTAGTGAAATTAGTGAAATCTGACTTTAGAAAGTAGATGCGTAGACTTCGGCAATAGCATCTTCGCTCATATGCATGTAGGAATTCTTCAAAAGTCGCTGCTGCTCTTTAACAACGCTCGAAGCCCAGCTTTGAATCATGTCTTCGGTCATGCCATACTCGTGAAGCTTGTGCTTAGGAAGAATTGTGTTAAGCACTTCGTCGAGCTTATATAATACATCTGCTTTATTGCATTCTAGAATATTTGCCATGAAGTCGAAAAGTTTAGAAAGCTCAGTGTATTCTGCGCTATTGCTGTTTTCGCAGTCGTGCTTAGCATAGTATCGCAAAACGCTTGTAAGAAGCGCGGCGTTCGTTTCTCCGTGAGCCACGTGGAAAGTGCCGCCAAGGGGATAAGCCATCGCGTGCACGCAACCGCAGCCAGCATTACCAAAAGCAATACCAGCATAAAGACTTGCAGAAACCAAGTCGCTTACAACTTGGCTTTTTGCGCTGCTGCCTTCTTTAACAACTCGCATATAGCTTTGCAAAATAAGCCCGCAAGCCTTGTAACTAAACATTTTTGTAAGCTCGGTTGCAATAGGGGAGAGCGCAGACTCAATCGAATGAGTAAGAGCGTCAATAGAGCTGGTTGCAAAAACGTAATCTGGAAGGCTCTTTAATAATTCTGGAATAAGAACTGCGTCTGTAGCGTAGCAAGCATCGTTTGCCAAACCCTTTTTAGTGTTGCGCTTTGTAAGCGAGAACACGGCGACGTTAGTAACTTCGGAGCCAGTTCCGCAAGTAGTTGGAACAAGAATAAGATCCGCGCCTTTTTGTACAGGAATCTTGCCGTCAACCAAATCTTCGAGCGGGCTTGTTTGCTTCAAAGCGCAAACCTTGGAAATGTCCAAAACGGTTCCACCGCCAATGCCGATCACGCGCTTTGGGGTAGTGTGAATATCGCGAACAATCGCATCAACCATTTCGTCGCTTGGCTCGCCCTTGCCGTAGTTCTCTTGGAAAATCACATTGCAATCAAGGTTCAAGCTGCCAAAATAAGGTTCCCAAATGTACTTGTTTGTAATAACCAAATCGTCTTCGCCAAGCTTAAATTCTTGCGCAAAATCGCTCGTATTTTCAAATTTATGAATAGTTGGCTTAATAGAGAGCTGTTTCATCCTAGACTCCTTTGTGTTAATCTGCATGTCTTATGCCAATAGTGCGCGGATGATTAAAAAACCAAGCAACTGCTCCATTATAGAACAGGTTGCTTGGTTTAATAAACGCGATTTAAGCTAATCAGTAAAAAGTGATTCAGTCTAAACTAATCAGAAAAGTCTAATCAGCCCTTCAACAAAGCCGTGTAAGCTGCCATAGTGATGTAATTGTATGGCTGGTTGAAGTGAGGCATAAAGAAGATATCACACAAAGCAAGCTCCTTAATCGTGACCTTCTTTTGAATAGCAAGAGAGAACAGGTGGATTGCTGCAGACATATCGTAGTTAGAAGCCAACTGGCATCCAACAATCACCTTAGTGTCTTTCTTGTAAACAATGCGAATCTTCACCTTTGGATTCTCAACTTCCATGAATGCAGGCTTTTGAGTATCCTCAAAATCAACGTAATTAACATCCATGCCCTCTTTTTGAGCGGCGGTCAAGCTCAAACCAGTGCAAACAAGCTTGTAATCGTAAATCATCATTGCGCTAGAACCTTGCACGCCCTCAGTTTCTACAGGAGTGCCACAAACGTTGTGGCCTGCAATCAAGCCGCTTCGAACGGCATTAGTGGCGAGCGCAATGTAGTTTACGCGGTCTCGAGCGTTGTCATAGATTGTAGCGCAGTCGCCGATAGCGTACACATCTGGGTCGGAAGTCTGCTGCTTCTTGTCAACCAGGAAAGCGCCATTTTCGTATTGCTTCAAATGATCTTTTCCAAGAGCAACATTCGGGTGGAATCCAATAGCGCAAATCACCATGTCGGCGTCGTAAGTGCCTTTACTGGTTTTAACGGCCTTGACCTCAGTATCTCCAACAATCTCTTCAACAGTTTGACCAAGCTCAAACTTAATGCCCTTATCTTCCATAATTTTCTTCAAGTTATCGGAAAACTCTGGGTCAAAGTAGCCGTTAAGAATATGGTCTTCCATGTCAATAAGAGTAACGTTCTTGTTCAAACGCTTAAAAGCTTCCGCAAGTTCAACGCCAATGTAGCCGCCGCCAAGAACCACAACATTATGGAAATCACGCTCTTGAAGCTTTGCAATAACAGTTTGAGCATTCTGGAAAAGCTTTACCATTTGCACGTTTTCCAAGTCAATGCCTTTAATGCGTGGCTTGTTTGGAAGGCTACCAGTGGCGAGAACAAGCTTGTCGTAAGAATCGTGAATAACAGTGCCGTCTTTAAGCTCGACTGTTACTTCTTTCTTTGCGTAATCAATGTCTAGAACTTTGCTTTCGAGATTTACCTTAGCGCCTTTTTTAACGAAATCTTCTGGCTTTTGGTAAAACAGCCCATCGCTGCTTTGAATCTGCTTGCCAATCCACAAAGCCATACCGCAGCCAAGGAAGGAAATATTGCTATTCTGATCGTAAATTGTAAGATCGTTTCCTGGGTAGCTCAAAATGGTGTTAGCGCAGGCAGTGCCAGCATGATTTGCGCCAATCTGAATAATCTTGGTCATCGGTAATCTCTTTTCGTCGTTGATATTATTGTTTAATTTTCATATGCGTGCTGTTAACAACATTGTTCGTTAGTTACACGCTGGTACTAAATCTTATTACATTGATACGAGTCTTGCTAATTTTGATTCTAGGTGTGTTGTTTTTGATTATTGTATAAGTTGTAATTACCATTTAATCTTTTCTATGAACGTGAAGTATGTAATAGAATCGTGAGTGTTTTATATAAGTGCATTCGTGTATATATAGTTTTCGCAATGTCTTTTGATAAACTTTGATAAATTTTGATAAACTTTTATAAAGTTTGATAAGTGAGAGTTGTATGAGGGGGTATTTTAATGCGTATTTTGATTACTGGTTTTACGCCGTTTGATAATGAGTCTATAAATCCGTCGTGGGAGATTGCGCAATCAGTGCATGCGCCTGAGGGTGTGGAACTTGTTCGTTTGCAGATTTCTACGGAATTTAACAAGGGTGCGAAAAAAGTTATTGAGAAAATAGAGGAAGTTCATCCTAATGCTGTGCTTTCGTTAGGGCAATTTGGCGGTTCTGCTTGTTTTAACGTCGAGTATGTTGGCATTAACTGTAGAGCTGCGCGCATACCGGATAATAGTGGATATAAGCCTTGGTATGAGCCTGTTGTGCAAGATGGTGATGTGGCTTATAAATCGACTTTGCCAGTTGTAAACATAGTTGACGCTTTAAATAAAGCAAAATTGCCGGCGTCTGTGTCTTTTTCTGCTGGCGCGTACGTGTGTAATGACGTGCTTTACAGTGTTTGTCATTATTGCCAAACTAGGAAATTGCCGATTAAGAGCGGTTTTATTCACGTTCCGTATTTGCCTGAGCAGATTCTCAATAAGCCGAGTACGAGTTCTATGAGTTTAGCTGATATGCTTCGAGGCATTGAAATTGCGTTGCAAGTAATTGCGAGGAATTGCTAATAAATAGTATAAGTATTTATTTTCTATGCTCGCTCAAGCACGCGCTCAATAGCGTTATTTTGCGAAAGAAGATAAACGCAATACTGGTTCATGCTTATGCCTTCGGCTTGAGATTGCTCAGACAATTGCCTGTGTAATTCTTTAGGAAGACGCAATTTGAATTGCCCAGAATAATCATTTAGCTCATGGCAAGACGGCTCTTTTTGTTGTCACGTAATTGGTAGGAGTAAATCCTCCATAGTTTAGGAGTAAATCCTCCATAGTTTTAGATTTATCCATGTGGCTATATTATTGTGGTTATGGCTGATTTTTCTCATATTCTTGCAACGCGTCCAGATTTTGATGAGTCTGATCGCGAATGGCTGCATCACCTTGTAGCAGACTGGCAGGTAATAGCAGACTTAAGTTTTGCAGACTTGCTTTTGATTATTCAAAACGGCAATGGTGATTACGTTGTGGCAGAACAATGTCGTCCGTCTACAGCAATTACACTTCGAACTGAAGATTTGTTGGGCGTAAAGCTAGATGAATCAATGCATCAAGAACTAAGTGCAGCAATGAGTAAGGAAACAAGTTTCCACTCTTCTGTATTAAGAACTGTTGGAAGGGCAACAGTTTGTAATGTTTACGCCCCAGTGCGTCACAATGGCAAGACGCTAGGTCTTGTTCTTCGAGAAACAAATCTTGCTACAAGAGAATCAAACGGTAGGTATGAGACCGAAAGCATTAATGCTGGCAAAACGTTGTTCGATATGATTCCTCGTGAACAATTCCCGTACCATGACTCAATGCTCAATCAGCGTCATAATGCTCGAGTTGCAGATGGCTTTATTGTTTTGGAAGAAAGCGGAATTGTGCGCTATGCTTCTCCTAACGCAATTAGCTGTTTCCGTAGATTAGGCGGATTAGACACTATGCAAGGAGAGTTTCTATGCGAGTTTGGAGCAAGATTGTTGCACACAAACGATGTTGTTCCTGAAAGTTTGCCTCTTGTATTAAGTGGTAAAGCGGATGTTGATTGCGAACTAGAAGTCAATAATTCTGTTGTCTCTATGCGCTCGCTTCCATTGTATGGTCCAAATGATCGAACGGGCGCAGTTGTTCTTTGTCGTGATGTTACAGAGGTTCTTCGTAGGGAAAAAGAGCTTCAAACTAAGAATGCTACTATTTCTGAAATTCACCATCGTGTTAAGAATAATCTTCAAGCTGTTTCTGCTTTGCTTCGTCTTCAAGCTAGAAAAACTAAGTCTGCAGAAGTGCGTAAAGAATTAGAAGAAGCACAAAGACGCGTTCAGACGATTGCTCTTGTTCACGAAGGTTTAAGTCAAACAGCTGATGAGGTTGTTGATTTTGATAAGGTTATTTCTAGTTTGCTTAAAATGTCTATCGAGCTTGCTTCGCAAAATCAGAATATTACGATAGATTTTTGTGGCAAGTTTGGAATGTTGGCGGCACAAGATGCAACTCCTCTTTCTCTTGTTTTAACAGAACTTGTTACTAATGCAGTAGAGCATGGTTTTGAAGGAGTTAGTGAAGGACATATTAAGATTTCTGTTGGTAGAGGTGGGGATAATCTGAGTATCGTCGTCGAAGATGATGGAGAGGGTATTGAAAGTGAGTCTTTGCACGGTATGGCTAAGTCTTCTGGATCTGGGTTAGGCACTCAGCTAATCAATACTTTTGTTACTAACGACTTTGGCGGAACAGTTAAATGGGAGCAACGTAGAGAAGGCGGAACTCGTGTTCTTCTCGATATTAAGCTACGAGTTCCAGGAGTGGAGTAGACGTAGCTTACAGTTCTGCGTTTTGGTTTCTTCTTGCACGTATAGCTCTGCGTTTTAGTGAACGTCGTTCATCTTCACTAAGACCACCCCATACGCCGTAATCTTGGCTTGTTTCGAGCGCGCATCTTAAGCAATTGTCTGCAACGTTACAAGTTCTGCACACTGCTTTGGCTTCCTCAACCTGCTGATTAGATGCACTGTTGCTTCCCACTGGGAAGAAAAGTTCAGGATCTTTGTCTCTGCATGCTGCTTTTGAACGCCAATCAAATGCGCTGCTCATAAATAAATATCCCCTTTAAAAAACGTAGCTTACGCTGGTTAAAACTATTATTAAACTTTGTTTTTAAAAACTATCCGCACTCAAGGAAACCATGAATATAACTTTTTTTCAAGACTTTTTTAAGAATTTTTTATTTTTTTAATTTTTTGAATAATTTAAAATATCTTTTTTATGTAAAACTTTATGTAAAACTTAAAATCTGCAATAGATTAGCACTTCCAGGAATTACCATTACACATCTTCCTGGAGTTTGATAATCATCTACATTAAGAGTTTTTAGCAAGTCTGATGGTATTCCAAGCATTGTATCCGCTCCAGCATCTCCTGTTGGGAATATTATTCTTACTGGCGCTTGTTCTGGTATACGAATATGCCTTGCATTTTGTGCGCAGAAAATTACAGTTATTTTTGGATTGACTAGTTTGCTTTGAAATTCTTGAGACCTTGTGTCGCTACTAAAAGGTTCTAGCAGTGAGTCTGCATTGTCTAAAATATAAATATTTTGCGAATTGTTGTATGTGTTTCTTGATTTTATAGCTTTAGAAATTACGTTTATAAGATTAGTTTTTCCTCTCTTATTTCCTCCAATAATTGCGATATTCCCCAGATTTATAGGTAGAATTGCTTCGCTTAAATTAATGCCATCGTCTTTTAAGCCTATTAACAATCCATCTTCTTTACTAGAGTCAGAGTTAAAGTCAGAGCTAGAGTCAGAATCAGACCTAGAATATTTATCGTTGCAAAAAGTATTATTGCAATAATTTTTGATTGTTGAATAACCTAAATATCTTGGTAGTGGGGCACTGAATAGTTGTTTAGGCTGATTATAGTAGTAGAATTTTCCAGCTAATTTTATTGCTTGTATAAGAGAATCTTTGTTTCTGCTTTGTGAGCATTGTAATGCTATTATTCCATCTCCAGTGTTGCAATATGCTGCTCCAGGATTGTTTGGATTTATGCTTGCTGCACAAGATGATCCCAATAATTCATGAGATTGCATTGCATCTCTAACTCTTAAACATATGTTTATAGACATATTTGCTTTCATATCTGCATTTACTTGTGCCATTGGATTCTGTGTACATGCTATAAGGTGCATTCCTAAGGATCTTCCAACTGATGCTATTCGTATAAGACGATTCATGTAGTCTGGCAATTGATTTTTTAATGCGTGAAATTCGTCTATAACAATAGCCAGTGAAGGCTGGTATGGTTTTACTTGATTAATATCATGGCATCCTTGGCATGCTACTAATCTTTCTCTTCTATTTAATTCTTTTTCTAATCCTCTAAGTGCTCTTACTGCATGTTGAAGGTTTAAATCTCCTACATTCCCAATGCTGTGTGGGAGTGTGGAAAGAGCGTCAAATGTGGCTCCACCCTTAAAATCCATAAAAACAAATTGCAAAGATTTGGGGGAGTAGTTGAATGCTAAAGCCAAACACCATGATGTTAGTAACACAGATTTTCCTGAGCCTGTTGTACCTGCTACAAGAGCGTGTGGTCCGTTTCTAATAAGGTCTAAACAAAAGTATCCGTTTTCGCTTATACCGATTGGTGCTACGAGTTTTTTATTTGACTCGTTGGAAGATTTTAGCCAAGAGTAAACAACATTTTTCCATGGAGGAGTAGCGTGATTTACTATATTTTTAGAATTACTTATGCTGCTTATTTGATTCGCATTATTTATAAGTATTGCTTCTAAATTTATTGGAACAAGCGTATTTGGAACACCTTGAACATGCTGGCGACTTATACTTTTAGAAAATTGTGTTTCAACATGTTTTTTAATATTATTTTCGTTTTTGTTATCACTTTTCTTATTCACATTGTATTGAATAATTTGTGGTATTAAGCAAGCAATATACATCATTATGCTTGGGATGACCATAGCTAACATCATCCAACTTTTTTGCAAGCACGCCATTATTGCTAGAGCAATATTGGCAAAAATCGGCACAATATTAGCGATAATCTGCATCCAAAACATTGATTTTGAGGATGCGTTTTTATTACAGATCGCGTTGTTTTCATAGTTTCTGTAGTTTTTACATTCCTTATATTCCATAGCGCAATCATGCATGAGTTTTTACAGTTTGTGCAAGGAAAATACAGCAGTGTGGTTAAAGGTTTAAATACGATAAAACTTTTTGTGTTAATCGTGCTAATTGTGTTAATCGTATTCGTATTATTGTTGATTCATTAATTCTGCAAGTGTTCCTACGCTTCCAGGAGCATGTGTTCCTGCAGATAACTGGTTGAATAATTCAATGTTCTTGGCGTCGTCTAACAATACTGATGATCCGACTCCGTAAACCTCATAATCAGGGTTTGTCCAATAAACTGTTCCCGTTACACCGTCTTTTCCTGTAGCTTCTTTAAACGCAAGCCCCATGTTTAGTAGTGTTCCAGGATTTGTGTTTTCGTCTAACATTGCTGAATCGAGAGATGCTTTTGCAAATCCTTTTACAGTTCCAAAATTTGTAAGTGTGCTGCTAGATAATGCTTTTTTCATTATTGCGCTTATCACCATGCGTTGTCTTGCCGCTCTACCAAAGTCGGATTGTGGATCCGCGTATCTCATTCTGGAAAAAGCTAGCGCAACTGTTCCGTCTACACTATGGCATCCAGCTGTCCAATTAAGACCACTGTATGCGTCACTTACAGTGCGGTTATAGCATAAATCTATTCCGCCCAGAGAATTTACAACTTTTGTAAGTCCTTCAAATTTTATTTCTGCTACATGGTCTATTTTGTGACCAGTTATTTTTTCGACTGTTTTTGTTAAGGCTCGTTTTCCAATATCTTGTGCAACAGTGTTTATTTTCATTTGCTGACCATTTATTGAAACAAGCGAATCTCTTGGAATTGATATTAAAGAGCTGTGTCCGCTTACAGGTTTTGTTAGTACAAGTATAGTGTCTGTTCTAAAGCCTGTTATCTCTTTAGCTTCTTCGCCTTCTCTCTGGTCTGATCCTAGAATAAGCCATGTTGTTTCTTGAGTGTCTTCTGTATTAGTCAACCATGGTTCGCGTTTTATTTGTGAATCAACCCAGTTCCAAGATAACGCTCCACACACTCCTACAATAATTAAGAGCGTTACTAACAATAGAGTTAAGTATTTTAAGAAATGATGTTTTTTCCTATAACCTATAGGATTATTAGCAGAATTATCAATTGATTCTACATCGTCTGGTTTTTCAAAGATTTCATTAGACGTTCCTATATAAGAGTCAGGTGAAATCGTATGCGATTTGGAATTTGAATATGCTGTGCTAATCGGTTGCACATTAATTGATGGTGTTGTATTCGATATTTTTGGATGACTTATGTTACCGTTTCTGCGCGATGTTGGTGCAAAAGATGGTGCTTTTTGGTTGATTTGTGAGTTTTGGTTTTCTACTTCTTTAAATTTGTGATTCTGTTTAGGAGGAAAACTCGGTATTGCATTTCCATTATTTGAGCTTGCATTGTGTGAGAAAGAGCCATTCATATTTTTTCTACGATTAGATGGTGCAAAACTAGGAGGATTATTCTGATTCCCTGAAGCGTCTTCTGGACGTTGCTGGCTCATTTATCCTCCTGTAGCATGACTCGTAGGTTTTTGCTAATTAATAATTTCTAATCGTATTAACTCAAAGCAATAACCAACAATGGCATTATAAAGCATTGTGGTTATAACGCAGTGTCGAAAATATATTTTCTATCTTTCTTATTATTTCCCTTTTGGAACTGCGCAAATAGTGTTATTTAAGTATTTATCTGCAATACCCATGTAATGTCCAGTATTTGGATCTCTTATGGTTCCATCATCTGGATCCACTATGCCTCCACTATTTGGGTCTATTAGTCTACCTAATTCGTCTTTAGCTAATCCAGTTTTTGGATTAATAGCGCTAAGTTTTCCTGCTGTTCCGTTATTTGTAGAATCGTAGGAGCCTGTACCGTTCGTATTATCCGAATCGTCATTTGAGACATTGGAATCTTTAGAAGTTGATTTTTTATCTTCTTTAGAATTCTTCTTTGTAGATTTTTCAGACTTACTTTGCTTAGAGGCAAGATGCTTAGTAAGTGGTTTATTTTCTCTCATCAATTCCCAAACATCTTCTGCACTGTCGTCAAGAATAACACGATTCTCGTCAGCTGGATCAGCTGTAATCGGTATTGTTTGTGCATAAATATTAGAAGTATTTAACTTGTGAAGGCTTGTTGCTAATCCAACCAGTGTTGCAGGATTTGCTAATCCTTCGCTTATATTAAGTGATTTTAGAGCAGATTTTGCAAGCTGATATAGCTGACCAGATTGGGTGAACAAGTTTTTAGACAATGCTTGATGAATAAGCTGTTTTAGTAGATATTGTTGACGCGTAGTTCTCATAATATCTGAGCCGTCGCTTGCAGTATCATGCCTCATTCTTGCATACTGTGTTGCTTGAACACCATCTAAATGCTGTAATCCGTGCTTTAAGTTAACTCCAGTGTAGTAATCCTTAGTATCTACTGGAATACACAGATTTACGCCGCCTATTGCGTTAATCATGTCGCTTAGACCACTAAAGTCCGCAACAATGAAATTAGTTATATCTAATCCAGTAATTTCATTTACTGTTGCAAGAGTGCATGATGCTGCCGACGCTAAATCTCCGCCTTTAGCGTACCCGAGAGCAAAAATAGAATTAAACATCACTTTGCGTCTGGAAGGAATTTTTCCGTTAGTCGTATTGCATGATGCTGCTTTAACCATTGAGTCTCTTGGAATAGAAACAATATTTATATAAGATCTGTCCGCACTGATTTGAACAATCATTGCCGTATCTGACTGATGATTTTCATCTTCTCCGCCACCCTGAAAAGCACGGTTTTTGCCTTCTCGAGTATCTTGACCAAGAACAAGAATGTTGATTGTTTTCCCAGCGTTAGGATCTACTGCTTGAACTTTTTTGCCATCTTTTGTAATTATGTTAACAACACGGGATTGTATTGTAGACGAAAAATCAAGCCAAACAGCTGCTATGATTGTAGAAAAGAAGGCTAGAACGGCAACAATAACAATAGAAATTAATTTACGAGAATTATCTAAAATATGGTTGCTTAGGCTATGATGTGGAGCTGAGGAGTCCCAATAGTTAGTTTGGTACCGGCGGTCTTGTTCATAGCGAGAGGCTGCCATGCTTCCTTCTTTCGTAAACACACATATGAGCCACTATTATAGTGCATTCTATTGAGAATTATCTAAACATGCATAATACATACCCCTTGCGTACACTATTATGTATGGATTCATTAACCGCTGAGACTGATACGTTTGAAAATAATGTTTTACACGTTTTTTCAGCTTTAAATCGCAAGCAACCGCGCGAAGTTGATTCGTCGATTATTTCAATAATGAGTGTTGAGAGAGATACGCGGTTTTATGAAGACACTTTGCAAGCTTTAATAAATCAAACTGTTCTTCCAGGAACTATTGTTGTAGCTGATTGTGCTAATAGAGTAGAAAAAGAATCTGTAACATCTTTTAATGTTCAAATAGAACCAACAACATTATCTGGTCTAATTTCTAGCGCAGATTTTGTTAGTAATTATGGTGGTGATTTTTATAACAACAATCAGGGCTATATACAGGAATCTTACGCAAAGATAAAGGTTATTGTTCTACCTATTAAATCTGCAAAATCTTTTGGTGATGCGGTAGAAAAATCTTTGAGAAAACTTTTACCATTGCAAGGCGTTAAATCTTTGTGGCTTCTTCACGACGATTCAAAACCTTGCGATAACAAGTGTCTTGAAGCTTTAAGAGAAACATGGAGAAATACGCCAACAGCTTGTATTCTCGGTGCAAAACAAGTGGATTGGCAGGGTAAGATTTTGCACAATGTTGGCATGTATGCATGGAAGCATAGGGTGCATTCTCTCACTGTAGAAGGTGAACCAGATCAGGAGCAGTATGATTTTCGCGGAGATGTTTATTCTGTTTCTTTGGCTGGTGCTCTTGTTTCTCTTAGCGCATGGCAAACAATGCGAGGGACTCAACCTTGGTTAACAACGTTTGAAGAGTCTAATGATTTTTGTAGGCGAGTTATTTTAAGCGGTGGGCGAGTGGTCGTTGTGCCAAAAGCTCGCATAGCGCATAGAAGAGCGCGTTTTGATGGAATACGCACTCGAAGTGGAGAAGAAAGACCTGCTGAAAAATCTAGTATTTGCTACGGTTCTGCATATTCGATTATGGCAAAACAAAGATATTTGTACACGGATATTCGTGTGATTATGTGGCCAATTGTTTGGTTGTGTAGCCTGCCTATGTCATTAATTCGCGCATTGCAGTCTTTGTTTGCTAAGCAGCCATATGTGGCATTCATGCACCTTATGCTTCCGTGGATAGCATTAGCTCAATTTCCTAGAGCTATTTTTGCTAGAAGAAGAGTATCTAGAGTTGCGAAAGTGTCTTTGAAGAGGCTTTCGTCCCTTATAGCCAGTCGTAGCCAAATTACACGTTGGAAAGACAAGACTGTTGCTTTTAAAACTCAAAAAAAGGGAGTTATTTTAAGTCCGCTTGCAAGGCGACATTTGCATAAGCGAATTTTACTTCGTTGGAGTGCTGCTATTTTTGCTTCTTTGATTGTGTTTGCGGCTGTTATGCTTCTTTATGGTGCTCCTATTAGTAAGATTTTTTCTGGATCCTCGCTTTATTCAAGCCAATTACTTCCTACTGGCTCTAGTTTTAATCAACTTTTTAATTCTGCAATCGGATCTTATATTCCAGATGATGGTTTTGCCTCTGCAATACCTCCATCTCCTCTTCTTATTATTTGGATGCTCGCCTCTATTGTGTTTGGTGGCAATGCAATCGCTGCAGTAAGTGTTATTTTCTTCCTTGCAGCTCCAGCAATGTTGTTAAGTTTTTGGGCGCTTGCAGGAGTATTTACTCGTTCCGATATTGTAAGAGTTTGCTCTGGCATTTGTTGGACAATGGTTGCAATGGCATTTGGCATATTCGCTAGAGGCGACTTACCAATGCTTCTAACAATGGTGTTTTTGCCAGCAGCATTTGCGTTTGCTTTCCACGCTGTAGGAATGTATGTTACAGAAGACCCAGTGCTTCCTGTTCCATCTATACAATGTGCTGCATGCGCGTCGTTATGCTTTATGATTCCTCTTGCAGCTTGCCCTCAGCTTATCCTACCTATGATTGTTATTTTCATAGCATCATTGATAATGGTTCGTTCACATCGTTTTATGCTAGCGCTTATGCCTATACCTTCTGTGTTGGTTCTTCTTCCAACTTTAGGTAGTGTAGTTCGTTATTTTGAATCTGGAATGTGGCGTCAGCTTTTTGCGACCATGGCTGTTCCATCGCAAAAAATCAATGGTGCTCCTAGGGTTATCAACTATTTAGATGTTTTACTTAGAGCTTTCAATATTGATTTGAATCATTTTTCTTCTCAATCTTTGCCTATTATGCAGCTTCGCGGAATCATAATGATTGTGTTTGCTGTTCTCGCTTTGTTAATGGCTTTAGCTTCTCTTGCTCTTCCATTTGCTTTAAGAACTTCTAGAATGATGTGGGTTGTGATAGTAAGTGGTATGGCTCTTTCATTAGTTGCTTCTAGAGTCGTTATCGCAGCGGATTTTGATGGTCCTATATCTTCTAGCGTTCTTCCAGGCGTATGTTTAAGCGCTCTTGGCGTACTTGCTTGCATGTGCATGGTTGCTGGTAAGGCTGTTCATCGTTTTGAGCCTTTGCGAAGGTCTAATGTAAATATTGATAATAATCCAGACGATTATACGACGCGCGTTTCTAAGCGTGCTGCTATTAGGCGCTCTGCTAAAGCGATGCTCCGTAAGATTATTCATCTTGCTAGAGGAATTTTAGCTTTTGGTATTTTTGCTGTTGCTATTCTGCTTGGATTATTTGCTGTAACAAGTGGTCCTTTAACTTCTGTTTATGCAAGTGATAATGGTTTACCAATGGTTGTTTCTGACTATTTAAGGAAGAATGACTCTAATCGTGTTCTTGCTATTAAAGCAATAAATAGTCGTGAGCTAGATATTTCACTTATGCGAACTGTTCGCGGTGATCTTATTGATCTATCTCCAGCATTGCAAGTTCGAGATGTACTTTACGGGTATTCTCCTAGCAGAAACACATTATATTATGCGGCTTCTAAGCTTCTTTCTCATGCAGACGATGAGTCTATAGAAACTCTGAAACAGCTTGGAATAGGTGGAATTTATATTGTTAACGATTCCAGAACTAAAACTAACTTATCTGCTAACAATTCCATATTGTCTTCTGATAGCACTTCGAATAATGCGGCTACAGAAACCCTGATTGCGAACGTTAATGCTTCGGATGGTACTCAACTTGTTGTTTCATCTGATCATGGAACATACTGCCGTTTTGATGTTGATAACAGTAAAAAATCTGTTTCAAAAACATCGATTTATAGTCATTCTCGTCCACTTTCATGGAGAATGCCTTGGTTTATTGTTTTTGCTTTAGTCCTATTATTGTATTGCTTAGTAGCGTTACCGCGTTTTAATAATAGCAATTTAATAGAGCGTTTAGATGATTAGTTAGATGATTATGATTTATTAAACGAATAATATGTCAGGGAAGATTTAAATGAAGTCGAATAAGAATTCTAAAAATAGTCATCGTCATGCAGAAGAGTATGCTTCTGTTAATCCTTCTACTCGTTTTAGAAGATTCAAATTATGGTCATTGTCGCTTTTAAGCGCTGCAATACTAGTTTCTACTGCTGTTGTAATATCCTACACATCTCCGTTTAAACATATTATGGATGATCCTATTTATCCGAATGGAAGTGTGGAAAAACAAGTAAGTTCTACTAATTTTCAAACGGTTTGTCCGACTAGAGTATCTTTGCCAGATTTAGCAAATTATGGCGATAGTGAGTTTCAAGAATCCGAAGGTGATTTAAAGTCGGTTGCGCGATATGCATCCTTTGGCAATGTTTATAAATCCTCGGTACATGGTTTAAAAGATTCTGGGAATTCTAAAGATTTAGTCAATAAATCTTTTACTAATGCTTCTAATTTAGATGATGATAGTAAAGCTTATTTTGCTGAAAATAATGTAGATAAAGATTCTCAAATTTTAGAAAGCAATTTTCTTAATGCACAGTCTGGTACTGGATCAGTTGCTTCTAGTGTATCTTGGGCAACAAATGGGGATTTAAAAGGATTGTCTGCTACTTCTTGCGTATCTCCATCAATGCGACAAAACTTTATTATTCCGCAAATATCGGAAGGTGTGTCAATAAGATTAAATTCTATTAATCTTTCATCAAAACCAACTGTTGTGAGTGTTAAAGCGTGGTCAACAAGTAGATCAGGTGCTCAAATGAATCTATCTACTGGAAGTACTTTTACTGTTCCAGCGCATAGTGACTCTTCTTTTAACATTTCTGCCGCAGCCGAGAAAACTAATGGGCTGTATATTCAAGTTTCAAGTGACCAAGCACCAGTTTCATCTTTTGTTAAAGTCGTTCGCTCTCAAGGACTTGTTTCTAAGGGAGTGGATATTATTCAACCAACAAGCTCAGCGTCTAAGGAACCTGTTTTACCAGGCATTACAGATGGAGATCAGGTCAAAGCTTATATTTGGTCTGATAAAAGTGGGAAACTCGATTTATATTGGCTGGATGATTCAGGAAAGAAAAGCATTAAGGAAGTAGATCTTAATGCAAGGCAAGTTCAGGTTGTTGATTTAGAAAATGCTCCTAAGGGAGTTGGCGCTATTTTTGCTCAAAGCACTGTTCCGACTTTTATTATGGCTTCTGTTGAAAGAAACGGTAAGGATGGTCAGAGTGATATTGCTTTTGTTAATGCTGTTAATCCTATGACTAATAGTGCTTTTGTGTCTCCGCTTTCTGCAGATGAAACTTCGTTATATATTGCAAATGGTTTAGTGGATAATTCTCACGTAACCATAAATGCTTATGATTCTTATGGGATAAAGGTATCTTCCAAAGTAGTTGATATTAAACCTTATACTGTTTCAACAATATCTGCAAAAGATATTAATCCTAAGGCAGTTATGTTTACGCTTAAATCAAAGTCTGGTGTATCTTTTGCTTCTAGGATTCAAAATAATACTGTAAATAGTGCGGGGCTTGCAGGAGTTGCTTGGATTCCTTCTAAATCACTTGATCCTAATAGGATAAGCGTTAAGGTTAGAGCAAATCCTGCTATTGTGAAGTAGTTTATTTAGTAGATTATTTTAATTAGCTTTATTATTTTAATTAGCTTTATAATCCCCAGTCTGGGTCTATTTCTTCTGGTCTTCTGCCATACAATTCTGCTAGACGTTGTACCATCTCATCTCGTATGGCGTATTGTAATTCTGCGCGGCTAGTAACGTGTGTGCATAGCGGCAGCCTGTACAATACGATTCTAGGTGGTATTCCTTTGGAAGCTGGAAATACTTGAGACATTATTCTTTTGTTGCTTTCCCAAAGTACTGGTTGAGATGGTGGAACGTCTTCTACAGCAAACTGCACGCCTTTTGTAAGATTAGACCATGCGCCATTAAGTCTTCGTATTTGACCAGCTACCATTGAGTCAAACATTCCGCTTGCTGTTCTATACCGTGGTAGTCTTGTGCCAAACATTGGCATTCTCATTCCTCTGCCATGTCGATTTTTATATCTTCGCTGTTCCCATATTAAAGACGTCATGCTTTAACTTTATTTGTATGCTAGGGCAATTCTGCAAACTCATAGTGGAATAGGTAGTGAAATGAGTGGGCTACAAAACATGCAAGACACGTTGTAGTAAATATGTTAATAATATGGAATACTTGAATTGCAAGGTTTGTACAGGAGGCAAGTGTTGGAGTCTAATATTCATGAGTGGAATGAGCAAGGACTTTGTGAGTATCTTGCATCGTATTCGCTTATTGGTTTTGATTTAGACAATACTCTTGCTTGTTCAAAAAAACCTATGACAAGTGGAATGCGCACAGTTTTTGGTGATTTGATAAATAGGTTGCCTATTGCTGTTATTACTGGCGGTGACTTGCGACTAGTTAAAAGTCAGATTTTAAATGTTTTACCTACATATACAAGACTTGATAATCTGCATATTATGCCGACTAATGGAGCAAGCTATTATCGCATTTCGGATGGGCGATTGTCCTGCATTTACTCGCATAATATTTCTGACGATGATGCAAATCATGTTATTGAAGTAATTATATCTTGTGCTAAAAAAATGGGTTTGTGGAAGTGTGATTCAGATGAGAAACTTTGGGGGAGTCAGATAGAGAATCGTGGTACGCAAATTACTTTTTCGGCTTTAGGTCAACTCGCTCCAGTTGAATTTAAAAAACAGTGGGATCCTAGTGGTGTTTTAAAAACTACTTTAGCTCAAGAAATTTCTAAAAATTTGCCTGATTTTTCTGTGCGTGCTGGTGGTTTTACTAGTGTCGATATTGTCAGCAAAGGCGATAATAAGGCTCAAGCTCTTAAGGCTCTTTCTTCCTATTGCCATATTCCTTTAAATAAGATGGCTTTTGTTGGAGATCGAATGTATGAAGGTGGTAATGATTACCCAACATCTTTAACTGGAGCTTTGGCTGTTAGGGTGAAAGATCCTAGTGACACATTTAACTTGTGCATTGGAATGTTAAAACATCTTAATTCCTAGTGTGTTGATTTTTAGACAATTTTCTAATTCCATGAATATTTTCGAATTTTAAAATAGCCTTTAACCACATTGACTTAATTCTATTGCAATTACATTTTGTAATATTTATCGTCGATTTTATGCTTTTAAAAAATCTAACTCATAAAATAAATAGGCTTATTCTTAACATTTCTTGGACGAGTATTTTTAAAACCATGGTTAATCTTATTCTTCCAGTTGGCTGCGCAGGATGTGATCTTCCTGATTGCGTTTTGTGCGATGATTGCACGAGTATGTTTAAAGAATGGCATAAGGATCCTTTGATAAGCGTAATGTGTGGAAATATTTATTCGTGCTCAACTTATGTGGGTTTTGTAAGGAAATCTTTGTTGTGTTGGAAGGATCATAGTAATCAACTTCTCGATAAGCCTTTTTCATATTTGGTTTCTCAATTAATAATCAAAGTTATTAGTGATTATGAAAATAGCAGAAATAGTTATGAAAATAGTTATGAAAGTAATTGCGAAAATACCGATGAGAATATTATTGAAAATCTTATTATCGTACCAATTCCATCGTCTTCTAAATCACAAAGAAAACGCGGAAGAAAACACATGGATCCTATTGCTAAATACGTTTCTAAAAATCTTAAAGAATATGGTATTAATGCGCGTGTTGTAAAAGCAATCAAAATGGGCAAAATAAAAGTAAAATCAGTTCAAGTTAAAGGAAGTAGGGGACGATCTTTGCGAACCACAAAAGGGTTTTTAGTAGACACAAGAATAGTGCCAAAAGGATGCAAAGTAATACTTTTAGACGACATTATCACTACAGGATCTACGATGAAAAATTGCGTTGAGGCATTAAAAGATTGTTGTATAACAGTTTTTGCATGTTTTGCTATAGCAGGAGTATGGTCAAAGGAAAGTGTTTTATACAGTCTATAATAATTCGTTATTCGTTATACGTAAGCGGTAGTGTAATCTCAAAATTAGCTCCACGCTTATCATCAACAACTTTTACAGTACCGTTATGCAATTGTGCAGCCCATCTTGCAATAGACAAACCCAATCCTGTTCCACCAGACTCAGTTCCAATACCTTGACTTCCCTTAACAAATTTTCGGAAAATATCAGCCCTATCCTCCTTAGGAATCTGGTTTCCAAAATTAATAACATTACAAACTAAAGTATTCTTCTCATGATTCGATTTTGCTGTTATAAGAATCTTAGTATTGTCTGCAGAATGTTTAATAGAATTAGAAACAACATTAGTAAACAATTGCGATAGGCGATTTTTGTCTCCAACAAGCGTAATATCATTTTCAACATTAAGACTTATATGATGATTATGCCCAGCATCCGCTATTTCTATAGGTTCAACAATACTGTTAAGAAAATCTTTAAAATCGAACTCTGTAATAACAAGACTTTCTGCACCAGCTTCTACTCTAGACAAATCGAGTAGAAAAGTAATTAAATCAGCCAACTTGTGAATCTGATTTAGAATAGCCTCCATATTCGACGGTGTTGGCTCTACAACTCCATCAGCAAGATTTTCTACCATAGCTTGTAATGCGCTAACAGGTGTTCTAAGCTCGTGGCTTACATTGGCTATAAGGTCACGCCTCATATTATCAGCATGCTCTAGTTCTTCAGCCATTTCGTTAAAAGCTAGAGTTAATTTTCCAACCTCGTCTTTTCTATTCTCAATCTGAACTCGTACGGAATAATCTCCATCCGCCATCGCTTCGGAAGCATCTCGCATTTGTCTAAGCGGAGCAGTTAACCCTCTGGAAAATGCGTAAGTTATACCTAGCGCTACAGCTAGCGTTATAGGCATTGCAATCCATCCGCTCAACCCAACTTTTAGAAGAAACCAAGCCATTACAAATGCTATAGCTGTTGCAACAACAATAATCGCAGATAATTCACCTTTTAAAGACGCAAAAAATCCTATAAAACGATTAGGGTGCAAAGTAGATTGCGAAGTGGCATTAGAAAAAGAATCGACTTTACCTACTTTATCAACAGAATTGTTATTGTTATTTTTATTATTTCTAGTTAAATATTTGGTCATAATCTTCATCAGGTGGCTCAAAAGCATAACCTATTCCATGTATTGTGCGAATCCAAGAAGAACCAATTTTACGTCTTAAAGATTTAACATGTGAATCAACAGTTCTAGTTCCAGAAGCATCTGGCCAATCCCAAACTTCTTCTAAAAGTGTTTCTCGTTTTAAAACATCATGAGGATGCTTTGCAAAAGTAGTCAATAAAGAAAATTCAGTAGGAGTAAAATGAATTTCTTTACCGTTAAGAGTAACAAGCCTCTGTCTAGGGTCAATAATCAAATCTCCAAACTTAAACAGAGCGTTATATTGCGCTCTGTTTGCGATTAGAGTAGCTCTTTCAACTCTACGCAAAATAGCAGCGCATCTTGCAATAAGCTCTCTAGGAGAAAACGGTTTAGTAACATAATCGTCTGCTCCAGCGCTTAATCCAGCAAGTTTATCCGACTCAGCATCTCTAGCTGTAAGCATCAGCACAGGAATAGGACATCTAGATACTATTCTGCGAGTCGCCTCAATGCCGTCCATAACAGGAAGCATAACATCCATAATTATAAGATCAGGCTTTAAGGTTAAAGCAGCTTTAACAGCAGACACTCCATCAGAAACAACTCTAGCCTTCCAACCTCTAGCAACAATACGTTGCGCAATAGCTGTGGCTAAATCTGGCTCATCCTCTACAACAAGAATTGTTCGAGGAACACCTTTTTCTGATGGAGTGTCCAACATTTTAACCTAATTCAGATTCCTAACTTAAGTTATTAATTATCAACTAACTACTTGCTGACTGGCTTAAGGAACACAGCTCCAAGTGCTGGAACAGTAATCCTTGCAGAATATGGTCTTGAATGATATTCTTCAGCAGCAGCAGTAAATGTGCCATTGTGAATATCAGAACCACAATACTTAGCATCGTCGGTTGTAAGAACTTCTTCCCATTGACCGCCCTTAGGCAATGCCACCTGGTAATCTTGCCAAGCCTGACCAGAGAAGTTAACAACCACAACAATTTCTTCACCGTTATCACCAATACGAATGTAGCTTAAAGTGTTGTGATCAGAATCGTCGCTAGTAAGCCACTGGAATCCGTCTGGCGTAAAGTCTTGGCTCCAGAATGCTCTAGAACTCTTATACAAAGCGTTAAGATCTGCTACCAGCTTTTGCACACCTTGATGGAACGGCCATTGAAGCTCGTGCCAATTAAGCGAGTTATTGAAGTTCCACTCGCAAGACTGACCAATTTCACCGCCCATAAACAGGAGGTTCTTTCCTGGGTGAGACCACTGATATGCCAAAAGTGCGCGAAGACCAGCAAATTGCTGCCATTCGTCTCCAGGCATCTTTCCAAGAAGAGATCCCTTGCCATACACAACTTCATCGTGGCTCAAAGGCAACACATAATGTTCGGAATATGCGTAAACCATAGAGAATGTGATTTCATTGTGATGCCAACGACGATTAATCGGCTCTTCCTTAAGGTATTGCAAAGTGTCGTGCATCCAACCCATGTTCCACTTTAAGCCAAAGCCCAAGCCGCCCATATCTGTAGGAGCAGTAACACCTTGGTATGCGGTGGACTCTTCTGCAATCATCATAATTCCAGGATTATTCTTGTATGCAGTAGCGTTCGCTTCCTTAATAAAGTCAATAGCCTCAAGGTTTTCGCGTCCACCATACATGTTTGGACGCCATTGACCAGCTTCACGGCTGTAATCCAAGTAGAGCATAGAAGACACGGCATCTACTCGCAAAGCATCAACGTGATACTCGCTAAGCCAGAAGCATGCGTTAGCAACCAAGAAGTTACGAACCTCGTGACGACCAAAGTTAAATATGTACGTTCCCCAATCTGGGTGCTCTCCGCGAAGAGGATCAGGATCCTCATAAAGCGCAGTGCCATCAAATCTACCCAAAGCAAAATCATCCTTAGGGAAGTGTGCAGGAACCCAATCCATAATCACACCAATTCCAGCCTTGTGTAGTTTATTTACCAAGTACTTAAAGTCGTCTGGGCTTCCAAGCCTAGAGTCAACAGCATAATAACCAGTCACCTGATAACCCCAAGAACCAGAGAATGGGTACTGGGTAAGAGGCATAAACTCAACGTGAGTAAAGCCTTCTTGCTGAACATAGTCAACCAAGTGATCTGCAAGCTCGCGATAATTATCGTAATCGCGATTCCAGCTATTTGCCTGAACCTCATAAATACTCACAGGACCATCGTGAGCATTAGTCTTTGCACGATGTTCAAGCCATTCATTATCGTGCCACTTAAACTCGGAATCAACAACAACAGACCCAGTATTAGGTGGAAGCTCGTGAGAGCGCTCCATAGGATCTGCCTTCATAATCCAGTTTCCAGCTTGAGTCATAATCTCAAACTTATAAACTTCGCCTGCGCCAACTCCTGGAATGAAAAGCTCCCAAATACCGCTAGAGCCAAGAGAACGCATTGCGTGACGGCGACCATTCCAATAGTTAAAGTTACCAACAACTCTTACAGCGCGTGCGTTTGGTGCCCACACCGTAAAAGCAGTTCCAGTAACTTTCTTAACCATCTTTCCTGTTTCTGGGCTAACAAGACCCCAAGAATCGGTAATGCTTTTAACATGAGCGCCTAAAGCTTCCCAAAGTCTTTCGTGTCTGCCTTCACCAAACAGATACATGTCCATATCGCCAATCTGAGGCAAGTAACGGTACGGATCATCATCTACAGACTCAGTTCCATCCACTTCCACAGTGCGGACACGATAGCTAGGAACAGACCACTCTTTGCTCTTAGAATGCTTTGTTGCAGGAACAACAGCAGTAAAAATACCGTTGTATTCGTGCTGGGCTTCGTATTCTCCGCCCTTAGTAAGAATGGTTACCTTCTTGGCCATTGGTCGCAATACGCGAACCGTGGCAGTACCAGCGCCTTTGCCAGTTCCGAGATGTCCACCAAGGACCTCGTGTGGATTGTAGTATTCTGCGTTGCTGACCGCAGCAAGCACGTCCTGACGAACAGCCACTGCGATTGCATCTTCATTGATGTTAGATACTGTACTCATGTTGTCTATCATACAACATTATTTGCGTATGTCTTGTGTGTTTTGGGCAAAGTTTGACTAATCAGTCAAAAAAATAGCTTTTTGAGCATCAAGTCGTTGCCTTATGGGAAACTGAAATGAGTTTTTCTGTGCATACGGAGGGTTCTGTGGGTTATCAAGTCGGCGATATGGTCGTCTATCCTCGTCACGGTGCGGCTCGAGTCGAGGAAATTAGTGAACGCACTGTCAAAGGTATTACTAGGCAATACTTACGCTTAGTTGTATTGTCTTCAGATGGTTTAGAGATTAATGTTCCAGTAGACAATGTCAAAAAAGTTGGCGTTCGAGATATTGTAGGCGCAAAAGAAGTTGCTAAAGTTTTTGAAATTTTGCGCACTCCTATTCTCGAAAAAGAAATGAATTGGTCTCGTAGATATAAGCTTAATGTTGAGAAAATCGCTACTGGCGATGTTAACAAGATTGCAGAAGTTGTTAGAGATTTATCTCAGCGAGATGTAGACGAACATGGTTTGTCTGCAGGAGAAAAGCGTATGCTTGCACGCGCTCGCAGTATTCTTATCTCGGAAATTGCGTTATCTGAAAAGATTGACGAAGAGCAGGCAGAACGCTTACTAAATGTGAATCTTGGATATTCTGATCCTCTACCTGGAGATGAGCAACACCATACTCAGGCTCCAGAAGAAGCTGCTGCGGATACACTTAGATTGCTTGCCGAAAGGTCTAAAAAATCTAAAAAGAAATAGGACATAAAAAAGTCACCTCCTAAGTTGTAAAAATTTAGGAGGTGACTTTTTATTCTTTATTTATAACTTTTTATATCTTCTTATATTTTTTTATATCTTCTGATTGTTTTTATTTTTCAGATTTACTTTCCAGGATCCTGCTGACCTTCGTTAGACCTACTTGGATCTGGTTTAGAAATTGTAGGCTTTTCTGTAATAGGTTTATTTTGCTGAGAGCCTTCGTGCTTTCCCAACTCTTTTCTCATGTTAATCGTAGCTTTACCAGCATTGTCAATGTCTTCGCAAATTTTCATAACCCATTTTCTTAAATCGGTTGCATATGTTGGCATGAGCTCGTTAACCCACATTACAGACGTGTAGCTTCTTCCAGCTGTTCCAGTCAAAATGCTTATGTCAGTATTATTTCGTTGACTGTTGTTGATTATTACGTCAAATTTTCTTTCTTCTATTAGCTTCTGGAATTTGTCCACATTAGCCTTATCAATAGCATCGTCTTGAGCAGCCTGAGTAGCATACTCTTTAGGAGTAGAATCCTCTATATTCATATCTGACATAAGCCAGAAAAGAATAGGATTAGTTGACGCATATTTTAAGTTTTTGTGATCTTTGCCAAACTTTTCAATATATTCGTCAAGATTTTTTTCTTGAGATTTAACAGTATTAAGTCTTTTAGCAAAAATCTTCTTCTTTGATGGAAGAATCTTAGAGAAAACGTCACAAATATTAGACGCCATAGCACTTCTCGCATCTTTGGACAACCATAAATAAGGATTATCACCATTTAGAGCGCCCACTGTAGAAGCAGCATTTACTGTTTCGCTCTTTTTAGATAAGTGTTTTGCAATCCAACTGTCATATCCAGCTCCGTTAGAAATCACAACTTGTGCATCATAAAGTTTTTGCAAGTCCTTACTAGATGGCTTAAATGAGGACGAATCAACATCTGGCTTGTCTATTATTGACTTAACAACAACATCGTTGCCTCCGATTTCTCTGGCTAAACTTGCCCAAGATTCAAGTGTGGAAACAACTTTAATTTGTTTAATTTCTTTTTTTGGATGCGTTGTCTTTTCAGAAGATTGTGAATTTGCACCGCACCCAGCAATGCCAATCAACATTGACGGCACAATTACGCAAGCTAAAATCGCTTTGCATATTTTCTTTGCGCGACTTAAATGAAAAGTATTTTCGCACATCTTTGCGCCCCTTCCGTAAACAGCATGCACGTATAAAAGTGTGGTACTGCTAATAAATTGTATTGCTAATAATAAATACCATTCTATTATTAATATCCTGTTATTAGTAGTTGTGTCGCACACCTCTATACCTCACGATAGCCTATCCATACGAATAGCATACGAGTACGAATTGTGTTAGATGATTATGTGAGTTGAACATGAGAATTAACATACGAGTTGGGGAGTGAATCATGGTTGTTGTACTAGACGGAAAAGCACTAGCCGCAAGTATTAAAAGCGACTTAAAAAATAGAGTAGAAAAGCTTAAAGAAAAAGGCATTAATCCAGGACTTGGAACGCTTTTAGTTGGAAGTGACCCTGGGTCGTTGAAATATGTTGCCGGTAAGCATCGCGATTGTGAAGAAGTGGGAATTAATTCTATTCGTTGTGATCTGCCTGAAGATGCTAGTGAAGATGAAATTCTTGCTGCTGTCGAAAAATTAAATAATGACCCTTCTTGCACAGGTTTTATAGTGCAATTGCCTTTGCCAAAAGGCGTTGATTCCCAGAAGATTATTGAGGCAGTAGACCCTGCAAAAGATTGCGACGGAATGCACCCATACAATTTAGGCGAGCTGGTTATGCATATTTCGGGAGATATTGTTACTCCGTTGCCTTGCACACCGCGAGGGATTTTGGCGCTTTTAGACGCTTATAACATTAATCTTGAGGGCAAAAATGTGTGCGTTCTTGGACGAGGAATCACTGTTGGACGAACAATTGGGCTGCTTCTTACGCGCAGGGGAGTTGATGCAACTGTAACATTGTGCCACACGCGTACGCGTGATTTGCATGATATTATGATGCGCTCCGACGTTATTATTGCGGCAATGGGCAGTGCGGGGTTTGTAAAGCCGTGCGATGTTAAGCCTGGAGCTGTGTTGGTTGATGTTGGCGTATCGCGCGTTTTCGATGAAGAAGTGGGCAGATATCGCGTAAAAGGCGATGTAGATGTTGCTTGTAGAGAAGTCGCGGGAGCGTATTCGCCAAATCCTGGTGGAGTGGGACCAATGACTCGCGCAATGCTATTGGCTAATGTTGTTGACATGGCTGAGCGCGCAGCTAGTGGCAAGTAGGTGTTAAGTAGCAAATATCAAGTAGCGCGACACGCCCGAAGTAAAACGGCGTTTTTGGCTATGCCTGTATATAACATTGACAGAGCGCGTGCATAGTGCGCGTGCAAAAGTCATAATTTAATATCGAGTAATATCCACCCCAAGAAGAAACCACTAATAAGTAATGGCAGAGAATAATAACGAAGTCGCCAAGGTTGCGATTAATGATATTGGCACCGAAGAAGACTTCATCAAGGCAGTCGATTCAACCATCAAGAATTTTGATGATGGTGATTTAGTTGAAGGTACCGTCGTAAAGATTGATCACGACGAAGTATTATTGGATATCGGCTACAAAACTGAAGGTGTAATCCCTTCCCGTGAACTTTCCATCAAGAAAGACGTTGATCCAGATGATGTTGTTGAAGTTGGCGACACCATCGAAGCCCTTGTTGTCACTAAGGAAGACAAGGAAGGACGTCTTATTCTCTCCAAGAAGCGTGCACAGTACGAGCGTGCTTGGGGTGATATTGAGAAGATCAAGGATGCAGACGGCATTGTTGAAGGTACCGTTATTGAGGCTGTTAAGGGCGGCTTGATTGTTGACATCGGTTTGCGCGGCTTCTTGCCAGCTTCCCTCGTTGAAATGCGTCGCGTTCGCGATCTTTCCCCATACATTGGTCAAAAGATTAAGGCTAAGATTCTTGAGCTCGATAAGAATCGCAACAATGTTGTGCTTTCTCGTCGTCAATTCCTCGAGGAAACCCAGTCCGAAGTTCGCGAGACCTTCCTTTCGCAGCTTAAGAAGGGTCAGATTCGTGAAGGCGTTGTGTCTTCTATCGTGAACTTCGGCGCATTCGTTGATCTCGGCGGTGTTGACGGTCTCATTCATGTTTCCGAGCTTTCTTGGAAGCATATCGATCACCCATCCGAGGTTGTTAAGGTTGGCGATAAGGTTACCGTTGAGGTTCTCGACGTTGATCTCGATCGCGAACGCATCTCCCTCTCCCTTAAGGCAACTCAGGAAGATCCATGGCAGCGCTTCGCTCGCACCCATGTTCCTGGACAGGTTGTTAAGGGCAAGGTCACCAAGATTGTTCAGTTCGGTGTGTTCATCTCCGTTGAAGACGGCATCGAAGGCTTGGTTCACATTTCCGAGCTTGCTAACCGTCATGTAGAGAACCCAGAAACTGTTGTTAAGGGTGGCGAAGAAGTATTCGTTAAGGTTATTGACGTAGATCTCGATCGTCGTCGTATCTCGCTCTCCTTGAAGCAGGCTAACGAGGCTGTTGATCCAAATTCTGAAGATTTCGATCCAGCTCTTTACGGCATGCCAGCTGAGTATGACGAAGAAGGAAACTACAAGTATCCAGAAGGCTTCGATCCAAACACTAACGAGTGGATTGCTGGTTACGAGCAGCAGCGCGAAGAGTGGGAAGCACAGTATGCAGCAGCTCACGAATTGTGGGAGCAGCACAAGGTGTTCGCCGCTAAGGAACTCGCAGCTGCAGCAGAATCCGCAGCCGCTGATGGTCAGAACGAAGAAGCTGAAAAGAAGCCAGCTAAGGAAGAAAAGAAGGAAGAAGTTGCTTCCAACTATTCTTCTGAAGCAGCTAACGAAGGTGCTTTAGCTGATTCCGATCAGCTCGCAGCTTTGCGCGAACAGCTTTTGAGCGAAAAGAAGTAGTTTCTACTTTCTACTAGAAGCTTATTAACAATTGCCCTGGTGAGTGATCATCGGGGCAATTTTGTAATTAAATATGGGTACAATCAATTTTCTTTTAAGAATCGTGATTATATGATGCTTTTAAACATTAATCATAATTATTAAAAGGATTGGTGAAGATTATGAGCACGTTTGATAACAATCAGCAAAATGCTCAGTTCCCTTCGTACGATGGGAATAGTGAGGAGAACGCTAAAGCAACTTTAGTAAGCTCGCGCAATAAAATTGTTGCAGGTTTGCTAGCGATTTTCTTAGGCACATTAGGTATTCACAATTTTTATCTTGGTTTTAAGACTAAGGCGATTGCACAGCTGCTTATTTCTGTTCTTTCCTTTGGGTTCCTATTGATTATTACTGGAATATGGGCATTGGTTGAGGGTATTTTGATTCTTTGCTCAAAGCCTGGAACTAAGTGGCACAAAGATGCTGATGGTGCCGAGTTAAAGGATTAAAAATAAATATTTAGTATTAAGATTTATAAGTAATTTTACAAATAAAAGATGCGTTTTAGAATTCAATTTCCAAAACGCATCTTTTAAAAAATAATAAATTATAGTGATTGAGTAAATATAAGCGGAAGTATTTAGAAGAATAATTTTATGAAGAATATTGAAATTAAAAAATTAGATTATTTAGAAGCCAAAGATAATATGAATATGCTTTTAGATTTATATCTAAAAGCATTCCCTAAAGAACTAGATCGTATAGATAATGTTCGTGAACGCATATTAGATAGTTTGAAAAATAGCAATAGTGCGCTTTTACTTGTTGCTACTATGAATAATCGTATTATCGGTGTTTTATATGGCATAGAATTATTACAAGATAATTGGTATGCGAATCAAATTAAGCCATTTTTATCAGAAAATTATGATTGGTTCAATCAAAGCTTAGAGTTAAATGAGTTGTTTGTAGACCCTGAGTTTCAACATTTAGGCGTTGGCAGTGCGCTTATGAAGAAAGTCGAAAATCTTAAATTATATAAGACAATAATTTTATCTACAGAAAAAGATAACAATGCTGTTGCTTTAGATTTTTATAACAAGCTTGGATACAGTTTATTAACTGATAATTGGAAATCTTATTACGGACCTATTTACTGCGTGCTATATAAGAAGTTTTAGTAGGCTCAATGAAAACTTGCGCTACTGTGCGAAATGTATCGTTTATAATCAAAATATGACAATGATGCGGATTGCGGTAACGGGCGGAATTGCGGCTGGAAAATCTACTGTAGTAAACCATTTGCGTTCGCTTGGCGCGTTTGTTATTGATTACGATGTTTTAGCGCATAAAGTAGTGGAACCGGGAAGCGCAGTCTTGCAGAAAATCGTAAGCATTTTTGGGGAAAATGCCGTTAAGAATGATGGCTCTTTAAATCGTGCGTTTATTGCAGAGCGTATTTTTGGGGATGATGTAAATCATAAGCAAGCGTTAAGTAAGATTGAGTCGCTTATTCATCCTGCTATTTATGATTTAGCGAAGATTTTAGAAGGCGAGTATATAAGCGGGTATGTTAATAAAATTTCTGAAGAAAATCACAGTGCTGAAGAAAATCACAGTGCACTAGGCAGTATGAGCTCGATTATTGTGCACGATATTCCGCTTCTCGCGCAAGTAATTGACAGCATTCCATTTAGTTTTGACCATATTATTACAGTTGAAGCACCTAAAGATGTTCGCATTGCGCGAATGATAAACGAGCGCAAAATGAGTCAGAATCAGGCGGAGCAGCGCATAAATAATCAAGTTGAAGAGATCGCTAGAAGAAAAATTGCGGATTTTGTGGTTGATTCTACAAAGCCTATGGAAGTTATGCTTAAAAGCGTTGACTCAAAAATTAAAACGTGGATTCGTGGGGAGCATTAGAGACCCAAAGGAAAAGTCGCAAGCAACCGCGCGATTGTTGGGTTTTAGTAAAATAAATAAAATGCTTTTGGAGAAGAATAATGTCGAATAAAATTCAGCGCACAAACAAGCCTTTTGTAGTAAAAGCGCCATACAAGCCTTCTGGCGATCAGCCGCAAGCAATCGACGAGTTGGCAAATCGCATTGAAAACGGCGAAAACGATGTTGTTTTAATGGGTGCTACGGGCACGGGTAAAACTGCTACAACCGCTTGGCTAATTGAGCGTTTGCAACGACCGACACTTATTATTGAGCCGAATAAAACTCTTGCAGCTCAGCTTTGCGCGGAGTTTCGCGAGCTTATGCCAGATAATGCTGTGAGCTATTTTGTGTCTTACTACGATTACTATCAGCCGGAAGCGTACATTCCGCAAACAGACACGTATATTGAAAAAGACTCGAATATTAATGACGATGTTGAGCGTCTTCGTCACGCAGCTACAGCGAATTTGCTTACGCGCAGGGATTGCGTTGTTGTTGCTACTGTTTCGTGCATTTATGGACTCGGTACTCCAGAGGAGTATGCCGAGCGAATGCTTATGCTGAGTGTTGGGGATCAGCTTGAACGAGACGATTTATTACGTCAATTTGTTAGCATGCAATACAAGCGCAATGACATTGCGTTTACGCGCGGAACTTTTAGAGTGCGAGGCGACACGGTTGAGATTATTCCTGTGTACGAAGAATTGGCTGTGCGAATTGAGTTCTTCGGTGACGAAATCGACAGAATTACAATGCTGCATCCGCTTACAGGAGAAGTGATTCGCCAGGAGAGTAGCGTTCATATTTTTCCAGCATCTCACTATATTGCGGGTCCTGAGCGCATGGAGCGCGCGTTGGAGGCGATTGAGTCGGAGCTTGGCGAGAGAGTAGCGCAACTTAAAAAGCAGAATAAATTGCTGGAAGCTCAGCGTTTGGAAATGCGAACTACGTATGATTTGGAAATGCTTCGACAAGTTGGAGTTTGCCCAGGGGTTGAAAATTATTCTAGGCATTTTGACGGACGTGATGCAGGCACGCCTCCGCATACTCTGCTTGACTTTTTCCCAGACGATTTTTTGCTTGTTTTAGACGAATCGCATGTAACAGTGCCGCAAATTGGAGCTATGTATGAGGGAGACGCTTCGCGCAAAAGAACTCTTGTAGAGCATGGTTTTAGGCTGCCTTCGGCAATGGATAATCGACCGTTAAAGTGGAAAGAATTTTTGGAGCATGTTGGTCAAACTGTGTATCTTTCTGCAACGCCTGGAGATTACGAGCTTGGGCTTTCGGATGGTGTAGTTGAGCAGATTATTAGGCCTACAGGTTTGCTTGACCCTAAGATTGAGGTTAGGCCCGTGGAAGGGCAGGTTGACGATTTGCTTGCGGAAATCAAGGCGCGTGTGGCAAAAGATGAGCGCGTGCTTGTTACTACGCTTACAAAGAAAATGGCGGAGGACTTAACTGATTACTTCCTTGAGCTTGGTATTAAAGTTGAGTACTTGCATTCGGATGTTGATACTTTGCGCAGAGTGGAGCTTTTGCGCGAGCTTCGCGAAGGCAAAATTGATGTGATTGTTGGCATTAATTTGCTTCGTGAGGGTTTGGATTTGCCGGAAGTTTCGCTTGTTGCGATTTTGGATGCAGATAAGGAAGGCTTCTTAAGATCTTACCGTTCGCTTATTCAGACGATTGGCCGCGCTGCGCGTAACGTTTCTGGAACTGTTCTTATGTATGCGGATGCTGTTACGGATGCTATGAGCAAGGCGATTAGCGAGACGGAGAGGCGTCGCGAAAAGCAAATCACGTATAACAAGGCGCATGGAATTGACCCTAAACCTTTGCGAAAGAAGATTAGCGATGTGAACGATATGCTCGCTAAAGAGGATGTTGATACGCAAACTTTGCTAGCAGGCGGTTACAGGAATGCTAATAAGGCTGGGAACTCGCATTATGGCGTGCCAAAAGAGCCGAATCTTGGGCAGCAAAGCAAAGAAAAGCGCATGGCGAATATTTCGGCCTTGCCGCAAGATGAGATTATGTCGCTGATTAAAAATTTGAGCGAGCAGATGCATGTTGCTGCAGAACAGTTGCAATTCGAGCTTGCAGCGCGTTTGCGCGACGAAATCCGCGATCTAAAGAAAGAGTTGCGGCAAATGGATGCGGCTAATAAGTGAGCTAATAAATAGTTTCGCACTAATCGTGAGTTAATCGTGCCGTGCGCGCGTATATGAAACGCGATTAAAAAATTTTTAAGAGTTTTATTGTTGCAAGCTAGTGTAGTTGATTACTGTGAGCGTATTTTAGGCGTAAACTCAAGGTTTTATATACTCTGTTAGGGTATGTTTTTATGTTTTTTGATTTCGTAAATAGTATTTTTTATTTGTCTTAATTTTAATGAATTAGTGGTGTTTTTCTTGATTTTTGCCTACGGGGGGGGGGTATCTTAAGAGCTAACTAGCCATTTAGTGGCTGTGGCTGTATCAGGATTACGTGGTTATTCCGGCAGTCGAATTCTTCGCACGCGTAAACGTGAGAAGGAAGAAGAAAGGAAAAAGATTATGTTAAATAAGAAAGCGATTGCCGCATTCGCTGCCGGTGCCACACTCGTCTCCGGTTTAGCAATTGCCGCGCCTGCTATGGCAGAAAAACTAAATGCTAATTCTAGTCAGGGGCAACAGAATCAGCCTTCATTCCATGATAAGTTTGAGGCTAATAAGGCTTATGTGAATGCTTTGAATGGTAAAGACGCTAATGGTAATCCTGATACCATTACTGACTCTAAGCTTGAAGAGCTTAAGAAGATTGCTACTTCGAAGGATCCTGCTGCCACTAAGAAGCAGATAGAGGATCAAAAGACACCTGAAGAGAAGCGCAGTGAAGCATTCCGTGCTAAATTCTTGGCTAATAAGACTTATGTGAATGCTTTGGATGGTAAAGGTCCTGACGGTACTAAAAAGAGTTATACCAATGATGAGCTTAAGAATCTTAAGACCGTTGCTAATAGTCAGCAGAAGGAATCTGAAAAGGTATCCAAGAAGGCTGATAATGAGATTGCTGAGAAAGAAGCTTTGGCTAAGAAGGCTGATGCTGATGGCTTGCACTTCACTGCTGAGCTAATTCGTGATTCTAAGAGGTCTAAGCTTGATGTTTTAAAGAATCTGCTTACTGAAGCTGAGAAGTTGTCAAAATGGGCCACAGGTCTTAAGACTCGCGTGAAGAATGCAGGTCTTCCTAAGAGTGATACTGCTGAATTAACTAAGTATATTGATGATAATGCTTCTGGTGAGCATGAGGCTGTTGTTGATTATGTGAATTCTAAGATTGTTGAGTATCGTGTTAAGCATCTTGATGTTATTGGTTTGCATGAGCTTGCTGCTACTGTGCGTAAAAATTACGAACTCATTGGTTTTGATGCTGCGACTAAAGCGTTCTTTGATTCAACAATGAAATCAAAGCGTGATGAAGCTCAGTCTGCTTACGTTAATGGTAAGGCTGCTTTAGTTAAGAAAGCTAAAGCAGAGGGTCTTAATTTCGTTGCTAAGCAGATTGAAAAGTCTCAGTATAGTACTCTAGAAGCTCTTACTAATTTATTGGATCAGGCTGAGAAGGATCATGCTAAGGAATTCCATGATAAGTTTGAGGCTAATAAGGCTTATGTGAATGCTTTAGATGGTAAGAATCCTGATGGTACGGAGCATGGTTCTCCGTTTACTAAGGCTGAGCTTGATTATTTGCATAAGCTTGCTACCTCGAAGAATTTTGCTGGTGTTAAGTCTGATGCTGAGGATGCTTTAGTTGCTAGTGTTACTGCTGAGTTTAAAGGTTTGTCTTATGATAAGGCTAAGGCTTTGTATGAAAAGATTTCTAATGAAGTCAACTCTTTGAAGACTGTTACTAAGGATGGTAAGATTCCTGAGGTTGATGCTATTAGGCTTTCTGCTGCTCAGGCTGCGTTTAATGCTATTGCTAAGACTGCTGCTGAAACTGCTAATGCTATTGAGGAAGTAGCTAAGAAGGCTGAGCATAAGGGCTTGACTTTCGCTGCTAAGCAGATTCGTAAGGCTAAGACTGTTGAGGGTGCTCGTGCTTTGCTTGCTGAAGCTGAGAAGGGCAAGAAGCCGGAGCCAACTCCAGTTCCTCCTGCACCAGTTCCTCCTGCACCGGTTCCTCCTGCTCCGGTTCCAACTCCAACTCCAACCCCAACTCCTGTTCCGGAGCCAACTCCTGTTCCAGGAGGATTAACTCCTGTTACACCAGCTCCTGAGACTAATTCAGGTTCTCCAGTGTCTGAGAATGAGTCCGCTACTTTGGATAAGGGTGAGTTGAATGTTCAGGTTCAGGGTGCAAACTCTGATCTTGCTGCTGCAGGTAATGCTGCTGGTGTGGCTCAGGCTAAGGCTGATTTGAAGGCTGCTTTAGCTGCTGCTCAGAAGGTTGCTGCGGATCCTCATGCTACCCAGGCTCAGGTTGATGCTGCTGCTAGGAAGCTTGCTGCTGCTCGTAAGGGTTTGGCTGGTGCTAAGGCTCGTGCTGGCGAGGCTACTGGTGATAGTGGTAAGAAGAATAAGCTTGGTAATACTGGTAGTGCAGTGTCTGTAATTGGCATGTTTGCTGTTGTTGTTGCTGCTGCTGGTGTGACACTTTTCGCTGGTAAGCGTCGTGGTGTTTCTCGTCATTGCAACAAGTAGTAGCGTGTTAAGACTGGATTTTTAGTCTGGTTTTTATTGTTATTGATTGCCTCACTTCGTGATATTTTTCGCGGAGTGAGGCTTTCTGATATTAATACGGTTGGGATTGTATTAAATGTGACATGATATTTGGAAGTACGGTGCGTAAAAAGCATGATTGGTGTTTGTGATAAAAAATTTATTCTATTTTTGTTTGCGCGACGAGATACGCGATCTAAAGAAAGAGTTGCGTCAAATGGATGCGGCTAATAAGTGGCTAATAAGTGAGCATGATTAATCGTGAGTTAATCGTGCGAAATTTGTGTTTTCGTTTTGTGAAATGTTTGGAAAATAAGAGTTTTCGGTATAATTAATCGTGCGTTAATCGTGCGAAATTTGTGTTTTCGTTTTGTGAAATGTTTGGAAAATAAGAATTTGTATAATGTTGATTAGATTGTATTGGAGGATTATGTATGGAAAGTATAGATGAGATTTTCAATATGAGAGAGGACAATAGGGTAGAATTTAAGAAAGCTGAAAATGGATTCCCTAAATCATTTTGGGAGACATATTCAGCATTCGCAAATACTGATGGTGGAATTGTAGTTTTTGGATTCGATGAGAAAAACAATAAGGTAACCGGTGTTGCTAATCCGTATAGGCTTAGGGATGAATTATTTAATACAGTCAACAATCCTGGAAAAGTAAGTGCAAATATTATTTCGAATGATTCTGTAAAAATTGATATCTACAATGGACTAAATGTTTTAATAGTGGAAATTCCAGAAGCACATTATTCGTTAAAGCCAGTCTATCTAAATGCTAATCCTCGTGAAGCTTACGAAAGACTTGGTGAAGGGGACAGAAAACTATCAGAAGAAAGATATAAATCACTAGTAGTTGGATCTCAAAAAGAAACAGATAATTATTTGTTAGAAAAATATAATATTGACGATTTGAATTTTGATTCATTATTGAAATATAGGAATGAATTATATCTTCGCACAGGAAATGAAAAATATAAAAATATGGATTTTACAGATATGCTTATTGAAATAGGAGCGATGCGAAGAGATAGACAAGGAAATGGTAAATATCTTTTAACAGTTGGTGGATTGCTATTCTTTGGTAAATATAATTCTATAACTGATAGATTCCCGGGTTTTCAATTAGATTATTTTGAAAAGGAATCATCTTTGAGCACTATCTGGTTAGATAGAGTATCTTCTGGTGATGGTGAATATTCAGATATTAACGTATACGAATTCTTTAAAATCGTGTTGGATAAATTAAATTTAACAATTAAGGATGAGTTTTCTTTAGAAGAAGGCAGTAAGATTAGGGTTCCATACAAATCTGATTTGTTGACATCTCTTAGGGAAGCATTAGTAAATTCTCTAATGCATGCGTATTATGATTCAAACAAGCCTATAGTTATTACTGCGTATCCTGATTATTATGAATTTAAAAATCCTGGGAAGATGCGTATCACAATTGATGAATTTGTCCATGGCGGAACGTCTGATATTAGAAATCATACAATGTCTTCCATTATGAGACGAGTAGGAATATCTGAGAAAGCGGGCAGTGGTGGCCCGAGAATATTTGATATATCAGAAAAATACAATCTGAAAATTCCAGAAGTAATGAGAAATCAATATGATACATTTTTGAGAATTTGGAAAGTGGATTTGAAAAAATTTATAGAAGAGAAATATGATGGAGATAAGAGAAATATAATTCTTTATCTGATTGATAACATGTTTATAAGTAAAAGAGATGCTCAAAGTGAACTTTGCATAGATAGTTATCACTTTAGAGTGGCCATTAATGGTTTATTAGAAGATAAAGTTGTTGAATTTATAGGTAAAGGCAGATCTACTGTATATACCTTAAAAAAGAATACAGCTGAGTATGCTTATAGCATGAAAGGATTATTAAGACAAACAGAAGATTTTATGATTAATAATCATAAAAAGTCTTGAGTTGTAACGAGTTCTAGGACTTGTTTGTGTGAATATGTTTTATTACAATGCAGCTTAGATATTGGGTTATTAAGTACTTTGTCGAATTTAGACATTCTGTTTTCTTGATTAAAGAATGGAAGACCTATAATCTTGTATCCTCTTCCTAGAATATCGTTAATCTTGTAGTTGTTCTCAATCTGCCCTAAGAATTTTTCTTTCCACTCATCTTCAAATAAAAGTTGACTACCTTTAGGCTCAACATATGCTTGATATGTTTTAACATCCTTATACTCTTTCTCACGAATAAAGAGCAATAAATCAGGCTCAAAACGTTCGCCTGAATCAAACGAATAAATGGCAAGCTCAGGGATTCTCTCATTCCTAATAAGATAGTATTCAAGTCCTTTGGTGTGCTAGTGCTTGGCTTGTTTGTGTCTTCTTGAGCTGCCATAAATCGTAAGCGTACTAAACATTTTTGCTAGCACGGTGTTATTGTCTAATTTATAAAATTAAGGCTAGTAATTTGCAACAATCAACGTGCTCGCCTAGTTGTTTTTGTTTACACCTTCGCGATATTCATCTTATTTGCGTTATAAATGTTTTATGCGATTTTTATATGATTGACAAAATATATAAAGGAGATTATGCTATATATAGCATAAAATCGGGGGTTGGAAAATTGTTTGATGTGATTTTTTACAGTGATAAGGATGGTGATAAGCCAGTACGTGAGTTTATTAAAAGTTTAGACGTTAAGTTGCGAGCAAAGGTGGTTTCGGATTTGCACCGTTTGGAGATGCTAGGAAATGATGCAAGAGAACCACTTAGTAAGTATATTGGCAATCATATTTTTGAACTTCGCACTATTTTAGGTGGAAACATAGTGCGTATTTTATACTTTTTGACGCTAATGAGATTATTGTTGCCACCAATGGATTTGTTAAGAAACAGCAGAAAACTCCGCGTAGTGAAATAATATTAGCTATGCAGAGAAGGGCTGAATATTTTAATCGAAAGATAGGTTTGTGATGAAAAAGCAGGAGTTGCATGGAAGTCAGGAGTTGCAGGGAAAACGAATGAATGATTTGCATGAACTTACAAACGAGCTTATTAGGGATCCTGAATTCAAGAAAGAGTATGATGCTCTTCAGCCAGAAAGGGATTTAACTATGTCTCTTGTTATGGCAAGGAAAAAGGCTGGCATGACTCAGGCGGAGCTCTCGGCGAAAACAGGAATTAGTCAGTCTGATATTAGCAGGTTGGAAAATGGTTCAAGGAATCCAACTATTGCGCTTTTGAATCGTATTGCAAGTGCTTTGAATGCGACTTGTAGGATTGAGTTTGTGCAGAATAAGCAGGTTGCAAAGTAGTCTGGATGCCGTAAATTGCAAGCGCGTTAAGTATTTGCGTTAGTCAGCGTTAATGTCTAGATTCTAATAAATTAAGGCGGGTACTTGTAACACAATGTGCTCGCCTTGTTCATACAGTAAAGTCAAAAGAGTATGCAACTGTTTAAGAAATAAAATGACACATTTTTAAATCTACAGCTTTTTATTGATAAAAGTTTTAGCTTGTGGTTGTTTTAGGCTGACTTCTTGCTGTTTTGAGTGTGATTTGTCTTTTTTTTTTATTAGTTATAACTTATAAATTATCGATTTTTGTCATTAAATTTCACTTATAAGTGATAATCGTTGTATGTAGCATAAATTCTGGTAGATAATAAATACGGGTAGAATACGTTGTCATCAAGTGTGTTTGTATTTAATGGGTGCTTTAACGTAACAAAATAACTAAATAGCAGAATAAATTCTTCATCAAGGTATACAATTCGTGTGATAAGTTTAAGTAACTTACATAGGGAGAATTGAGATGCAAATTATTAAGTGGTTGTTTGTTCAATATAACAACAATCCAATTACAGAAACCTGTTATTGTATGTTGGGTATAACGGTTCTCTTGCTTATTATCCTTATCGTTACTTCTTTGTGCTTACATCATGTGAATCGACATTCACTACAATACAGATAGATTGGTTCATTATAATGATTATTACGTTATGTATTGTTGTAATGGTAGCTGCTTCTTTGCCTCTATTGGCTACTATATGCGAGCTTATTATTATTAATACACATGAAATACTTGTTAACAGTGCTAAAACTCCTAAATATAGAATGCGTCATGTAAGGAGCATAAGTGCTTATTCTAACACGGGGGGGGGGGTATGCGGTAAGCGCTCTTTGCATGATGAATCTGTAATATCTGTTGTTATTCCAGCGTATAATGAGGAAACTTCAATTAGTAAGTGCGTTATGTCTGTACTAACTCAAAGTTGGAAATATAAACAGATTATTATCGTAGATGATGGTTCAAAAGATAAAACATTTTCTGTACTGATTTCTTTACGAGATAAGTTTATAAATGATGCAAGTTTACAATCTTATTTCAGTAAAGATATTCCTTTAGATAAAATGATTTGTGTAGTTCATCAAGAAAATTCTGGTAAAAGTAAAGCAATTAATAATGCTGTTATGAACTATGCGATTGGTAAATATGTGATGATTCTTGATGCTGATTCTTCTCTAGGAATAGATGCATTACAAAATATGGTTCATAAATTTGACAAGAATTCAAAGCTGATTGCATGCGCAAGCAATGTACAGGTTTTTTCTCCCAAAAAGATTATTGAATTTATTCAGCAAATTGAGTATTTAATTTCTTATCGTCTTAAATCTGCCGAAGCTTTGCTTAACATGGAGTATATTATTGGTGGCGTAGGATCTACATTTAGAAAAGACGCTATGATTGAAGTGGGTCTATATGATACTGATTGCATTACAGAAGATTTAGATTTTACTATGAAGCTGATTATGCATTATGGAAACAAAAAATATCATTTTGGTTTTGCAAGTGATGTAATAACGTGGACTCCAGCGGTGCATAAATATATTCAGCTTTTTAGACAAAGATTACGTTGGAAGTATGGTCTTATACAGTCATTTTTTAAGTATAAGAATATTCTATTTAATATTAGACATGGTAAATACTGTCGTGCTCTATGTTGGTGGATATTTCCAAAAGCGATAATGGATCAGGTTGTACTAGTATTAACACCTTCATGGGTGATTATGATAATGATGTCTTCAGATTCAATAACAAAAGGTTTAATATTTTTCATATTCGTGTTGTCTGCTGTGTTGTTTGCTATAACAGTATCTATAGCAGAAAATGCTTATCTGGATTTTAAAAATAAGCTGCATATTTTTTTGTTGTCACCATTCGCATTTTTACTGTTAATAACAACTATAATTATTGATTTTGTATCTGTAATAGTTTGCATATTTAAAATAAGAGAGATAAAAAGAGGTAGCAAACGTGTATCTTGGGAGCACGTTGATAGATAAATAATCTTGTTTGAGAATTAATTGTGTGAGCGCCGCTAGCGTGATTAATAAGCGAGCGTAGCTAGTAGTGATTAATCGTGTTTAGTCGCAAGTCAATCGTGTTTAAATAAATTTTAATAAATGAGTGTTGCTAAGTGATAAGTGTGGCTAATAAATAGACACGATAAATAAATAGTCGCGAGTTTTATCTATAGGTCACAATTTGCTGGTACACTATTACTCGGAAAGTGGGTATTTTCCCATTTAAAAATAAACAAACAAGGAAACAGGCAGGCATTATGAGAAAAGCCAAAATTGTTGATACTATTGGACCAGCTACCGAATCGTTAGAGGGCATTACCAAGCTTGTTGAAGCTGGCATGGATGTTGCTCGCTTAAACCGTTCGCATGGCACTCCTGAAGATCATTTGCGCGTTTACAACAATGTGCGCGAAGCTTCAAAGACCACTGGTCGTAATGTTGCTGCTCTTGTTGATTTGCAGGGTCCAAAGATTCGTTGCGGCTGGTTCAAGAAGAACGCTGACGGCGAAGACAAGGTTTATTTGGAAGAAGGTCAAGAGTTCATTATCACCACAGACGATATTGAGGGTGATGAGCATCGCACTTCCACAACCTTCAAGGGTTTGCCAGGAGATTGCCACGCAGGCGATCCAATTTTGATTGATGATGGCAAGGTTCGTCTTGAGGTTACAAAGGTAGAAGGCAACGACGTACACACTAAGGTTGTTGTTGCTGGCCCAGTTTCTAGCCACAAGGGCATTAACCTTCCAGGCGTTGCCGTGTCTCTTCCAGCATTAACTGAAAAGGATGAGGCTGATCTTCGTTGGGCTATTCGCACGGGTGCAGACATTATTGCAATGTCCTTCGTGCGTTTTGCTACCGATATTGATCGCGCTCACGAAATCATGGACGAAGAAGGTCGCCGCATTCCAATCGTTGCAAAGATTGAGAAGCCACAGGCTGTTGCAAACTTGGAAGAGATTGTTAAGACCTTCGATGGCATTATGGTTGCTCGTGGAGATATGGCAGTGGAGATGCCACTTGAGCAGGTTCCACTCGTTACCAAGCGCTGCATTGAGCTTTCTCGCCAATACGCAAAGCCAGTAATCGTTGCTACCGAAGTTCTTGGATCTATGGTTAACTCTCCAGTTCCAACTCGTGCAGAGGCTTCTGACTGCGCTAACGCTGTTCTTGACGGCGCCGATGCAACTATGACCTCTAACGAGACTGCAGTTGGCAAGTATCCAGCAGTTACCGTTCAGACCATGTCCCGTATTTCTCAGTACGCTACTGAAAATGGTTATGATCGCATTCCAGCCGTGGAACTTGACATGTCTAGCACGGGTGCAGTTTCTTCTGCAGCTGTAGACTTGGCAGACAAGCTCAACGCTAAGGCGATTGTTGCTTACACTCAAACTGGTCGTACTGTTCATCGTATTTCTCGTGAACGCCCAGCTGCTCCAATCTACGGATTGACCAACAATGAGCACACTTATCACTGGTTGGCTTTGAGCTGGGGCACTGAAGGCTTCTTGATTAGCGAGGATTACCACGATATGAATCGTCACGATCTTATGATCTTCACCGACAAGGTTCTTCGTGAAGCTGGCAAGGTTGCTGACGGCGACAAGATTGTTGTTTTGAGCACTGCTCAGGGTGAGCGCCAGGCCGGTCGTACCGACTCTATTTACGTTCACACCGTTGGTGCTTGCGACTAATCGATAGCTAATTGCTAGCTGATTGCTAGTTAATCGTTAGTTTCTTAAACGCGCATCCTTTTGGGGTGCGCGTTTTTGTTTAGTGCGAATCTTGTGATTTCTCACGCTAGGATTTAACCTCGAAGTCGTCGATTCCCGCGTTTGTTTACCATTTGGGCCAAAAAGGGAACAAATGCGGGAATGAAAAGCGCTACGAGGATTAGGTGTGTCGTTTTGTGTGTAGTTTGTGTATCGTGCAAAATCGCGTGAGAGAGAAGATAACAAATATCCATTTGAGCGAACGAGGGAACAAACGCAGGAATGAAGATAACAAAAACGCCGCTTAGAATGTAAGCGGCTTTGTGCACGTGCCCCCGGTGAGACTCGAACTCACACTGCACAGATTTTGAGGCTGTTTCCTCTACCAATTGGGATACAGGGGCATCTTAAATTATCCGCGTTTTAACGCGACTTGATGACTATACCACATTTTGTAGAGTAATCAAATATACCGCGTGTTGCGCGCATGGAAAAGTCGCAAGCAACCGTGCGCCAAAAACCCAAAGTAAAATCAAAATAAATAAATATAAATCAAAACCGAATCAAAACAGAAATATTAATTTGCAAATTATTTAAGACTGGGTGTGTTGATGTAAGAATTTTGGTATAATTGCAACTTGCGCCTCTGTAGCTCAATGGATAGAGCAACGGCCTTCTAATCCGTTGGTTGCGCGTTCGAATCGCGTCGGGGGCACTTTGCTTTGCTCTTGTGTTATGTGAAAAATGTTTGTCACGTATTATGAAAAATAAGGAGCACTTGTGGAAAATCATAGTGTAGTGAAAAATGCTAGTGTAGCAGCATCAATAATTCTGGCAGCAGGTGATGGGACGCGCATGCGTTCAACAACGCCGAAAGTATTGCATAAGTTTGCTGGAAAAACATTCCTAAATCGCGTAATGAACGCAATGTCAGGCGTAAATCCTAAGGAGCTTGCTGTTGTAGTGCACGCTCAAGCGCAACGAGTGTCGGCAGCTGCGCAAAGCTACAACAATGCTGTGCGGATTGTGAACCAGGATGATAAGCCTGGAAATGGCAGGGCTGTGCAATGCGCAATGCGAGATCTTAATGAAGCTTCAAAACAAGAATGCGGTAATGCGCTTAAAGGGGCTGTGTTAATCGCAGCAAGCGATATACCACTTTTAGACACGCAAACATTGCAATCATTAATCGATTTTCACAATAATCAAGGCAATGTGGCAACTGTTTTAACCGCTGTTTTAGACGACGCCACTGGCTATGGGCGAATTGTGCGAGAAGCAAATGGTGATGTTTTGCGAATTGTAGAACACAAAGATGCCAATGCGGGAGAGCTTGCGATTAAGGAAGTGAACACATCTGTGTACGTGTTCGATGCGGAAGTGCTTACAGACGCAATATCCAACCTTAATTCAAAGAACGCTCAAGGCGAATTCTATTTAACAGATGCGTTAGAGCACGCTCGCACAATGGGACGAGTTGGAGCAATGGCGGCAGCAGATTCGTTGAGTGTAGAAGGCGTGAATACGCGCGTTCAGTTAGCTGCGCTTGCAAAAGCATACAACAAGCGCGTTTGCGAAAAGTGGATGCTTGAAGGCGTAACGATTCTAGACCCAGAAAACACGTGGATTGAAGACGATGTTGTTTTGCAAGAAGACGTTACTGTTCTTCCAGGGTGCTTCTTGCAAGGGCACACGATTATTAAAAGCGGTGCTGTAGTCGGTCCTTATACAACGCTTATTGATGCGCAAGTGGATGAAGACGCGGTTGTGGAGCGCTCGCGTGTGCAAGAATCGCATATTTGCCGCGCTGCAAACATTGGTCCGTGGACGTACTTGCGACCAGGAAATGTGCTTGGTGAGGATAGCAAAGCTGGTGCGTTTGTGGAGATGAAGAAAGCGCATATTGGAAACGGTACTAAGGTTCCGCATTTGAGCTATATGGGCGACGCTGATTTGGGAGAGCACACGAATATTGGTGGTGGCACGATTACAGCAAACTACGATGGCGTGCATAAAAACCATACGACTATTGGCTCTAACGCGCATGTTGGCGCAGGAAACCTGTTTGTAGCTCCAGTTACTGTTGGAGATGGGGTTACAACGGGTGCAGGCTCTGTTGTGCGTCACGATGTTCCAGCGGATTCCATGGTGTATTCGGAAAACACGCAGCACGTTGTAGAAGGCTGGAAGCCAGCTTGGGAGCGCTAGTTCGATAGTTAAGGAGAAACATATGGCGGCTTTAGAAAGCTCTGTTAACGCGATTAGGATTGCTGCGGCTGCAGCTGATAGGTTAAAAGCCACTAATTGCCAAGCTTTTGACGTTAGCAATCTGCTTGGAATTACAGACGCCATGCTGATTGTTTCTGCATCTAACGAGCGTCAAGTTTTAGCTGTTAGTGAAGAAATCGAAAAAGACTTGTACTTAAAAGACAACAAGCGTAAGCCAATATCTCGCGAAGGTTTAGAACTAGCACAGTGGATTTTGCTTGATTTTGGCGACTTTGTGATTCATATTATGCACGAGGAAGCGCGCGAGTTTTATCGCCTTGAGCGTTTGTGGAATGATTGTCCTGCAATTGATTTGCAACTTCCAGAGCATAGCGAAAACGATGCGCATAGTGATGATGGCGATTATGGCTATGATGCGCAAAATGGCGATCAAGAGTCTGAAAGGTAGTGCAAGATAATGGTTGATTTTGTTGAAAGCGCGACGCAAATCGCGCATAATGCCAATAAAAACAGCTCTCACGAAGGTATTGCGCGTTCTGTAATGCTTGTTCGCCATGGTCAGACGCCTTATAATGCTCAATTTAGACTTCAAGGCATGATTGATATTGCTTTAGATGAGTCTGGAATAGACCAGGTGACTCGCTCTGGCAAAGCTTTGCGCGTTCTTTTTGGAGCTTCCGACTTAGAAGACCCAAAGAATCCAAATAGCGAAGAGCACGTTCGCATTACTCCAGAAGAGGCTGACGCGAGTTTTGTTGCTATTGTTTCGCCGCTTATTCGTGCACAACAGACAGCTCACGCTTTTGCGGATAAGATTGGGCTTAATGTGCATGTTGAAGATGACGTGCGCGAGCGCTTTTTTGGCGAGTGGGAAGGGCTTAATCGCCAGCAAATTAGCGAAAAATGGCCTGAAGATTTTAAGTCATGGGTTGATGGCAAAGGTGGAGAACTCAACCACGGTGCAGAAACTAAGCAAGAAGTTGGCGATCGCGCGGCGAAAGCTGTTGAGGATTGGGCGCGCAAAACTGGCTCAGACCGCGATTTACTAGTATTTTCACACGGATCTTGTCTTTCACAAACTGTTCATAAGCTTCTTGGATTAGACAAGGTAGATCCTTCTTATAAGACGATTGGCGGAATGGGAAACGGTCGTTGGGCGCGCTTAATTCCAAGCCAAAACTCAGATGGCTCGATTCATTGGCGTTTGGATGCTTACGATCAAGGTCCTGCAGCCGACCCTACAAGTCAGCGTCTTATTCGCATTTGGGGAGCTGCATAGGGAGCTGCGTCATCTTTCCATTTTCGCCGCTTTTCGCCGCTTAATCCTCGAAAGCTACCGTTTAGCGATTTTGTAAAGACAGACTATTTACAGTGCCGTATAGTCAAAATTACAAAACAAAAAGCTAGCAATGCTAAGAAAAGTTAGCAGAAGCTAGTAAAGGCTAGCAAAAGCTAGTAAACGCTAACGGTAGCAATATGGAAAGGAGGACTGATGAAAGTAACGATTGCTATTGTTCCGCCAGAAGAGGAGCAGTTCGCGCAGTTGTCAATTCACAATATTGACGATGATATTAAGCGTCTTATAGCTCAGTTGCAAAGCGTTGATTCTAAGTCTGCAAAAGCAAGCAACGCTGAAAATAATACTGAGATTGTCGAAAATAGTACTGCGAATGCGGCAAATAGCAACAATAATTCATTCATATACGGTTATATTAACGATTCGATTATTGTTATGCACGAGCCAGATGTGATTATGATTTGCGTAGAAAATTCGCGCGTAATCATTCACAGTGATAAAGGCGAGTGCGTGTCTTACAAGCGCTTAATGGATTTCGACAATCCGCAATTCGCGTCGTTTGTGCGCATATCTAAATCCGCAATCGTGAACTTGAATCGCATTGTTCGAGTCGATCCAGGATTCGGCGGAAGTATGAGCGTAAAAATGGACGACGGAAGCGTTGAGTGGATTAGTCGCAGATGCTTAGCTGGGTTCAAAAAGCGCTTAGGAATGTAATTTTAAGCGTAGTTAGATATAAAACTATCAAAATTTTAATACTAATTATTTATTACTAGATTTTAATACTTAAAAAGGAAGCGATTATTATGGAAAAGCAAGTTACAACATTAGGTAAAACAATGGTAAAAAACATTGTTAATGGCATTGGCATAGGATGCACTATTTTTACAGTAATGTCTTTTATTTCAAGCCTGTTAGCGCATAGCGCGGTTGGAAACAGAATCGCATCTTATGCTGTAGCAGCGTTTGTTATAGGCATAGGCTATGGAGTGTTCGCTATTTTTTGGTCGAATGAACGTATGTCAAATCTTGCAAAGTTTGTTTTTGCGCTAGTTCCACCAATTGCTATTCAATTTATTGTGTCTGTGATTGTTGGATGGATTTCATTCAAAGATGAGCCAGCGGTTATTTGCGGATGGATTGCGTTCACTGTTATTTTCCCGATTGCAATTGCTGGAATAATCTATTACTTCGAGAAGAAGAAAGCGGAAGAAATGAACTCTAGATTGCAAGCATTGCGTAAAGAAAGCAAGTAAATTAGTGACAATCAAATAATCAAATAAAATAATCAAATAAAATCATAAAGTAAATAATTGAGTGGTGTTCATCTTCGCCATTGAGGACGAACGCCACTCGCTATTGTATGCCTCGTATTAGAGACCTAAAAATTCGGCGTTTTGTTAGATTTTTGCTAAAAATTAGTATTTTGATTAATCTTTAGCAATTGTCTTTCCAGCATTAGCTCCAGAAGTCAAATCCTGAATCTCAGTAATCTCCATAACAGGAACAGCAGCAGGCTTCTTCGTGCCTTTTTCTTCTGCAACGCGCACCTGCTCTTCGTAAATCGCGTCATCTGTGTGAAGAGTAACGGTTCCGCGGAAGCGATATCCCTTCTTTTCAGCCAAATTTGCAACGGCAACAACAAGCTGGCTGCCGTCTTGCAAGTTCTTATAATGCTGACCTGCAGTGCGCTCATGATAGGCAAGGTGATTGTCGTCGAGTACAAACATTGACATCTTTGGTCCAAGATCAAGCTCGCCATCTTTGCTAATCGTTGCAATCCAAGCCAAATTGTTCGCGATAAAAGTCTTCATATCTTCACTAAGAGCTGCCATGTTGAGTCCTTTCTTCAACTGATTATTGTGCAATCGCGCAATCATATAATTATGATTCAATCACATCTAAGATTACGCGCAATCCTGCATATAAAGGCTTAAAATTCGATGTGTTTTTGCAAAAATGCCTAAACTTGTGACTTAAATCACTAATTGCCGAATATCGTTAGAGCTACAAAGTCGGTAAATCGCTCGCGCTACGCTTTAAGCGAAAAGGCAGGTCGTTGCTCTTGCTTTTGTTTACCAAAATGCCAAAGTTGGGAACAAACGTGGGGAAGTGTTCTTGCTTTTGTTTACCAAAATGCCAAAGTTGGGAACAAACGTGGGGAAGTGTTCTTGCTTTTGTTTACCAAAATGCCAAAGTTGGGAACAAACGCGGGGAAGTGTTCTTGCTTTTGTTTACCAAATGGGTCGATCTGGGAACAAACGTGGGGAAGTGTTCTTGCTTTTGTTTACCGAAATGCCAAAGTTGGGAACAAACGCGGGAAAGTGCTCTTGCTTTTGTTTACCGAAATGCCAAAGTTGGGAACAAACGCGGGGAAAGATAAACAAACTCGGGCGTGCGTGGAGCAAACGCACTACATAAATCATTATAAATTATGTGTTGGTAAATTTTTGGTTGTAAATCATGAATCGTAAATATTAAGGTAAAGTCGCAGTGTGTACAACCAATTCAGTTGTCAATTAGGAAATTTTCCGAAGGAACGCCGATAGGTTGTACTTTTCTTGTTTTTGTGGCTATTCTATAAAGTTTATAAGGCAATTTAGCTAACTTAAAGAAAAATTTAATGCTATAGACTTGTGATTTGCAAGAAATTGAGGGGAGTGACATGAGTGAAATAAATAGCGCGGTTCAACCAAGGCAGAACAATCGAATTAACGTAAACTTCGCGCGAATCATGTTGCTTCTATGCGCCGCAATTTGGGGCGGAAGCTACGTCTCATCTAAATACGCTCTAGAGGTATTCCCACCTCAATGGCTTATGGGAGTTCGCATGCTTGGAGCGTGCATAATAATGGGCGTAGTCTTCTTTAAAACAATCCGCAAAAATTTTACTAAAAAGCTGATAATTCCTTCGCTTTTAACAGGCGTTACATACTACGCATCTTTAGTTACGCAAACAGAAGGATTAAGGTGGATTGATCCAGGTAGAAGCGCATTTCTTACAGCCGCATACTGTGTTATAGCGCCATTTTCTGCTTGGATAATTATTAGAAAAAAGCCAACGCTTTTAGGAATTATTGCGGCTCTAACATGCGTTGTAGGTGTTGGATTCGTTGCATTAAAGCCAGGATCTCTTGTTCTTACACTTTCTCACGGAGACGTTTTAACTCTTATCTGCGCGGCTGTTTTTGCGTTTAACTTAACATACTTAGCGTATTATTCTAGGCAATACAATCCCGTTGCTTTAACATTCGGTCAGTTTAGTGTTTCTGGAGTTCTATTTTTGTGCGGAGCTGCAATAAGTGAGCCTTTGCCTAACTTCAATGCCGAAGATAATTGGATAACTATTACGAACATGTTCTATCTTATAGTGATAGTAACTGTTCTTGCGCAAATTATTCAAAACTATACTCTGATTTATCTTTCAACAGCTAACGCTTCCGTGATTATGTGCACAGAATGCTTGTTTACATTGCTATTCTCTAGCATTCTTTACAATGAGCGCGTAACAAGCGTTGCTTTTATTGGCTTTGCATTGATTTTTGCTGCGATTTTGCTTGCAAGTTTGGCAGAGCATATTGAGCTTTTAAAAATCAAAAATAAGCAGAAAATTTCTGGAACAGAGTCTAAAGTTGCATCTGCAGCAGCATCTACAATTTAAATAGTTGTCAATTTAAATAGTTGTCAATAATTGTCAATTTGAATAGTAGTAAATAATAATTTTGTAAGGTGGTACTTGTGAAGAACTTCTTCAAAGGAATATCGTTTACGCAAGTGCTGGCTGGTTCCTTAGCAGCTGTTACAGCATTCCTTCTATCGTCAAAGATCGGTATAGCAGGATCAGTAATTGGTGTTGCAATAGGTTCGATTGTGTCTGCTGTAGCATCACAACTTTATCAAAATGTTATTCACGCGTCTTCAAAAAAGATCCAGTCTTCTTCTGCATTAAAGTCAGTTTCAAGCCATTATGCAGATGATGACACTAAAGTTGTAAATAATGCGCGGTTTATTGCATTAGAGGATGATATGCCAGAAGAATATGAGGTTCATGAAGCGAACGAACCTCGCAGAATAAAAACAGTTAGAAAAGTTATGGCTACTGCCTCTGAGCAAAATCCTAATAATAGCGTCGATAACACAAGCATCATGGAATTGTCTTCATTAAGAAAGATGAAAGAAGAAGATAATTCGCTTTCGGAAGGGGATTCGGATTCTCTGCTTACCTTAACCGACGCAAAGCGTAGATTAGGCAACAATGGTGATTATGACTATGCAAAGCAGAAAAGTTACGTAGATAATGAGTCAAGGTACAAACGACTTACTATTTTAGTTGCTGTTCTTAGCGCCCTTGCTGCGGTGATTATTACTGCTGGCATGGTTCTGCTGTTTACGCAAGGAAAAGGCACTGATAATTTAAACAATTTACCGCAGAACCCTGTGCAAAATAATAATCAGACTAATAGGGGAAATCAGGCTCCTGAAAATAGTGAGAATAATCGTATTCAAAACCAGAATCAGGATTCAGGCAACTATTCCAAATCTAGTGAAGACAATAAGAATGATGAGAATAGTTCGGATAAAAAACCGTCTGATAAAAAAGATGAGAATAATCATGAAGGAAACTCTTTAGATGATAAAAACTCTTCGAATAGCGGTGATTCAAAGGGTGCGGATGGATTAAACAATTCTGGATCTGACTCAAAATCTAGCGGATCGAAAGGCGATTCTTCACAAAACACAGATTCTGGATCGGCTTCGTCTCCTTCATCTCCTTCTTATTCTTCACCTAATGGTGCGGATGGTGGTACTTCCGTACAGCAGGGAGAATCTGGATCGCAACAATCATCGGGTAGTGGCGAGTAATAGCTTTATGTGGCAATAAATCCATATTTTTACAAAAAAAATTGAGGAGCTTACGACACGCCGAGTTTGGTTGGTAGCAAAATCTGTTGTATTCTATCAAAGGTTCGTTTGAGCCGCACAATTAAAAACGGGGCTATGGCGCAGCTGGTAGCGCATCTCCATGGCATGGAGGGGGTCGGGGGTTCGAATCCCCCTAGCTCCACGATTTGAAACGTCACTTCTAAGCGAGGTGGCGTTTTTTGTTATATTTCGATACGTATCCTATATACTTATAAGTCCTAGGTGCATAAACTTTATCGCATAAAATTTATATGCCGTAAATTGTTAAACAAAAGTCGAAAGTAAGAAGTCGAAATTAAAAACTAAAAGTCAAAAGTCAAAAGTCAAAAGTCAAAAGTCAAAGATAGAAAATAGAAAATAAAAGATAGAAAATCGGAGGGAAGATTTACATAATGCTAAGCCGCTCTTGGAAAACAGTATGCAAAATAGCCAATAATGAGCGTACGTCTGGGTTGATTATGCTCGGATTTGCTTTAGCTGGGTTAATGCTTGCAAATTTGCCATTTACGTCGCCGATTTTTGAAGCTGTTTCCCACACGCAAATCGGAATTCCATACACAAATATTCACATGTCGATTAGCCACTGGGTTCAAGACGGCGTGCTAACTATTTTCTTCCTTACAGTTGGTTTAGACTTAAAGCACGAGCTTATTGCAGGATCGCTTAGAGACCCTCGCGCGGCAGCAATGCCAATGATTTGCGCGGTTGGTGGCATGATTGTTCCTCCTATTCTTTTTGCTGGAACTGTTACAATATTCTCGGAGTTGCACGCTGGTCAAGAGATTATGCGACTTACTTCTGGAGCGCTTCCGTCTTTAGACATGGTTCGCGCTGGCTGGGCTATTCCTACGGCAACAGATATAGCATTCTCCTTGGCGGTTCTTGCGCTTTTTGCTAAAACGCTTCCTAAAGCATTGCGCGCATTTTTAATGACTCTGGCTACAGTTGACGATCTTCTTGGAATCGCATTAATCGCATTATTCTTCTCTTCGCTTAACGCATGGTATTGGTTTGTAGGCGTTGTTTTATGCGGATTAGTGTGGACTATGCTTGTGCGATTAAAGCGCGTTCCATGGCCAGTTGTGGCTCTTGTTGGATTGCTTGCGTGGGTTATGATGTATCAGGCCGGCGTTCACCCTACTCTTGCAGGCGTAATGGTTGGTTTGCTAACTCCTGCGCATCTTGTTCACGGCGAAAAGTCGCTTAGAGCTGAAAGGTATCGCCAGAAAATTCAGCCTTTGTCTTCTCTGTTTGCGTTGCCTATTTTTGCGCTTTTCGCAACTGGAGTTCATTTTGAAACTTTGACTTGGCAGCTGTTCTTGTCTCCAATATTAATTGCGATTACGATTGCGCTAGTTGTTGGAAAGCCTCTTGGAATTATGATTACTGCTTGGATTGCTAAGAAAGTTATGGGCTTGCGCGTTCCAGACGATTTGCGCGTTCGCGATCTTTTTCCTACAGCATGCGCGTGCGGAATTGGCTTTACTGTGTCTTTGTTAATAGCTTCGCTTTCTTATAGCGACGCGGATCTTTCGGGCGAGGCACGATTCGGCGTACTAGTGGCGTCTATTATTGCGGCTGCTGTTTCGGGATTTATGCTTGCAAAGCAATCGAATCATATGGAAGAAGAATTAGACGATATTGAAGAGTGACTTTAATGCGTTTATTTAACGCGATTACAAGATGACTAGAAAGTGACTAGAAAGTTCTAAAGGTGACTTATGGTTTCTAATAATAATTTAGGTAATTCTGATAATTTAGGTAATTCTGGTAAACCAGATAATCCAGATAATTCTTGCGACTTGCGCGCGCAAAGCGAACAGAACTCACCTTGGAAAGACACTTATTACAGCGGCGCCGTAATGATGCGCGGTCCAATGATTCCTAAGGAAAGCACAACGGAAACGCTGTTGCAACACGATTTACCTAACGGCGATTTGCAAGATAATCACGCGTGGCAAGGACTTGACCCTTGGCGAGTTCTTAGAATACAAGCCGAATTTATTGATGGCTTCGACGCTTTAGCAAAACTTGGATTAGCTGTTAGCGTGTTTGGTTCTGCTCGCATAAAGCCAGATGAGCCAGAATACAATAGCGCTCGCATAATGGGCAAAGAGCTTGTAAAACGCGGTTTTGCGGTGATTACGGGCGGCGGTCCTGGAATTATGGAAGCGGCAAATCGCGGAGCTGCAGAAGCTGGAGGAACAAGCGTGGGGCTTGGAATCGAATTGCCTCACGAGCAGGGCTTAAACCAATGGGTGAATCTCGGTATGCAATTCCGCTACTTTTTTGTTCGCAAAACAATGTTCCTAAAATATTCTTCAGGAATTATTGTGTGCCCAGGCGGTTTTGGCACAATGGACGAACTTTTTGAGTCGCTTACGCTTGTTCAAACGCATAAGGTTTCTAAAATTCCTGTAGTGCTTTTTGGCAGCGAATATTGGAAGGGTCTTATGAATTGGATTGAAACTACGGTTAAAGAAAGAGGACTTATATCGTCTTTTGACCCTAGTTTGCTTGCGATTACAGACGATCCTATAGAAGCTGTGCGAATCGCTAGCGGAGATAAGTTTATTAACTAGTCTTAGCTGTCTTATCTAATCTTAGATAGTTGTGGCTAGTCTTATCTTATCCTTGCTTATTTTGGCTTATTTTTCGCTCATTTATAAGCGTTGTAAGTTGCCAAATTTCTTCTCCAACGTCGATTCCGCGCGGACACTGCCTAGAGCACGCGCGCACGGATTGGCACGCGCTTATGCCGTCGCTAGAATCCGCCAAATCTAATCTTCGATTAGTGGCGTTATCTCTTGAATCGTTAATAAATCGCGCAGCATTTATAAGCGCTGCAGGTCCAATAAACGCTTCTCCGCCTGCATAAACTGGGCAAATTCCTTCACACACTCCACACATTATGCAATTGCTTAAAAGCTCAAACTTTGCAAGCTGCTCTGGGTGTTGCAAAAACTCAATAATCGCAAGCTTTCCGCTGCTGTTTCTTGTTTGAACGTTTTGCGCTTGCAAATATGGTTCCATTCTTTTAAGCTGAGCAATCATTGTAGAAAGGTCGCAAATAAGATCTCTTTGAACAGCAAAGCCTGAAAGTGGTGCGATTTCAATAATGCCAAAGCTTCCATTTTGGATTAAAGAAGACATTTCTTGAGATTTCACTTGCGGATTGTGATTTTCGTTTGTTGTTGCTGTTGCGGTTGCTTGCGACTTTACGCTACCAGTTTTTCTAAAACCGCTTGATCTAACACCTTGAGTTTGCGTATTTTGCCTAGCGTTTTGGGCGATTGTAGCTGTGCAAAGTAAAGTGGGCATGCCGTTTACATTTGCAGCATCCGATCCACAAACGCCGTGACCGCAAGAGTATCTAAATGCCAAAGTGGGGTCTAGTGTGCGCTTAATTTTAAGCAAACAGTCTAAAATCGTGTCGTTTTTGCGCGCGCGAATCGTATAATCTTGAATCCAATGTTTTCCGCTTAATGGTTTGGCATGTAAATCGCCAGAATTTTGCGTTGAAAATGGGTTACTTTTGCGCTTTTTTGCAAAAGGGCTTTCTCGTTGTCTTCTAACTAAACCATGGGAGTTAGTGGAAGTGCTTGGTGTTGAATCAGAGTTTGAACCAGAGTTTAAGTCGCCAGCAACCGAAGAGTCGAGAGCCGTCGAAGAGTCGCAAAAATCATCATTTGGTGTAAAACGAGATATGCGAAAAGTCACAAAAGCTTCATCTTGTAAAGTACAATCTTGATTAATGGGATGCGCAAAGTTGCGTCTAAAATCGTCAACCATTTGCGCATACCTCCAATTCATACAATTCTAGTTTGCCATAATACTTGCACAGAAATACTTGCACAGAAATACAGAAGTAAACAAAAATGTTGGCTGCGCCTAACGTTAGGCTTAAATTATGACAGATGCTTTGTTTTTGCTGGATACAAATAAAGACGATGCGCCCGTTCTTGCAAACGGTATTGAAGAGGGCTGGACTCTTAGCTTGCCTCAACACGTTAAAAGGCATGCAATAAGCGCAATGCGACTTTCGGAGGGCGATTCGCTAGACCTTTCGGATGGAAAAGGAGTGCGAATTCACGCAACAATTACAGACAGCGAAAACGGCTTAGTTAGAGTAGATTCGTTTATAAAAGAGCCAGCGTCAACAACCCGATTAGCGCTTATTCAGGCGCTCGCAAAAACAGGCCATGACGAGCAAGCAATAGACATGGCTACGCAAATCGGAGTAGATGAAGTAATTCCTTGGTGCGCGAATAGGTCAATCTCAAAATGGAAGCCAGGGCGCACAGATAAGCGATGGAATCAGGTGCTTGAGGCTGCAACGGAGCAATCGCGCAGAGCGTGGATGCCAGAACTTTTAGAACCAGTCACAAGCAAGCAGATTCTAGCGATTTGTAGGCGTGCATGCGTTTACGGAAGTCTTGTAGTTGTTTTGCATCAAGACGCAACGGATTCTTTTAGTCAAATCGAAAACTACGTAAACGACTTAACAGAAAAATGCTTAAAAGACGGCAAAACGCGCACTGTTTACGTAATTGTGGGGCCAGAAGGCGGAATTAGCGAAGAAGAAGTGCAAAGTTTTATAGACGCTGGCGCTAAAAGTTGCGTTTTAGGAAGCAATATTTTACGCGCATCTACAGCAGGACCAGTATGCTTATCGTTGCTTTCTAGAGCACTTGGCAGGTATGAATAGTAAGCAATCTTTGCGAGCAATTTTTGAGAGCTTTGTGCGTGTTCTGTGTAAAATAGTAAATGGTGTTCGGCAATAAGAATTGCAACAAGAATTATTGAAAAGTGGGCAAAATAATGGATAAAGCATGCAAAACATACAAAACTGACGACGATTGCATTTTTTGCAAGATAATTGATGGGCAAATCCCAAGCAGTAAAGTGTATGAAGACGACTCGGTAGTGGCTTTTAAAGACATTAATCCGCAAGCCAAGGTGCATGTTTTGATTGTTCCGCGCAATCATTACAAGAATGTTGCAGATCTTGCGCAAAATGATTCTGCTGTTTTGGCTCATATTGCATGCGTTGCGCAAAAAATTGCAAACGACTTTTATAATGGCGATTATCGCCTTGTTTTTAACACTGGTTTGGGAGCTGGTCAAACCGTGTTCCATGTTCATGCTCATGTTTTAACAGGCGAAAAACTTGAAGAAGGTAGTTTATAAATCGTGGCAAATAGTACAACGCGTATTGTTCAAATTCCAAGCGAATTAAGCCCAGTTGCTGTTTTAGGAGCAGCAGATTCAAACTTAAGAGAGTTGGAGAAGGCTTTTCCAAGCGTAGATATTTCCGTTCATGCGGATTGTGTGAAAATCGTATCTAGAAGCGCAAGAAGTGAGGAAGACGCTTGCAAAGCCGAACACGCGTTGCGCAAAATAGTTGACTGCGCTTACGAAGCTCCTGTTGATTCTTATGCTGTAAAACGCATGTTAGAAAGAGATGTGCTTAAAGGCGCTGAACATAATGTGAGAATCGATAGGATTGGGCACAATGGCGGAGTTTTTGGCGGATTAAAGTCTTTTGGTGCTGGTACTGGTGCTGGAGATGGGGCTGGCTTTGGCTCTGCTTCAATGGAAAGCGATTTTGCGCGAGATTCTGCCGATTTAATGCCATCTAGTGAAGATGCTAAAAGGCGCGCAATGAGCCGCAAAGCGCGAATGGCTAAAGGCGTTATAACTTTTGCAGGCGGAAATCCTGTTCGCGCAAAAACTGCGGGTCAAACGGCTTATGTGCAAGCAATGGAATCAAATACCGTAACGTTTGGCATTGGGCCTGCTGGTACCGGAAAAACGTATTTGGCGGTTGCTAAAGCGGTTAGAGCTTTAGAAGACGGGCGAGTGCGAAGAATAGTGTTGACGCGCCCTGCTGTAGAAGCTGGAGAAAATCTTGGATTCTTGCCAGGAACACTAAACGACAAAGTAGACCCATATTTAAGGCCACTTTACGACGCGCTTTCCGACATGTTGGGCGCGCCGCAACTTAAGAGGTATATGGACGAAAACGTTGTGGAAGTGGCTCCGCTTGCATACATGAGAGGTCGCACGCTTAATGACGCTTTTGTTATTTTAGACGAAGCGCAAAATGCCACTGTTCAGCAGCTTAAGATGTTTTTGACGCGTCTTGGATTTAACACCACAATGGTGATTACGGGAGATAGAACGCAAGTCGATTTAGCGGTTCCAAAATCTGGTTTAGCTTCGATTGAAAACGTGCTAAAAGACGTTAAAAGTATTGCGTTTGTTCACTTAAATGCACAAGACGTTGTTAGAGCGGAGCTTGTTGGGCGAATCGTAGAAGCGTATGAAGCGTGGGAAAAGCGCGAGGCTGATTTTAGGCGCGAGAAGTACAGAAATCGGAAAAGTCTTGAGTCGCAAGCAACCGAAGAATCGCCAGCAGCCGCAGAGTCGCCAGAAACCGAAGAGTCGCCAGAAACCGAAGAATCGCAAAGTCTTGAGAGGAATAGCAAGTAATCATGAGTGTTGAAGTGATGAACGAAACCGTTTGGCAAATCGACCCAAAAATATTCTCCGACCTTGGAATGTGGGTTTTGCAACAAATGCGAGTAAGCGTTCAATCCGATTTGTCGATTACTTTTGTGGACCCAGAGCCAATTGCTAGTCTTCACGAAAAGTGGATGGATTTAGAAGGTCCTACAGACGTTATGAGCTTTCCAATGGACGAGCTGACTCCTGGAAGCGACGACAAAGTTAGTGAAGGAATGCTTGGAGACCTTGTGATTTGCCCATGGGTAGCATCTCAACAAGCGGCAGCGGCAGGGCATAGCACAATGGAAGAGATGCTATTGCTCACGATTCACGGAATGTTGCATTTGCTTGGCTACGATCACACTACGCCTCAAGAAGAAAAGCAGATGTTCGGCTTGCAAAGACAGCTTTTGCTAACGTTCTTTGCAGCTAGATCTGGCGAACTTTACGACGCCACTTTGCCAGATGGTGCCGTAAATGAGCTGGAAGAATACGAGAAAAATCATGCTAAATAACATTACAATTCCGCCGATTCCCGATTTACCTGCGCATATGTGGGCTTGCTTGGGTGCGATTGCAATAGTCGCAGTTTTGCTTGTGTGGCTTTCGCTTGCAATGGCGGCGGCGGAAGGAGCTGTGCCAAGAGTTACAAGGTCTAGTCTTAATAATCTTATGATTGAAGAGCAAACAAACGATAGCGAAAGTCAAATCGTTCGCTTGAGGAAGCTTGCTAGAATACGCAGAGCAAAAAAGCTTATAGCAGATAGATATGCTACTAGCGGAGCGTGTGCGTTTGTGCGAATCGTGTGTAACGTGCTAGATGGTGTGGCTTTTTCTGCAATCGCGGCGACTCTTGGCGCGCCTCTTTGGTTAACGTTATTAATCGGACTAATAGTGGCAATGATTGTTGCAATTGTTTCCATTCTTGTGCGACCAAGGTCAGTGGGCGCAGCTCAGCCAGTTTTTAAGCTAATGCGCTTGTCTAGAATAGTTTCGATTGCTGTTTTTATGAATCCTTTTGCAAAAATCGCAAGCCGTGGAGATTCGCAAAATCAAAGCCAAAATCATAAGAAAAATGTTGCGCTTTCCGACGACGAAGAGTTGGAAAATATTCAATTAGACCAAGCTAAAGCGAGTATTGATAGGCTCGTGGAAGCAAACGATTTTGACCCAGAAGTTTCGGAAATGATGCGCAATGTGCTTACGCTTTCCGACACGTTGACGCGAGAAATCATGGTTCCGCGAACCGATATGATTTGCGTTAAAAACGATGAGACGCTGGAAAATTTCCTAAAATTATGCTCAAGATCCGGATTTTCTCGCGTGCCTATAATTGGCGAGTCGGTTGACGATTTGGAAGGAATCGCGTATTTAAAGGATGCTGTGCGCGCAACCGTGTTTAATCCAGCGGCATCTTCGCGCGCGGTTTCTACGATTAGTAGAAGTCCAATGCTTGTTCCAGAGTCCAAGCCAGTGGATGATTTATTCCACGAAATGCAGCGAATCCGCCAACACGTTGCTGTTGTTGTAGACGAATATGGCGGAATTGCAGGGCTTGTGACGATTGAAGACGCGATTGAGCAAATTGTTGGAGAGCTAGAAGATGAGCACGACCGCACTCAGCACGCGGATCCGCAAGAGGTGAGTAAGGGCGTGTGGAAAATGCCTGCGCGCACGCCAATCGCTGATTTGGAAGATATTTTTGAAGTTCATATAGACGAAGACGATGTAGACACTGTGTTTGGGTTGCTTACCAAGTTGCTTGGAAACGTGCCGATTGTTGGGTCGAGTGCTGTTACGCGAGGTCTTAAACTAACCGCTGTTGATTCTGCTGGGCGGCGCAAGAAAGTCTCCACTATTCTTGTTGAGCGAGATATTCAAGGGCTTAAAGATATTCAAGGTCTCAAAGAAGAAGACGATAGTGGAAAGAGCGGCGGAAAGAGTGATAGCAAGACTGATGGGAAAAACGATGGAAAGACTGATGGAAAAAATGGCGATAAAGATAGTGGCAAAGACAGTAGATCGTCGCAAGTTGCTGGCGATAAATAGTGTGGAATTAAGAATAATATGAAAGATATTGATGAAATGAATGATGAAATGAATGAGGATATGGACGATATGGACGATATGGACGATATGGACGATATGAATGACGAAATGTTTGCTAATTTAGATCCTTCCCTAAAAGCTAGCGTAGAAGCGCCCGATTTTAACGGCTATAAATCGGGATTTGTTGCGGTAGTAGGCAGACCAAACGTTGGAAAATCAACGCTTATGAACGCGCTAATTGGAACGCAAATCGCAATCGCGTCTTCTCGCCCAGAGACAACGCGCAAGGCGATTCGCGGAATCTTAACAACTCCAAACGCGCAAATGGTGTTAGTTGATACGCCAGGAATCCACAGACCGCGCACTTTGTTAGGTCAGCGTTTGAACGATATTGTAGACGAGTCTCTTGCAGATGTGGATGCGATTGCTTTCTTGCTTCCAGCAGATCAGGAGATTGGGCCGGGAGATAGAAGAATCTTAAGCCGACTTCGCTCCGACTTTGCTAAAAAAGACGCGTCGGGAAACTGGGTGTGGAAGGTTCCGCTTATTGGCATCGTCACAAAAATTGATACGCTAAGCCGCGATGAGTTGGTGTCTCATTTGATTGAGATTCAACAGTTTGCTGATTTTACAGATATTGTGCCAGTCAGCGCGCTAGAACGAGACAATGTTGACGAAGTTAAGAAGGTTTTGATTGACAATCTTCCAGAAGGCCCAAAGATGTATCCAGACGATCAGCTTAGCGAGGAAAGCCCTTCTAGCATGATTGCGGAGCTGATTCGTGGGGCTTTTCTTGAGGAGCTTGACGACGAGTTGCCACATTCGCTTGCGGTTGTTGTAGATGACATTGTGCGCCCAGGCGATGGGGGTGATGCGCAATATGACGATAATAAAGCGCATGTGATTGTGTCGGTGTATGTTGAGCGAGATTCGCAAAAGCCGATTATTATTGGGCGCGGTGCGGAGCATCTTGTGCGTGTTAAGAAGCGTTTGCGTACTGCTGTGAATCGTATTACGGGCGCTAAAGCTGTGCTCGATTTGCATGTAAAGGTTGCAAAGGGGTGGCAGAGCGACCCTAAGAAGCTTGAGCGCTTGGGGTTCTAGCGAATCGAGGTGACTTCTCGCGCGATATGCAGCTCGAAGTCGTCGATTCGCACAACGCTCTGTCTCTTGTGTGTTGGTTGTTGTTGCGGTTGTTCCGATTTGTCTTTGATTTTGTTTTTGGGTTGAAGTTTGTTTGTAGTGGTGGCTCATTGGATTATTTGGTATCGGCTGCCGCTCTTATATTGTTCGACCAAGAATCACCCAGCACTCTTACATGCTTGAACAATTGCGTGTCTTTCATCACCGAGATTCTCGATTTTTCTTGTAGTGCGATTGTACTTAAAATACGGCGTGTCGCGATACAAACGCACTACATAAACTTCCGCACTTTGTACCAAATTTGACCCAAATCACGTACAAAATGCGGAAAACAAATCGTATCGTTAGTGCGGTCTAAGCGCTCAGGCAGGTCGTCACGAGCGACGATGGCGAGCAAAGTAAGTGCCGCCTCCGATTGCTGCGATTCCTGCAACAACAGTCGCTATAGCTGCAACAATCTTAATCGTAGTGCTGTTGGATGCGCTTTGCGCTCCGTCTTGTGCGCCGCCAGATGCCTGAGCGATCTTGGAATCTTCCTTGGATTCGTTCTTAGATTCGCTCTTTGCGGAATCCTTAGCAGAATCCTTTGCATCGTTCTTTGCATTATCCTGCTTAGACTCGCTCTTAGCAGCAGAATCCTTAGCAGCATCTTGTGCTTTAGCAAGATCTTTAGCAAGATCCTTGACTGCAGCTTTAGCGCCAGATGCAAGAGCAGCTGCTATGCGGTTAGCGCTGCTTGCGCTAAGAGTGTTAGCGTGCGCAGCTCCTGCAACATTATTTGCTGCAACGCCATTAGCATTTTGAGCGTTTTGAGCATTTGCACCGTTAGCTCCGTTAGCGCCGTTTGCACTCTGCGATTGCGCAGCTGGAATAGCAGCGTGGAATCCGAGTTGCTCGTTGCCGAACAAGTTGTTTGCGTATCCTGCAAGATACTGGTTGTAGTAGTTTTCGAAGGATTCGCTAGAACTCGTACTGCTGTTATAACTATTAGAAGTGTTGCTCTTACTGCTGCTAGTGTTATTCTGCGTTGCACTAGTTGAACCAGTATTCTGATTAGCGTTTCCTGACTCAGTGCTTTGCTCTTGTGTTCCAGTGCCAGTGTTGGTATTAGAACCACCTTCACTATTGTGTTCCGGTACTACTGGTGGCGTTGGAACAGGAACAGGGGATGGAACTGGCGCAGGAGCTGGAGTTGGAGGAACAGGAGCAGGTGGTTCTTCTGTATGCTGCTCCTCTGGAACAGCCTTGGACAGGCTTTGTGCTGATGTTTGCAACGTACTAGCAACATTTGTTAATGTAGTGTTTAGCTTTCCAAGATTTACTAGCATTGTTGCAAAGTTACCAGTTACAGCAGCAAACTCAGTAGTATATGTTGTTTGGACCTCTGCTGGAAGAGCAGCCACAGCTGCTGCGAATTCAGTCTTATAAGACTCAACCTTTGATTGAGCCTGTGTAACCTTAGCTTTAGCAGCTTCTAGAACAGATTGAGCAGAAGCAACCTTAGCTTTAGCTTGCTTAACAGATTCTTTAGCATCATTAATAGCAACAATTGCTTTTTCTACATTTTGCTTAGCGGTTTTAACGGCTTCAGCTTTTTCTTGTGCTGCTTGCTTTGCATTGTTAAGATCAGTTTCAGCGCTAGTTTGCGTTTGTTTTGCTGTATTAAGCTCGCGCTGAGCAGCAGCTACCTTGGTTTCTGCAGCTGCAATCTCATTGCTGTGTTTTTGTATTGATGCAGCAAATCCAGATATCTTGGTTTCTAATTTAGAAACCTCTGCTTTGGCGTTCTCAACAGCTTTCTCAGCTCTAGTTTTTTCTTGCTCAGCCGATTTTACAGCTTGTTCTGCTTTATTAACCGTGTCTTGAGCTTCATTAACAGCTTTGGTAAGTTCGACATCAACTTTTGTTTGCTGTGCAATTGCTTTACCGCGAGCTGCATCAGCAGCTGTCTTGGCTCGCGCAGCCTTTGTGCTCAACTCTTGTGCTGTTGCTTGCAAAGTTTGCAGTTGTTTTTTAAGCTCAGTAATCTGCTTCTGTTTTTCTTCAATAGTCTGCTGAGCTGCAGCCTGAGCCTCCTGCTCAGCCTTTGTTGCAGCCTCTTGAGCTTTTGTAGCTTCAGTATTTAACCTATTAGCTTTTTCTTGAGCCTGTGCTAAAGCTTTAGCTGCTTCTTGAGAAGCAGTTTTAGCCTTTTTAAACTCCGTATTTGCTTTTGAAACAGCAGTCTTAAGTTTTTCAATATTAGTGCGCGTAGCGTTTGCAGTATTTATAGCAGATTTAGCGGTATCTAATGTGCTCTTCTTAGAAGATAAATCAGAAGTTAATTCGGCAATAGTTTGTTCTGCATACACCAAATATTGTTTGTTATTGTCATATACATTCTTTGCTTCAGTTGGATTTTTCCAATGACTATGTACGTCATTCAAATGATCTTCATATTCTTTTATAAAGTTTGCTGCTTTTTGCTTCTCTGAATTAATGTAGTCAATATTCTTTTGAACTTCTTTAACATCATTTTCAAGAGCAACAATTTCCTGATCTTGCAAACCAGTTTTAGATTTAGCGGCATCTGCAGCGTCTAAGTTGTTAGCATCGCTCATGTTCAAGTCATAATGCAATTTACGAAGCTCATACTTTTTAACAAACAAATCGTAGTTTGCTTTATTTGCATCAGCATTCAGCTTGTTTATAGCGTCATCTTCTTTCAGCTCTGCCTTAGCGCTGCTGCCAAGACTATTCTCATAATCATCAAGAAGCTTTTTATACTTTGCAATAGTAATCGAAGATTCGTTGCTTCCGTGCCATACAGCTACATCTCCTGCAACATCTTCTTTGCTAGTTGTAGATGTAGTTCCCTCTGTGGTTGTTTTTGTGGTTGTTTTTGTAACTTCTTCCAAACTCAAGTCGCTTTCAGCGAATCCGCCAGCAGTAATATCTTTGCTAGCAAAATTCGTGTAATGACCCACAGATTCCAAGAAAATGTCCTTAAGATTACCATTATTATCATCAGCAGACTCAAACAACTTAGTATCTGGATGCTGCCACATGTATTGACGTAAATCATAACGATGTTCTTTAAGAACCTTTTTACCAGCATCAGAAATCGCGTGTGTTTTCGCACTGCTACCTTTGCCAGTTACAAACGTTCCTTCAATAGCCTTGTCGTAACGATCTTTTTCAACCGTATACCAGCCGCTAAGAGCGTTATATTTTTCAGAATCAACGGAACAAGACGTATTGCCATTTGCTGTTACATAGCACTTGCCATATTCCTGATTCTTGTGCTCTGTAGAATCGCCGTCGTAATTGCCCCACGCAAGATTTTCTGTAGCGTTGTACGGGTTAGTTTTCATCACTTCGTTACTCTTATAACCAGTGTGATTTTGAGCATGATTATGATATGCACCAGAATAGAAGGAGTTTACAATTGACTCTGCAATCAAGCTAAGACGCACGTTAACGTCGCCCAACGCCTTTTTCTCTTCAGTACTTGCGCTGTTCACATTGCTATCTTCTTTGCGTAACTTGTTGAGCGCATCGTAGTAAGTTGCAGCTTCCTTCATGTTTTGCAATGAATCCGCGCCGCCAACTTTTCCGAGCTTTACGAGATCCTTATACCACATAGGAACTTCTATAACGCGGTCTAGAACGTTTTCTGTTTTGTCTCCGTTCTGGACTTGCTTCATGATTTCAACTCTTTCACCGTTCAAAATCTGCTTAGCGCGCTGAGCGTCTTCAAGAAGAGCTTTATCTTCTTTGCTAGTAGAATTTTTATAAGTTTCAATCACATAATCCAAGAATCCTGCAAAGTTTGCTGTAGTTTTAGAAGCATTCTTAGCAGCTTTATCTGCAGCATTCTTAGCGTCTTTCACAGCTTTTTCTGCATCGCTCAAATTCTTAGCGTCTTGGTTATTTTCAAGATCTTTTTCTGCTGATTTGAGATTGTTTCCAGCAGTGTCAACTTCTTTATTTCTGTCTGTAACGTTTTTCTCTTCTTGTTTTGCAGCTTCTTCTGCTGCAGTAGCATCTTTTTGAGCCTGTTCGGCTTTTTTCTTTAGATTTTGAACTTTTTCGTTTGTTGGAGCTGTTTCTGGATGCTCGAGAGCGTTAATAGCAGATTGTTTCTCTTGCTGCTCTTTTTTGTTATTTTCAACAGCTTCATCTGCTCGTTTCTGTTCTGTTTTGGCTCTATCGGCTATATCATCTAAACGAGATTGTTCCGTCTTTCCATCTTCTAACTTTTCTTTCGCTTCCTTTAATTTTTTGTCGTAATCGTTTTTCTCGTTTTGCCTAGATTCTAAAGTTCCACTTGCTTTTTCTAAATCTTTGGTTCTATCATTAACATTATTTTCAGCAGTTTTCTTTTCTTCCTCAGCCGCAGCTTTTTGTTCCTCGGATTTCTTCTTTGCTTCTTCAGCTGCAGTCTGCTTAGCTTGCTCGTCTTTTAAAGTCTTTTCTTTTTCAGCTACATCGCCTTTAGCTTCTTTAGCTACTTTCTCGTTTTCCTTAACAACATTGTTAGCTTCGGTTAAATTGTTGTCAGCCTCAGTCTTTTCTTTATCTGCTTTATCTTTTAACTCTTTAGCAGCATTTAAACCATTCTGAGCTTCTTTGGCAGTGTTCTTGGCTTTAGTTGCCTTTTCGTTTGCTTGCCTAACTTCCTCGTCTGCTGCAGTTACATCTTTTTGAGCGTCTTTACTCTTGGATTCTGCATCCTTTATAACTTGTTCTGCAGCTTCATCTTTCTTTTCTTTTGGCTTCGTTCCCTCGCTATCTCCACCGCCTTGCTGGCCTGCAGGAGTGCTGCCAGGTTGATTCTGCCCAGAAGCACCACCTTGATTTGTGTTTCCACCTTGTGGAGTCTGTACAACAGGTTGTGGATTTGTGCCAGAATTTGTTGGATTAACCGTTTCAGCATTGGCAACACCTGCCATGCCGAATAATGCAAGAGAACTTGCGCCTAAAGATATTGCTACGGCAAGCTTAGCGTTCATAACTAACCTCTCCTCTTTCTAATGATTAAAATCGTAGACTCTGCTATTTAAACAAGATTTTGTGCGAGAATCGCAATTTTTGTTCGCTTCCATTGCGATCTTTTTTAAACCTTGCTTCATACGAAAACAGTATACAGCTCTACGGGGGGGGGGTATCAAGTTTTCAATGCGATTTTATCAAATACCTATGGATTAAATCTGTGCGAGCGACATTCTCTGTTTACTGTTGAGCGAGGGCTGGATTCGTTATATATGTCTCGGAGGTGAGGCGTTTGTAACGTTTTTTGGGTTAAATTCGTTATATTTGCATCATTGATGAGGCATTTGTAACGTTTTTTGCCCTAATTTCGTTAGATTTGTCTCGCGAGTGAGGCATTTGTAACGCATGAGCATGGGGTAGATGCAAAAAGCATGGGTGTGGGGGATAGATACGAAACGCTGAATCGTGTGTAGATACGAAAAACCGCGGAAGACTAGTCAGTTATAAGACCAGTCAACCGCGGTTTTGGGCGATTTGCGAGTTACGCTTTAAGCGCTACTTCTTGCGAATCGTGTACATTTGCGCGTTGAGCAATGCGGAATACTTCTTAATAACGCGCGGGCGAATAATCTTCATAGAAGCCGTCATTAATCCGTTTTCTTGAGTAAACTCTTCTGGCAGAATAATGAACTTTCGCACAGATTCCGCGCGCGATACGCCCTCGTTTGCAATATCCACAAACTTTTGGACTTCCGCTCGCACAACCGCGTTATTTACGGCGTCTTCCATGCTCATAGTATCGTCCAAGCCCTTGGTTTTAAGCCAATTGCGTAAAATCTCCTCGTCTAAAGTCACAAGAGCAGATATAAATGGCCTCTTATCTCCAAGAACAAGAGCTTGAGACACAAGCTCGCAACGCTTAATCACTTCTTCAATAGGACCAGGAGCCACATTCTTGCCGCCAGCAGTAATGATTAAGTCCTTCTTGCGACCAGTAATGTAAAGCATGCCATCGTCGTCAATTCTGCCCAAATCGCCAGTAGCATACCATCCGTCTTCTGTAAACGAAGTTTCGGTCGCCTCTTCGTTCTTGTGATACTTCTTAAACACGCAAGTGCCTTTAATTTGCACCTCGCCATCTTTAGCAATTCGCAAAGTGAAAGCTGGGAAAGCAATGCCAACGGAACCTTCGCGGAATGGAACGCCAATAGGAGTAAACGCGCACGGTGCAGTGGTTTCCGTAAGACCATAGCCCTCGTAAACTGGCACGCCTGCGCCGCGGAAGAACGCTAGCAGCTCTGGATCCAGTGGCGCACCGCCAGCAACAATCCAGCGCGCACGCCCACCAAGCGCTTGGCGAATCGGGCGGTAAACGAGTGGGTCGTAAGCAGCGCGGCGAGCCTTTGTTAGCGCTTTAGCATCTCCAGAATCCTGTACTTCCTTCATATATTGCTGAGCTGTAACAACAGCACCCTGGAAAGCAAGTCCCTTAGCACCATGACCCGCCTTTTGCGAAGCCGCATTATACACTTTTTCGAGCACACGCGGAACAACAATCATAACAGTTGGCTTTGCGACTTGAAGGTCAGATATAAGCGTTGTAATGCCTTGCGCAATGTAGATTCTAAGCGTGCTAGCAACAACAATATAGTTGATTGCGCGCGCAAACGAATGGGCTTGAGGCAAGAACAAAAGTACAGAACCGTTAGGCTCGCTAAGCAAGTCCGGCAAATAAGTTGGCAAGTTTAACGCGGTTGTGCAGTAATGCTCATGCGTCATTTCCACGCCTTTTGGCGCAGCCGTAGAGCCAGAAGTGTACACAATAGAGCATAAGTCGGTTTTTTTAACCGAGTCAATGCGCTCGTCTAGTTCTTCGTCGCTAACGGAGTATTCAAAGGCCTGTAGTTCCGCCAATCCGCCTGTTTCTATGCAAATAATGCGCTCAAGGCTCGGGCATTCTTCAATAGCTCCATCTGCCTTGTCTTTCATTTCAGTTGTGCCAACAATCAAAAAGCGCGAGTCGGAGTTGTTTACAATGTTGCGAATTTGCTCGGCAGAATCCGTGTCGTAAATTGTAGCCAGCACGCCTCCGCAAGCCATAACTGCAGCGTCAACAACATCCCACTCATACGAGGTTTTGCACATTAGTGCAACAGCGTCGCCTTTGCGCAATCCATAGTGAATCAAGCCTTTTGCAGCTTTTCTAACTTCTGTAAGGAACTGGTTGGCTGTTTTTGTAACCCATTCATCGTTTTCTTTGTATGTGTAAAGCGGATCATCTCCCATTCTGGCTGCCCTGTCTGCATACAAGTCGTAGATGCTTGTGCCTTCGTCTAATGGCGGATTTCCGTCCGTTTTTGTGGTTAGCAAGCCAGTTTGTGGGTCTAGGAAAGTGGTGGTTTGTAGTTGGGAACCCCATTCGTCTACTCGTGGAAGATGCTGATTTTGCTGAAGCAGATTATTCTGTTTATTCTGTGATCCGTCTTGCTGATCTTGTGGAATAGAATAGTCTGGTTCTCCTGCGATGTCGTCGCTTACTGGGTGCGCGAAGTTGCTGCCAATTTGCAAAGCCTTGCGAGCAAGATTGAAAGCTTGCTGCTGGAGTGTATTTAGGACGGACACATCTGCTCCTTAATTTTGCTAAATGCTTAAATTTGCTAATTTGTTTTGGTTAAATCAGCTTGTTTCGAGCACATATTTGTTATGCGCCTTTGACTATATATACATGATAATCGTTGGTGTGATTCAAGTCACCTTTTGGTGTTGGATTTGACTTTAGACTTTATCTGTCTAAGTGTTTTTGTAGACTAGGTAAGTTGCTTTGGCGAGGGAATAACACTACGATACTTGTAGCAGGCACTTTGCGATTCGTTGGTTGCTTGCGATTGTTGTGTAAGTTCCGTTATCGACTGGGCTGATAGCCAACTTATGGTGGTTTTCGGCGCGTCGGTGCGCCTGAAGCTGGATTTAAATAAGATTATCCGCATAATCCAGACCATAAGGAGACCGATATGGCTACAAAGATTACACTTGAAGGCGAAGTTCGCAATGAATTCGGTAAGGGCGTTGCTCGCCGTTTGCGTGTTGCCAATTTGATTCCAGCCAGCATTTACGCTGGTGGTGCTGAGCCTGTACATGTGACTCTTCCAATGAGAGAGACTACTCTTTCTCTTCGTCACGCAAACGCTTTGTTTACCATTAAGTTTGGCAAGGAATCGCGAATCGCAGTTGTTAAGGACGTTCAGCGCAACCCTGTTAAGCGCATCGTTGAGCACATTGACTTCTACGAAGTTAAGGCTGGCGAAAAGATTGACGTCGAGGTGCCAGTGTTTGTTGAAGGCACTCCAAAGGGTGCTGCTGTTGCATTCGTAGACGTTCAGGAGCTCAAGGTTCGCGCAGACGTTGCCAACTTGCCAGAGCGCTTGGTGGTTAATGTTGACGGCTTGACCGATGGCACCAAGGTGTTTGCTAAAGATGTTAAGCTTCCTGAGGGCGTTGTGCTCGACATGGATGGCGAAGAGTCTGTTGTTAGCGTCACTGTTCCAGAAGATGCTGCTACAGAAGAGACAGCTGCCGCTCCTGCAGCCGATGCTGCTGCGGCTCCTGCTGCAGAAGCTCCTGCAGCCGAGTAAGGTTTTGCTTAGGATTTTCTAAGATTTTATAAGCCGCGCGTAGTCAAGATTTTCTTGGCTTGCGCGGTTTTTGTTATTTCTGCACACTCGAATCGACCTGCCTTTTCGCTTAAAGCGTAGCGCGCTTTCCTACTTGGTGTTGCGCGAGGTTTGAGTATTTCTCTCCTCGCAACTCCCGTCGCTACGCTCCTCTTTTATTGCTCGTATAGAAATACATCAAACCTTCTGAATATCTAAAACTTTTGCGTATATCTTAATCACCGAGATTCTCGATTTTTCTTCTTCATTCGATGAATCACCATCAAAGATGCTGAGGTTCATCTCATTCAGTGCGAAAAATCTCGAATCTCCACCTCACTTGCGCTCCGACCTGCCTTTTCGCTTAAAGCGTAGCGCGAGAAGTCACTTCGATTCGCACAACGCTCTGCCTCTTGCGTGTTGGTTGTTGTTGCGGTTGTTCCGTTTTGTCTTTGATTTTGTTTTTTTGGTTGAAGTTTGTTTGTAGTGGTGGCTCATTGGATTATTTGGTATCGGCTGCCGCTCTTATATTGTTCGACCAAGAATCACCCAGCCCTCTTGCATGCTTGAACAATTGCGTATTTCTTAAACATTTATCACAAGAAACACCAAAAACACATATATTGCAATTGTTATGGGGGGGGGGTATCCATAGCTTGTGCTTGAATAATAAAGGTTAAGTATTTTTTTGGAGTGCACTGGTTGTTAAACATTGTCGTATGTTGTGTATTTTGATTGTTAAATACTAAACGTGCATGTTGATTCTATATACTAGATGTAACGGAGTTTGGGAGTCGAATTGGCTAGAACTAAAAATAGTGGTAGTGACGTTTTAAGCATTAAATCTGCTAAGCATAAGAGCGTTTCTGGCGACGCTAGTAACGCTAATGACGTTAAGAGTGTTAAGAGCGTTAAGAAAAATGCTAAGACTGCTAAGCGTTCTTCTTCGTCTACCGCTACTAGTGTTTCTGGTCGTCGCCTTGGCGTTGCAGCTGTAGCTTTAGCGTCTACATTGTCTATGGTGTTGCCTGGCGCAGCGGCTTTAGCTAGGACTTCTTTTAACCCTGATTCTTTTGATCCGTCTTATGTAAATAGTGTTGCTAAGACTTCTGGCAAAGGTGCTGGAAATGGCGCCGGCAAAGGCTCTGGTAATGGCAAGGGCGATGGCGATGGAAACGGCTTATATAAGAATGGATTGCTTAACACGGGTGCTACTTCTGATCGCACTATGCGTCAGATGGTTGATTCTGTTAAGGAATATTTAGTTAAGAATACTGATTCTAATGCTATCGCTGAAGGCGTTAAGAATCAGGAAACGGTTGCTGGCGATTCTTCCGTAGGTGTTAAGGATTCTGGCGAATATTTTGTTACAAATGGCGATTCGTCTTCGCCTTCAAATCGTTCTTTTGATACTAATAATTTTGAGGATAGATCTGCTACTAGTAGTGCAGATAATAGTGCTACTAAGACTGCGACTAAGAGTGAGCAAGATACAGCAAGTTCTGAGATTGCAAAACCTGTAAAATCTGCGAAGAAGCCAGATGTAAAGCATACTAAGGCTGAGCAAACCAATCCAGCTGAAACTGGTAAGGTTGCGGAAAAGCCAAAGTCGAACGCGTCTGTACCTGCAACTAAAACGACTGAAAAGCCAGCTGTTGCAAAACCTAAAGTTGAAAATTCTGTAAAGCCAGCTGACACAAAGGCTTCAGATACAAAGCCAGCTGCGACAAATCCTGATGCTGTAAAGCCAGCAGGCACAAAGCCAGCTGCCGCTCCTGCATCGAAGCAACCTACACAACCAGAAACTTCACAGCCTGCAAGTGCAAAGCCTGTTGCGAAGACGGAACCAGAAGCAAAGGCTGAACCAAATCAGAATTCAGCGCAGACTGAACACGCTGAAAATCAGCAGCCTGCAAACGCAAAACCAGCTGCTTCAAATACTGATTCTGAGGGTACTAAGCCTACTGATGTTAAGCCAGCTGAAAATCAGCAGCCTGCGAATGCGCAGTCTGGAAATGCTGAAAGCTCGAAGCCTGCGGCTGAGCAGAATACAAATGCACAACCTTCAAGCACTCACTCAGAAAATACGAATACAGTAAGCGATGCAAATACACCAAATGGGCGTGTTCGTAGGTCTGTTGGGAGCGGCGATGGTGCTTCTAATGGGGGTAGTGTAGCTCCTGCAGATAATACAACTGCAACTCCGACTACTACTCCTGCAAGCAATACAACTGCACCGTCTGCTCCTGTAACTCCTGCAAGTGCGGAATCTAATGCTGGTGCTGGAACTACAGCGAACCCAAGTTCAGAAAAACCAAGTGCGCAAACCAATGCTCAAGGTTCGCAAAGCAGTGCAGAAGGTGCAACTACAGGTGCTACAAGCGAAGATAAAAGCGCTACGCATTCAGCTACTGCACAAAACACTGCTTCAGAGCCTGGGTCTGCTTCGAGCAATAATCCAACGTCTTCACCTGCTTCAACGTCTACACCGACCACTGGCACACCGACCACTGGCACAACAACTAATAACGCAGCAACTGATCCAAATAGCCAGGTAATTAAGCCTAATACGGATAATCCAACGGCTGGCAGCACCAGTGAAGCCAATGGTCAGGTACAAACTGACAAAAAGCCAAAAGCTACTTACAATTTGAAAATTCGCTACACGATTGGTGGCGCTGCGAATAAGCAGCTTGTGCAGCCGTACGAGCTTACGATTGACGTTGAAAAGTTGAATAAGCTTGACGATGTTAATAGTTACGAATACATTGAGCTTCCAAAGTCTGCTGGATACCGCCCGTCCGTATATCACTCCGGTGATTACCAGTACTACGTTAAAAAAGGTGAGGGAGATAACAGCAAGTTCGTTATTGACGATGGCACGGATGCGGATGCTGTTCGCTACTTGCGTTTAAGCAAGAAGCTGATTACTGATTACGCTGTAAAGGAAAGGCCGGCTGTTGGGGGCAATAACGGCGCTCAAGCTCCGCAAACCTCATCATCTCAAGCAACTACAAATCCGCAATCTTCATCCTCTACGCAGCCAAAAGCAGAAGACGGCATTCAGTACTACGGCGAGTTGAACATCAACTACGCTCCTAAAACAGCTAAGTACTATGTGCGTCACTTGGTGCAGGATCTTGATCATAAGGATGAGTTCCACGATGCTCCAAATTTGGGTATAGGTAAAGTAATTACTGTAAAGCATAAGGATGGCACTTCTGAGAATATTCACGTTACGGAGATTACTGGCACAGTTGGCTCGGATGTAACAGCTGTTTCAACGTATATTCCAGGCTATGAACCTGAGCACAATCTTATTAGCTCGCCGCTTTCGGATTCTGAAGATGAAAGCGACAAGCTTGTTTTGAACCTTCGCTACTACCGTAAAGCGTATGAGGTTACTTACGATTCTGCTGGCGGTACGGATGTTACTGCTCAAAAAGTGTATTACCAGCAACCTGTGCCAAAAGTTACGAAACCAACTAGGCGCGGCTACACTTTTAAAGGATGGTCTTTAGTAGATCCTAGCAAAAAGAGTAATTCACTTTATGATGATAATACTATTGTTTCTCTTGATGACTACCAGATGCCGGATCACAATGTGCAATTCCTCGCTAATTGGGAAGCGAACAAGACTACTAGCTACCGCGTGAATGTGTGGGTGCAAAAGGCGGATTTGGTTGATAAAGAGCATCCGAATTCGCTTGCAAACTACGACTTTGTTGGTCTTGTTGAGCGCAAGAACGTGCAAACTGATAGTGAAGTTGCGCTTGATAAGATGGATGATGCTGGCGTTGCTAAGGATACTAGTAAGCTTAATGGCGAAAGCGTAGATGATTATGTAGAAAGCCCAGAGCTTGGCTTAACTAGAAAAGAGCTGCAGGGTACAGAAGCGAATGACCACGAAGACGGCTTAATTGCAAAGTTCAACTGGATGAACGATACGCATGTAACAAACTTAGACGGGTATGATACTAATAATCTTGAAAACAATTACATTAAAGATTCTAAAGGAAACTATGTTAAAGACGCTAAGGGCATAAGAACTTCTAAGGACTTATTCACGCGCTACTTCCACGTGAATAAGGAGCTTACTAAAAAGCTTAACCGTGAGGAACATGATTTTGTGCCGGGTCGCCCAGATTTTGGCAAACGCAGTAAGTCGATGCTTTGCGCGGACGACTTAAACAACACACTCAACTTAGTTTACGACCGCAATACTTATGAGCTTATTTTTGCTAAGCCTGCTAAATCTTTTGAAGGTGCCAACAATGCTGCTATAAAGAAAACAGACGAGCATGGCAAAACAACTATTTACTGCTATGCTGGCGGCGGTGAGTGCTCAAAGAAGTATGATGGCGCAACCAAAGATGAGCATGGCACTGAGATTAACCACAAAGGTTACCGTGTAAATGTTCGCTACGGTCAAAAGCTTACTGATATTTGGCCAGGAGCAGAAGAGATAGATCTTAGTAATGATCTGCTTAGTGATAAAGAAGAAAAAAAGGCTTCTCTTGGGTGGCGTATTGGACCTGCAGGTAAAGCGGATTATCGTGACACTCCTCCATTTCGTTTTACTAAAAAAGAATTTGCTGACCCTAAATTCCGTGTAGTGGGTGAGAAACAAGCGCCTAAAATTAGCGATGACCCTGAGCATAATCCTCAGACTACACACGAGTTAAAAGATAATCAGCGTCTGCTTACAGTTGATACAACCGGTGCTCATAATGATATTCCATATACGGTTATTATTAAAAAGCAAAGTATTGCGTCTGCTAAAAGCGGCAATGATCCAAGCGATGATGATTATGTGATTTCAACAGATTCCTATGCTAAGGATGATACCAATAACGACGAGTACAAGTATACTGCGCCGTCTATTGCTGGTTTTGAACCAAAAGATGAAAAAGTAAAACCTGAACGGGACGATTTCAGTGATTTCTATGACAAAATACATGATATTTATAACAATTTAACAGGTGAAGATACTCCAGACGAAGATGCTCCAGAAGAAGATAGGAACAGCTTTCCTACCCCTAATTATACTTCTGGCGAAGAAGATGAAGATGGAGGACTTGCTCTTAAAAATTTAAATGATGCTATTGCTGAAAGACTTAAAACTGATCCAGCATATAAGAAATATTATGAGTTTAAGAAAAAGTATCATATTAGTTGGCATTCTTATCTTGTTGGATTTGAAGGAAAGCTTAAGTTTGGTGACAGCAATGTTCCTAATGAATTAGAAGAAAACGGAATAGTAACTCTCGAGTACAAGCGCCAGAAGTACTTCGTGCGGTTTTATAATGCGGACGGCAATGCTATAAAGGACGGCAGTGTCGCTGCTACAGAAGAACTGCCGTTTGAGTATAGCTTGTCTAAGCGCGGCAACGCTAAATTGACGGGCAAAGACGCAGACTTGTACTACGACAATGGCAACGTTAAGTCTTACGATGCTTCTGTAACTAAAAACGGTGGCACCGATACCGCAACTCAGTTCGACGGCAAGTACACTTTCACGCTTAATGGCAAGACTTACTCCATCGAGCGTCCTAAAAATCTGCCAAAAGACTACGTTTTTAAGGGCTGGGCTGTTGATCAAGCCGGCACTCGGTTTATAAATGGCGAAGACAAAGATATTACAGTGCCAGTCAACGGCATTAAGCTTTACGCTGCGTGGGGTAAGCCAGAAGGTATTAAGCACACTGTAACGCTTAACTACAATATGCCTGAAATTGACGGAAACGGCAAAGAAATAAAGGACTCTAACGTAGTTACGAAACAGCAGTTCGATCACTACTATGTTATTAAGGAAAATAAAGATATAAAGGTTCCAACTCGCAAAGGCTACGACTTCTACGGCTGGGAGATTAAAAAGAACGGCACGACTTTGCCGTACGCTTTTGGCAACAAAGTAGTAGAAGATATAACGCTTGATGCAGTGTGGGTTAAGGATACTCGCTACAACGGTACTTTTAAGCATATATTCTTAAAGCCAGGGTACACGTTTACTGACTATAAGAATGCTACTAATGCTGTAGCCAAAGCCGCGATGGTGGATCACGTTTCTACTCAAACGGTTTCCGGCTTGCGTGAGCATTTGCGCTACAATGCGGAAGCAGTCTACAGTGACGAAACGCACTTCCCAGATAAGCATTTCACGAGCTTTGAAGCTTCGAGCGATGAGAATCAGAATACTGGCGAGTTTGTGTACCAAACGTACAATACGCGCAAGTATAAGGTTCGCTATGTAACTATTGGTGAGGATGGCAAAGAAAAGGATCTTCTTCCAGAAAGCGAAGTCAGCTCTATAAATCGAAAGTATGACGTAGCATTCTACAAGCCGATTGAAGGCTTTATGCCGGAAACTACGCAGAATAGTTTTACGTATGACACTTACGATGATGGCAAGCAAAAAGCTGATACGATTCCTGAAATCACCTTCAGGTATAAAGACGTTCGCGTGCTTAAGCGCAAGTGTTATCCTCCTCAGGATACTGAGCATCCTCAGGATACTGAGTATCAGGATCCTAAGCATCCTCAGTATCGCCCGGATCACTACACGCGCTACGTGTTTAAAGTGGCCAAAGACCAAAGCTCTATGGGTAGCGTTGTTGACTGGCAAGGAAGTAAGGTAGCTGACGGCTCTGCTCTTGTGTACGATGCGATTAAGGGCACGAAGGCTTACCAGATGCCGCTTCCAACAGTGAAAGCGAAGCAAGGCTATGAGTTTGCTGGCTGGACTTCGAAAATCGGTTCGTCTGAAGCTGGTTCTACGGAGCTTCAGTATTCTGATGGCGTAAATCGTTTGCCGATTCGCTCCGAAGAGCAGAACAGCCCTGAAGTAATTTACATTGCTAACTTCAAGCTGAAGGCACCTGTTGCTGCAGCTCCGCAAGTGCTTACGCCAAAGGAGAATATTAGTACCGGAAGTAGTGATGATGCTAAGAAGCTTATAACCAATGCTAATGATTATCCGGCTGATGCTACGTTCAGCTTTGCGCCTGGCGAAAAGTTTGACAACACTCCAGGATTGCACAAGATTAAAGTGCAAGTGACGCTTGGCAATAACACTGCTGCAGCTGAAGTGCTGTACCGCGTGCTGCCAGATTTAGTGTACGCAAGCGATTGGGATAAGTTTAAGGCTACTGACTACGGCAGCAATAATGCTGGCGATTACGTGCCGATTACCTTTACTGGCAAGAACGATGAAGGCACTATTATTGGTCACGATGGCGGTAATGCTAATACTCCTGCTGGCGGAGAAACTACGCTTACTGCGTACGTTTATAAGGGTAAGGATGTTAGAATCCGTGTGCCGCAAGCCTTCGGTAAAGATTACAACGACCAGCATTACCACTACGTGTTTAAGGGTTGGGCGACTAAGGTTGTAGAACCGACTACTAGTACGCCTTCTTCTGGCACGACTTCTGCTGGTACAGCACAGCCAGAGCAGAAGAAGCCAGAGCAGACGTTTGACATAAATTCAAGCGACCGCTACAAGAAGGTCAATTTAGACAACGGCGTAACTTACCACGCTATTTACAAGCGAATCGACTACTTCTCCAGCTCGTCCGACAACGGAACAGTTCCAGAAGATTCTGTAGTTGCAATCTTCAAGCCTGCTCCAGGACGAAAGTGGAAGATTGACGGCACAAATGGCCCTAAGGTGTTCTACGTAAAGAAGGGCACTGATCTTTCCCAAATCACGAAGACTGTTGATGGGAAGACAGTGAATGTTCTTGAGATGCTTCAAAACAATCTCACCAACCCTACTGGCAAGTGGTCTCGAAGCAGCATGCTTAATGACGGTAATAAAGTTGCTGAAGTTAAAGATGTTGCTGACGTGACTGGTGATTGGAAAGACGGCTGGCATGTCAATGAACCATTCCAAGAGTTTGTGGCAGATCAAACTCCTTGGACAGAGCCAGAAGTGCAGACTGATTACTTGGTTGCTGTGCAAGATAAGCGTGACACGCTTCCGGCGTTAGACAAGTACTTGACAAATCTTGATGATTTGAAGAAAGAGGCAGAAACTAAGGGCGATATAGAAGATGTAAAAATCGAATACGATTTGCCGAAAGGTAAGGATCCAAAAGACTTTGAAGATAAAATGCTTAAGAAGCCTTCTTTGTACACTGTGCCGCTAAGGATTACAGTCAATTACAAGGACGGAGTGGAACCTAAAAAGTATAAGCGCGTTGCCCGCCTTAAGGTGATTTACCAGCTGATGTATCCAGAAAGCTTGCCGAAGGTTGATAATACTCATTCTGGTACTCAACAGCCTGGTTCTGGTACTCAGACTGATAAACAACCAGTTATTGGCGAATCTGGCGAGATTGATTTTGTTACAAAGAATAACAAAAACTACGTTAAGGTAGAGTTTGAGGATCCAACTGCTTATGAAGGTGCTGCTTCGGGCCGTAAAGAATATTACATCTTGAAGGCTAGCAGCGACGAAATTACAAGTGGAGACTATACTAAGGGCATAAAGGCTCCTCAAGTTACTGGCGCAAAGCACGATGATCGTAGCTTCCACTACGAGTTTCTTGGTTGGGAGATGGTTGAGGGCAGTACTGTGCCTGCCACACGTGCTAGCTTACCTGCTGCAGCTCCTCTGCCAACGTTAGCTCTGTTTGCAACTATATCTAACGCAACATCTCCTGCTGAAACACGTTCTGCTAATACGGGTGGCTCGTCAACGACAAATCTTTACACTAAAGAACAAATTGCTAAGATGGCGTTTACTCAAAACACCAAGTTTAGAGCTGTCCTTAGAAGAGTGGATAACGTGTTGAAGCCTGGCACCAATGAGAAGATTCCGGATAATTACGTGCCACATTTGTTCTTACCAGGTTTTGGTAGAAGGTGGACCGATGGCACTTCCAATCCGAAGGTGTACTACTTTGATCCAGAAAGTAGTAACTATTATAACGATATTAATAATAAAGTTGATGATTTAGGTAGTCAGCTTAAAGGTTTTGGTGGCTGGTCTATTTATGGTGCTGCTGGCAACGAACTCACGTCCGCTTCACCTGATTATAATAAAAAAGAAACTCGCGTATATGTTGCAAAACAGGCGCGTGTTGACGACGTGAACGCGTCGGATATTGTTCTAAGCGTTGGCGACGGCATACCTGGTCCTGATGAGCTTGTGCACGGGAATGATGCTAAGTCGAATCCTAATATTGTTGGCGTGCAAGGTGCTGGCGTATACGATATTAACAAGGCAATTACTAAGCCGGGTATTACCACTGTCGTAGTAAACGTTACTCGCACGAATGATAAGAAGGAACAGGTAATAGTTCCTGTTAAGGTACATATTCGTGTGCTTCCGAAAGTTATTGCGGATAAAGATTTGCCAGAAAAAGGTACGAAGGAATATGAATTTATTGCGCAGAACTACACGAAGGTAATGTATGCAGCTGGCGAGGGTGGAACCATGCAGTCGCCAATGCACACTTACTGGGTGCGTAATGGCAAAGAGTCTGCAATAAAAGATTATATTCCAGACGTTCTTGCTGATAAGGGATACGTGTTTAAGGATTGGTCGTCTAAGACGATTGAAAAGCCAGCGTCTCCGGCAGATCAACGTAAAGCTACCAATGAAGAGCGTGAAGTATTGGCTAATATAGCTATTGTTGATGGTATGCAGTTTGTGGCAAAGATTATTCGTAATTCGCATAATTCTACTTTGGCTGCATTGCAGAATCTGCTTAGTGAAGCTCAAAAGGAGAATGCAAAGGTAATTTATGACGCGAAGAAAGAACAATTAGCTAAAATTGCGGAAAGTAATGGTAAGAATTACTTAGCTGATTTGATTCGCAAATCTAATAACAGTACTTTAGCTGTATTGAGTAACTTATTAGCGCAGAATATTACTAATCCGTTGGAGATTAATAATACTATTGAACGCGACAAGCTTGCTGATCTTGCTGATGCTGCAGGTAAATCATTTGTTGCAAAGATAATTCGCAGCTCCAAGAAGTCTAGTTTGGAAGCTTTGAAGCAACTTTTGCGCAATGTAGGTGTAAATCCTGAGACTTCTCTACCAGAGCCTAAGCCAATACGTGAAACCATCATTACTGCAAACTTCGAGAAGATGGCTCCTATGAAGTTTAAGTTTAGTGGTTCTGCTCGCGAGGGTATTCTAACGAACTTTAGTTTGCAAAACATGACTGAAGGCAATCTTAATGCTGACGGAACGCCGGATACTAAGAATACAAAGATTACAGTAGACGGCAAGGAAGTAACTATTAACGATTTAGTTTCCCAGGTTAAGAATTCTGTAAACGGCATTAACGCAAATTGCGCTGGTACTGCTTGCACAATTTCCGGCACTCCGAAGATTGTGGACGGAAAGCCAAAAGTTGAGCTAACGTTTACTACTACTGACAAGTACGGTCGCGAAGCGGAAATTACTGTTGAAATTGATGTGATTTCTGAGAGCAAGCCTGTTCCAGTGCCAGTGCCAACTCCAGCACCTGTTCCAACGCCTGTGCCGCCAGCTCCTACACCAGCTCCGTCGAAGCCAGAAGAAGAACCAAGACAAGAAGAATATCCGATGCCAGAATTATATCCGTATATTCCAATGCCTGAAGCTCCTTCGACTGAAGTCGTACCTGAACAGGCTGCGGAACCGAAGCAAAAAATAGAGCCAGAAGCTGTGAAGGATACTGCAAAACAGCCGTCAGAAGCTTTGCCTCAAACTGGTAGTGACGTTACACAGTCCGCGTTAGTCGCCAGCTTGCTAGCGTCTGTTGGTTTAGCTGGATTTGCTGCTAAGCATCGCAGACGTAAGAACGAAGATAACGAAAGTTGATTTGTTGAGTCGAGGGTGGTGACTAAAATAACGAAGGTTCCGGTTCACGCTTAGCTATTGGGGCTTTGCGACCCGGGTCGCCCGAATTCCATAGGAGACATTATGAAGCAGGGTATTCATCCCGACTATCACGCAGTGCAGGTTACCTGCTCCTGCGGAGACACTTTCGTAACTCGTTCCACCGCTAATGGTGATCATATGACGGTTGACGTGTGCTCAAAGTGCCACCCATTCTATACCGGCAAGCAGAAGATTCTCGACACCGGCGGCCGCGTGGCTCGCTTCGAGAAGCGCTACGGTAAGAAGACTAAGTAGCTTTTTAAACGCCAGCCCTGCTTTCGTGTAACTCGCGGAATCGGGGCTGGCGTTTTATGTGCTAAACATACATGTGCTCGTGTGTCTTATTTAATATTTAATACTTAACTTAATATTTAATATTTTCGATTCAAAATCCGCGTTATGCGCGACTACAAAGGAACAAAATGGCTGAGTCAGTAGAAGAACAGTTCCCAGCAGCGGTTACAGCTCTAAACGAATACCGCGATATTGAAAATCGCATGGGAGAGCCAGAAGTAGCGTCTAATCCAGACGCAATTCGCAAGCTCGGTCGTAGGCACGCAGAACTCGGGTCAATTGTAAGCGCGTACATAAATTACAAGCAGCTTTGCGAAGACTACGAAGTAGCTAGCGAAATGGCAAGCGAAGACGAAGACTTGGCAAAAGAAGCAAAACATTTAGAAGAACAAATTCCAGCAGCAAAAGAAAAGTTGCGCACAGCGCTGATTCCTAGAGATCCAGACGATGCGCGAGACATGATTATGGAAATTAAAGCTGGTACGGGCGGCGAAGAAGCGGCTCTGTTTGCTGGCGATTTGTTGCGCATGTATATGCGTTACGCGGAAAAGCGCGGCTGGACTACCGTAATCCAAAGCGAAAATTCGACGGAACTTGGTGGCGTAAAAGATGTGCAGCTTGCGATTCGCGCAAAAGGCACGCCTGCTCCAGAAGACGGCGTGTGGGCAAGTATGAAGTACGAGGGCGGCGTGCATCGCGTGCAGCGAATCCCAGTTACGGAATCTCAGGGGCGTATTCAAACTTCCGCGGCTGGCGTAATCGTGTTCCCAGAAGCAGACGAAGACGATGACGAAATCGAAATCGATCCAAAAGACCTGAAAATCGATATTTTCATGAGCTCTGGTCCTGGTGGACAGTCCGTGAACACTACTTATTCCGCTGTTCGTATGACGCATATTCCAACTGGAATTGTGGTTAGCATGCAAGATGAAAAGTCGCAAATTCAAAACCGTGCGGCAGCATTGCGCGTGCTAAAGTCGCGTTTGCTTGCTATGAAGCACGAGCAGGAGGCAGCGGAGGCGGCGGATATGCGCCACTCGCAGGTGCGCTCGTTGGATCGCTCCGAGCGAATCCGCACATACAACTTCCCAGAAAATCGTATCGTGGATCATCGCACAAACTACAAGGCATACAATCTTGACCAGGTGCTTAACGGCGACTTGCAGCCTGTTATCGACAGTGATATTCAGGCGGATGAAGCCGATCGCTTAGCTAAAGCCAAGTAAGTTAAGTTATCCAAGTAAGTTAAGTAAGCTAAGTAAAATCACCACGTGGCTTGTAAAATGCAAGAAATTTTACACATTTTGCGCGCATCTGCCGAAAAACTTAAGTCTGCAGGAGTAGAGTCAGCAGAATACGACGCACGTTTGCTACTGGCTCACGCTTGTGGCGTAAGTTTGGCAGACTTAAACAAAGCGCTAATACTTGGCGATTTTAAAGATTTTTCGCACGATTACGCTAGCAAATATAGCGATTTTATATCTAGGCGTGCTTCGCGCGAGCCATTGCAGCACATTATTGGATGCGCAACTTTTCGATACTTAGATTTGAGCGTTGGAAAAGGCGTTTTTGTGCCGCGGCCCGAAACAGAAGTTGTAGTTCAAGAGGGAATAGATTGGATTCGCGCAAATAATCTAAAAAATCCTATTGTTTTAGACTTATGCGCAGGATCGGGAGCAATTGGATTGTCGGTTGTGACGGAAGTCGTAGATGCGCAAGTGTGGGCTGTAGAAAAGTCGCCTAAAGCTTTTGAATATTTGCAAAAAAACTATCGCAAAATCGCGGAAAAATATGATATTTCAAACAGATATCGCGCAATATTAGGCGATGCTACAAACGTTAATCTGCCTGAAACAGCTGCGATTAAAGAGAAAGTAGACGTAGTAATCACAAACCCACCATACGTGCCAGAAAGCAAGCCACTAGAGCAGATTGAAGCTCGCGACTACGACCCAAAAATGGCGCTATACGGGGGATCTCAAGACGGACTACTAATACCGCAAAAAATTATGAAAACAAGTTTTGCGTATTTGCGCAACGGTGGAATAATGATTATGGAACACGACGTTACACAAGGAAAAGCGCTTGCAGATTATGCAAAAAACATAGGATTTAGCAGCGCAAAAGTCAAAAACGACTTAACAAACAGAGCAAGATTTGTAGTATGCAAAAAAGAGGCTAAAAATGAGTAAAATTTGCACGATTAACGAAGAATCATTGCAATTCGCAGCGCAAATAATCAACGCAGGCGGCGTAATCGTAGTGCCGACTGACACAGTTTACGGAGTAGCATGCGACCCATTTAACGAGGCGGCAGTAGCGAAAATCTACCAACTAAAACGCAGGCCACGCACAAAAGCCTTGCAAATACTTATGAGCAGCGTAAGTGATTTAGAAAAACTCGGTCTTTACTTGCCAAGCCCATTAGACGTGCTGGCGGAAAAATTCCTGCCAGGCGGATACTCGCCAATCGCGCGCGCAAAAAAAGATTCGGTAGCTACAAGGCTTGCTACGCTTTGTAAAGCAGATGAGAGCAGTGAGAAATGTGAAGCAACGCAAGGCGTGCGCGTGCCAGATTGCCCAGAATTAATGCAAATTTTAAGAGTTACTGGGCCTTTGGCTGCATCTAGCGCAAATCGCAGCGGAAACGAGAGCGCAGACAGCGTAGAAGAGGCAGTAGCAGCTTTTGGAGACGAGATTCCTCTGTATTTAAATGCCGGTCCAACTCGCTCGCACGTAGCAAGCACAGTAGTTGGCGCGGATGCAAGCGATAAAGACGGAATTGTGATTTTGCGCGAAGGCGTAATAAGTGAAGAACAGATAAGAGCAGAAAGTCGCAAGAAATGAGGGTATACCTGTTTATAGCGGCAGTCGCAGGAGGCGCAACTTGGCTAATAATGCCGCTTGTACGTCATCTTGCGATTCGCATAGGAGCCGTTGGAAAAGTGCGCGCTCGCGACGTGCACACAATACCTACGCCACGTATGGGTGGAGTGGGAATGCTATTCGGCTTTGCTGTATCAATGGCGTTTGCAAGCTCCATGCCTTTTATTTCAGGGCTTTTTACAGGAACACACCAGCCGTGGGTAGTTTTAGCTGGAGCTGTACTCATATGCCTTTTGGGCGTTTGCGACGACATTTGGGACTTAGATTGGATGCTAAAACTTGCAGGTCAATTGCTAATAGCTGTTTTTGTAGCGTGGGGCGGATTACAAATTGTTACATTGCCGCTAGGATCGCTAGTTACAGCGTCTCCAAGTCTTTCAATCGCAATAACCGCAATACTAATCGTGGCTTCAATTAATGCAGTCAACTTTGTAGACGGACTAGATGGGCTGGCTTCTGGAATTGTAGCAATAGGCGGAATCGCATTCGCAACATACTCTTATATTCTTGCGCGCACATCTCCAAGCTATGCGTCAATGGCAACTCTTATAGACGTTGCAATGGTGGGAATGTGCTTAGGGTTTATTTTGCACAATTGGCATCCAGCAAAGCTTTTTATGGGCGATTCTGGATCCATGCTAATCGGATATCTAATAACTTGCGCGTCTATTATAATGACAGGTCACTTAGATCCATCTGCAGTGCACACAAGTATCTATTTGCCAGTATTTATGCCGATTTTGCTACCAATTTTAGTACTGTTTTTGCCAGTATTAGACATGTGCTTAGCAATATGCAGGAGGCTTGCAAAAGGGCAGTCGCCAATGCATCCAGACCGCATGCATTTGCATCATCGCATGTTGCGCATTGGGCACTCTGTGCAAGGAGCTGTGCTTATTCTTTGGGGATGGGCGGCGCTTATATCTTTCGGTTCGATAATGATACTGTTCTTTAAAGCAGTTTACGTGATGATTGGCATGATTATTGCGGCTGTGCTGCTTACAGTGCTCACGATGATGCCATATTTGCGCAGGCGGCTGCCAGAGCTACGAAATTCGTGAAATAATACTCGAATACTCGCGAATCATAGTTTATGAAACGCGATTTTTACAAACGTCATAGCAAAAACGTATAGTAACCCTATGGCTACAACTGATATGAACACGGAATCCGTGTATGCTCCTGTTCCACCAATTTTCGAGAAGCTCGGCCTTGCTTATGATGATGTGCTGTTGCTTCCAAACGAAACCGATGTAATCCCATCCGAAGTGGATACAACCACTCATCTGACTCGCGAAATCACTATGAAAGTTCCTGCAATTTCTGCAGCAATGGACACAGTAACCGAGTCCGATATGGCTATTGCAATGGCTCGAAATGGCGGAATTGGTGTTCTTCATCGCAATCTTTCTATAGATGATCAGGCTGCGCAGGTTGATATTGTTAAGCGCAGCGAGTCTGGTATGATTACAGACCCACTCACTGTTCACCCAGATGCAACGCTCGCAGATTTAGATAAATTGTGCGGGCGTTTTCATATTTCTGGTTTGCCAGTAGTAGATAGCGAAAATCGTCTAGTTGGTATTATTACCAATCGCGATATGCGTTTCATTGCTTCCGAAGACTATGATCGTTTGAAAGTCAAAGACGTGATGACTCGCGAAAATCTCGTCACTGGTCCTTCTAATATTTCTAAAGAAGACGCGCATCGTTTGCTTGCAGACAACAAAGTTGAAAAATTGCCTTTGGTTGATGCAGAAGGCAAGCTTACTGGTTTGATTACTGTTAAGGACTTTGTGAAGACTGAGCAGTATCCAGATGCTACTAAGGATGATCAGGGTCGCTTGCGCGTGGCTGCTGGAATTGGCTTCCTTGGGGATGCTTGGCAGCGTGCGTGCGCTCTTATGGAAGCTGGAGTTGACGTACTTGTGGTTGATACCGCAAACGGCGAGGCTCGCTTGGCTCTTGATATGATTCGTCGCATTAAGGCAGATAAGGCATTTGACGGCGTACAAATTATTGGCGGAAATATTGCTACTCGCCAGGGTGCGCAGGCGATGATTGATGCTGGCGTTGACGCTGTAAAGGTTGGCGTTGGCCCAGGATCTATTTGCACTACGCGCGTTGTTGCTGGCGTTGGCGTGCCTCAGCTTACTGCAGTTTACGACGCTGCTCAGGCTTGCAAGGCTGCTGGCATTCCATGCATTGCTGATGGTGGTATTCACTATTCTGGCGATATTGCTAAGGCTTTGGTTGCTGGCGCTGACACCGTTATGCTCGGCGGCACTTTGGCTGGTTGCGAGGAAGCTCCAGGTGAAAAGGTTTTGCTTCACGGCAAGCAGTATAAGCTTTATCGTGGCATGGGCTCGCTTGGCGCAATGGCTCCTCGCGGTAAAAAGTCTTATTCTAAGGATCGTTACTTCCAGGCAGACGTTACCAGCTCTGACAAGGTGGTTCCAGAAGGCGTGGAAGGCGAAGTTCCATATCGCGGTCCGCTTAACGCTGTGCTTTACCAGTTGCTTGGCGGCTTGCATCAATCCATGTTCTACGTTGGTGCTCACAATATTAAGGAAATGCAAGAGCGCGGACGCTTTATTCGCATTACGGATGCAGGTCTTCGCGAATCGCATCCTCACGATATCGTGATGACTGCAGAAGCGCCAAACTACAGCGGTTTCCACAACTAAATCGCGTGGTGCGCGTGGTGTGTATGTCGCGCGTATTGTGCAATTAAATCGCGTATAAAGCGCGTATAAATCGCAACTATTTTAAACGGCGAAAAGTTAACCAAGTTTCCCACAACTTGCATGCTTTTCGTCGTTTTTTGTTTGTTTAAACATTATGATTGCTGTTGTATGTATATTGTATTACAATAGCAATTTAATAAAAATAAAAATCATTAGAAAGTGTGTATAAAATTGTCTGCAATATTGGTTAGCGATAGCGTCAAAAGTAAATATACTGAAAACACGTCTCAAGCAACTGTGAGTTTTCGCACAGATTCTAGAGTTAAAGAGGAAGCAAAAAAATTATTTTCTTCAATGGGAATGGATTTGTCGACTGCGATTAATGTCTTTTTAAGACAGTCAATTGTTGATCAAGCTATGCCTTTTTTGATTACTCGTGAAAGCCGTGAAAGTGTTGAAGCTCGTCGTCAATCTGAAGCTCATGAGGGAAAATCATTTAATAACACAGATGAACTTATGCAGGATTTATTAGATGATTAAATCAATATTTCGCTCGTCTCAGCTCATAGTCGTCGCTGGGAAGATGTAGGCTGATGGGTTCGAAAATATTAGGAAAGGAACGAAAATGGCAGAAGTTAAGGAAGATCTTACGTTTACGCCGGAAGAATCGCGCTTAATTTGGATCGATTGCGAGATGACGGGACTCGATATTTTCCACGACGAATTATGCGAAGTGTCTGTAGTTCCAACCGATTTTAATTTGAAAGTTCTAGACGATGGCATTGATTTAGTGATTAAGCCGAGCGATGCTGCTGTGGCTCATATGAACGATTTTGTGCGCAATATGCACACTTCTTCTGGACTTGTTGACGAGTGGAATAAGAACGGTTTGCCTTTGGAAGAAGCGCAAAAGCAGGTTGTTGAGTATGTAAAGCGTTTCCTGCCAGAGCGCGGAAAAGCTCATCTTGCTGGAAACTCGGTTGGTTCCGACAAAAAGTTCCTCGACCGTTATATGCCAGATTTAATGGCAAATCTGCACTATCGTGTAATCGACGTAAGCACGTTGAAGGAGATTTCGCGCAGACTTTACCCAGACGTATACCGCAATAAGCCAGCAAAACATGGCGGCCACCGTGCGCTCGCGGATATTATTGAGTCGATTGATGAGCTTCGTTACTACCGTGATATGATGTTCGTTCCAGCGCCAGGCCCAAGCGAGGCTCAGGTAAAAGCCGGTGCGCAGCACATTGAGAGCACGAGCTTGCTTCGTGACTACGAACGTCGTGGTGAAGCGCTAGAAGATGTAAATTCCGCAGAAAAGCGCGACTACTAAACAAAGCGCGACTACTAAACGCAATAAAAGGTACTGCCAATGAAGCAATCCGAAGCTCTAACCATAATCAACGCTGGTGCAAGCGCGTTCATTACCGGCGCTCCGGGTGCAGGTAAAACCTACGTATTAAACGAAGCTATTCGCGAAATGCGAAAAAACGGTTTAAGTGTTGCCGTAACTGCTTCTACCGGTATTGCGGCAACTCATTTGAACGGTCAAACCATTCACTCGTGGAGTGGAGTTGGAGTTTCAAATGCGCTTAGTGATACGCTTCTTAAAACTATTCGATCTCGGCGGGGGAAACGCATAAAAGCCACGGACGTGCTTGTGTTGGACGAAGTTTCAATGATTCACGCGTGGCTTTTTGACATGGTTGACGAAGTATGCCGTAAAGTGCGCAAAAATCCTGCTCCTTTTGGAGGGCTTCAAGTAGTTATTTCGGGAGATTTCTTCCAGTTGCCGCCGGTTAACACTTCTATGCGAAATCGCGATGTGTTCGAGCCAAGTCAGGCATTTATTGAGTCGCGCGAAAAGTATGCTGCCGCTGGCAAAAATCCGGAAGGCTATATTACGGAATCTTTCGCCTGGGATTCTTTAAAGCCTGTTGTGTGCTATTTAACTGAGCAACATCGTCAGGATGACGGCAAATTGCTTGAAGTTTTGACGGATATTCGAAGCGGTATTGTGAGTGATGAAGATAAACAAGTTCTTGCCAGTCGGCTTGGAGAATATCCTCAAAATAGCGAAGTTTCGGTTCATCTTTTCCCTACGAACTCACAGGCAGATGGCTTAAATAATGTGCAACTTGCGGCGATTGATGCTGAGTCTCACGAATTCGTGGCAACGGAAGCAGGGCCTAAAAATCTCGTCGAGCGTTTAAAAAAGAATATGCTTGCTCCGGAGCATTTAGTTTTAAAGGCCGGAGCTGCAGTAATGGCTTTAAGAAACGATCAGGAAAAGCAGTATGTAAATGGCTCTGTTGGGCGAGTTTTGAGATTCGCACCTGAATCCAAAGGTGGCTGGCCGATTGTTGAGTTTGAAAACGGCAATATTGTCACTCTTAAGCCAGCTGCATGGGAAATGACGGACGGTGAGACTGTACTTGCAAGCGTAAATCAAGTGCCTCTTCGTTGCGCGTGGGGAATTACGATTCATAAGTCGCAAGGTATGACGCTTGACAGTGCTGTAATGGATTTGCGTAGAACTTTTGCTCCTGGAATGGGATACGTGGCGCTTTCTCGCGTGGAAAATCTGGGCGGGCTTTATCTGGAAGGTATTAACGATCGCGCGTTTAGTGTTTCGGCGGATGCTGTACTGCTAGACGGATCTTTGCGTGAGGCTTCTGAGAAAGCAAGTCAGATGCTTGCTAGCGATGGTGCTTCTGTGTTTTCGACAGATAAGTTTGAAGGCGATTCTGCCGATCAACAAGAGTTTGATATTTTTGGCTCTGGCGATTACGCGTATAATGACGAATTTTCCTTCGATAACGAGTTTTAGTTTTTATTTGTTGCTGTTGAAACGGTGTTGTTATTTTGCAAAACGGTAAACAAATGCGGGGAAGTGTTCTTGCTTTTGTTTACCATTTGACCCAAAAAGGGAACAAATGCGGGAGAGTGTTCTTGCTTTTGTTTACCATTTGACCCAAAAAGGGAACAAATGCGGGAAAAAAGAAACAAACGCGGGCGCGACGACCTGCCTTCGAGCTTAAAGCGTAGCGCGAGAAGTCAATTCGGAGCGCTGAGACGCTCAAACGTAAAGTCCAGTGGACTTTACGTGCGGCGAAGACGTTCGCGCGAATAGACCGCGCGAACGCTATTTTTGCTATTGTTTAATAGTGTAAACAAGTGTTTATGTCCTCATGCGCAAATAGATTGGAACGCATGAATTCCAATGTACTTCGTATGTCTCAGCTGTTCCTTCGTACGCTGCGCGAGGATCCAGCAGACGCGGACGTGACTTCCGCAAAACTTATGCAGCGCGCAGGCTATATTCGTAAATCTGCCCCAGGTGTGTGGACTTGGTTGCCGCTCGGACTCAAGGTTTTAAACAAGGTTCAGGCGATTATTCGCGAAGAAATCAACGGTATCGGTGCGCAGGAGGTCCACTTCCCAGCGCTTCTTCCACGTGAGCCTTATGAGGCTACAAACCGTTGGGAAGAATATGGCGATAACATTTTCCGTCTTAAAGATCGTCATGAGGCTGACTATCTTCTTGCTCCAACTCACGAAGAAGTTTTCACGCTCCTTGTTAAGGATATGTATTCTTCTTACAAGGATTTGCCAGTTACTTTGTATCAGATTCAAACGAAGTATCGCGACGAATTCCGTCCTCGCGCAGGTCTTATTCGCGGCCGCGAGTTTATTATGCAAGACGCTTACTCGTTCTCGATTGACGAAGATGGTTTAAAGTCTGCTTATGTTGAAGAGCGTGCTGCTTACTCTCGAATTTTCGACCGTTTGGGCATTAAATACGTGATTGTTCACGCTGTTTCTGGCCCTATGGGTGGCTCTGATTCCGAGGAATTCTTGGCTCCAATGCCAATTGGCGAAGATACTTTTGCTCTCGCTCCTTCTGGAAAAGCTTGGAATGTTGAAGCTCTTACCACTCCAGAAATGCAAGAGGTTGATTATTCGGCAACTCCTGCAGCAGAAGCTCTTGAAACTCCAGACGCTAAGACAATTGAGGCTTTGGTTAAGGTTTCCAACGATTTGCATCCGCGTAAAGATGGTCGCGAATGGCAAGCGTCCGATACTTTGAAGAACCTTATTATTGCTGTTAAGCACCCGGCTGATGCTGAGGGCGGCGAGCATGAAGAGCCATGGCGCGAAATCGTTGCTATTGGTATTCCAGGTGATCGCCAGGTAGATATGAAGCGTCTTGAAGCTCAGTTTGCTCCTGCAGAAATTGAAGAAGCAACTGAGGATGATTTGAAGGCTCATCCTGAGTTTGTTAAGGGCTACATTGGCTTTAGTGTATTAGGTCCTCAAGCTCGCAAAGAGGGTAGTGGAATTGAAAATCCTGTCCGCTACTTGATGGATGCTCATGTTGCAAAGGGAAGCGCCTGGATTACAGGAGCTGACGAAGACGGAAAGCATGTTTATAACGCTGTTTACGGCCGCGATTTTGAGGCTGATGGTGTTGTTGAAGCAGCTCAGGTTCGCGATGGCGATATGAGCCCAGATGGTTCCGGACCATTGAGCTTCGAACGCGGCGTGGAAATCGGTCAGGTGTTCCAGCTCGGCTTAAAGTATTCTAAGGCTTTGGGCTTAAGCGTTCTTAACGAAAACGGTAAAGCTGTACCAGTTTGGATGGGTTGCTACGGTATCGGCGTTAGCCGCGTGATTGCATGCTTGGCAGAAACGCATCACGATGATTCTGGTCTTGCGTGGCCTATGGCGATTGCTCCAGCTCAAGTTCACGTCGTTGCTACAGGCAAAGATCAAGTTGCTTTCGATGCTGCTGAAAAAGTTGTTGAAGAGCTTAGTAAGCAGGGAATTGAAGTAATCTTCGACGACCGTCCAAAGGTTTCTCCAGGTGTGAAGTTTAAGGATGCTGAGCTTGTTGGCGTTCCGCTGATTGCTGTAGCCGGCCGCGATACTGTGAACAATGGAACGATTGAAATCCGCGATCGTAACGGTTCAAACGTTGAGGCGGTTCCAGTGGATGAGGCTGCTAGCCGCATTGTAGAGCGCGTTCGCGAACAGTTGTAATCGCAATAGCTGTTAACAACTAATCAGCGATTAAGCAATTAAACTATTAAACAATTAAACGACTAAGCAATATTGCCGTTGGTGTAATGCTTTGCATATTATGCGCATTATTTTCAGCGGCAATATTGCTATGAATAGTAAAAAATTATCTGAATTGTTAAAATAAAATGTTCATAAGTTTTAATATTTAATTCTATTAAAACTTTCTAAAAATCATTCGCGCCTCCTTCAATATCGTCATATTGGTTTTCTTCGACTTGTGAGCCGAAATCTATTGTTTCTTTTGCTGAAGATTCAGCATCATGATGGTATTCTTGACTGTCGTTTTCTTGTGAAGAATCCATAGAATAAGTATTAGCCATAGGGTTTTTCATCGCCAAGCTCAAATCTTGATTGGAATAAGTATCTTGATTTGCCCGATTTTCTTGGTTTATTTGATTAGTGTGATATTTACTATTGCTGCTCTGATCGGTTCTTCCACGATTATAAGAGTATTTAGTAAAAGCACTAATTCCTCGATTTAGGTCGTGTCCAATTGCGGTTGCTTCTAGTACAACTCGAGACCGGTCTTCTCCATCTTTGTGCCAGGATTCCGTGTTTAAATTTCCGCACACGACTATCGCATCTCCCTTATGCACGCTTTTTAGCACATTTGCAGCTAAAGACTTGTATGCTTTTACTGTCATCCAAGTTGTCGGTCTATCTTTCCACTGTCTTTCCTCGCTATGATAGTAAGACGTTGTGCTTCCTATTCTAAGTGAGCATGCTGGTGAGTTTTCGTTGCGACTAAAGTTCACAGGGTCACTCCCTACATAGCCGCTGATTGTTAGTGTTGCTTGTTGTTGTGCCATATTCTTAACCTTTCAAAAGTTTGGACTGCGACTAATTTAAATCTCAAAATTCATCACGCAACACGTGTTGATTATTGTGATTTTCAATAAATTCGCCGCAGTAGAATCAACTATGAAGTATCAAAAATAGTTTTGCAAGTTATTTTTATCAATGTGGTTAAAGCCTATGCTTTATGCACATCGTTCAAAAACTCTTGACAAAATATATAAAACTGAGTAGGCGAGTCTAAAATGTGGAAAATATATGTAGATTGATATACTTAGCGAAAGTAGTTTTTGTTTTTCATTTGCATTGGAAGGTGAAACTTGAGTTTTTTGCCTACTTGTTTGCGTTATTTGAATCAGAGATTACTGAAAAGTAGTTATTAATCACGTGGAGAGAGGACTACATTTATGTGGCATAAGTCGCACGTATTTTCTGCAAAGAAATGTTTAGCTGCTGCGGCATCAGCCGTTGCTTGCGTGGCAATGATTGGATCTACTGCCGTATCTGCTAGTGCTTTGGTTATAGTGCAGAATCACAGTGTTGCTAATGTTAATACTAATTGGCAAGTTCAGAATCAGTCAGTTGCAAGCTACATTTTAGGTGCAATTCGTGATGTGCGTTCAAAGTATTATGACGATGGCGTTACCCTTATGAACGGTATGCCTCTTGCAGATTATGTTGCTTCTAAGGGTCTTACAAAAGAACAGTATATTAACGATATTCGCTACGATCGCGCTAATGAAGAGGATGCTTATCGTCGCGCAAGTGAGACTGTTCAGCATGGAAAACTTGGACATTTTGCTGCGGATGGTGTGAGCCTTCCAAACTACGATGGTCGTAAGGCTTGGGGCGAAAACATTGCTTGGGGTGAAAGCCCAGAAGAAGCTATGTCGGATTGGACTGCTGGAGAGGAATCTGCGTTACATCAGTCTAATGGTGCTGCAACTACTGACAATGCTCATCTTTACCAGATTTTGAATCCAGAAAACATTTCCTTCGGATATGGTGAAGTAGCTGGTACCTCATACGGAAGAGTATCTGTTTTAACTCTTTCAACTCAGGTTGGAGACACTGACTACCCACAAGGCAAGTTAGGTGTTGCTCCTCACCTTGATTTTGCTTGGATTATCCGTAACAACGATATTGCTGTTGGTGCAAATGCTTACACCGACAAGCAGCTTGAGTATCGTTGGCTTTCCTACAATTTGAATACTCAGCAGTGGGCTACTATTGCTGATTGGGGTACTGGAAACTGGGCTTCTTGGGTTACAAAGCCAGGTGACTATTGGCTGCATTGCGAAGCTCGTGATCCTTCTACCAAGGAAGTTGTTCTAGAAAAGACCATTGCTTTCCATTATGCTGTTCCAAGTCAGACTGTTGTTTCTGGAACTTATGCTGCATGGCAGGGTAATAATGTTCTTCTTGGTGCAACTACTAATAATCCTAATGGTTCTACCAAGATTAAGATTTATGATTACAATGCTAAGCAGTGGGTTGAAGGATTTGATGGTCCTTGGGCTTTGTGGAGCCCACGCCCAGGCGTTTACTGGACTCATTTCGAAGCTTACGATGAGAACGGTAATTTGTCTGACGTTAAGACCTACGCTTTCGGAGTGTGAGTCTGATTAGTAAATCTGATTAGTAAATCTGATTAGTATCATTTAAAAAGCCTGCAAACGTTTTAAACGCTTGCAGGCTTTTGTTTATTTGTTTACTTTATTTGTTTTAATATGCAATTCACCAAATGTGTACGCGCTTAGCAGGGTCGAGCCACATCTCGTCGCCTTCTTTAACATCGAATGCATTGTAGAACAAGTCAACGTTGCGCGCAATGCCGTTAGTTCGGCACTCTGCAGGGGAGTGTGGGTCGATTTGAAGGTATTGCTCCGCAATCTCGTTACGAGACTTTGAACGCCATACAAGCGCGTAGCTTAGGAAGAATCGTTGCAAAGCAGTGAAGCCATCAATCTTAGGAGCGCTCAGCAAAGTTTCGCGAATCGCATCGTCACTTCCGTCGATTTCTTGTCCCTTGCTCTTTTGCAAAGCAAAAGCGTAGGCTTTAAGAGCAATAGTTACGCCGCTTAAATCACCAATATTCTCGCCGATTGTTAAAGCGCCATTTACGTGAGGCATTGCATCGCGCTCTTCTTTGCTCTTTAAGTGAGAGTATTTAACAATAAGCTGCGTTGGTGTAAAAGCATTGTATTGCTCAATAAGCGCTTTAGTGCGCTCAGTGAAGTTGGTTTTGTCTTCTTCAGTCCACCAATTGTTAAGTACGCCGTCGCCGTCGTATTCGCAACCTTGATCGTCAAAACCGTGGCCGATTTCGTGACCGATTACGGCACCAATAGCGCCGTAGTTTGCTGCGTCTGGAGCACTTGGGCTAAAGAATGGCGGTTGCAAAATCGCAGCTGGGAACACGATTACGTTAAGCAACGGATCGTAGTAAGCGTTTACAGTTTGCGGAGTCATCTGCCATTCTTCGCGATCCACAGGTTCTCCAGCTTTTGCAGTGTACCTACCAAACACAAATCGAGAAACTTCGCGCATATTCTCAATTAAGCCAGCATCTTCCTTAATATTTAGCGCAGAGTAGTCAATCCAATGATTCGTGTAACCAATATTTGGCTCAAACTTGCTAAGCTTTTCCAAAGCCTTTGCTTTAGTTTCCTCGCCAAGCCAGCTGCTGTGAGAAATCGACTCGCGGTAAGCATTAATAAGATTGTCAACTAAGCCTTGCATATACTTTTTAGAAGACTCAGGGAAGTGCAAGCGCACGTATTCGCGGCCAACTTCTTCGCCGCAAGCATCGTCAACAACTCCGATTGCGCGCTTCCAGCGGTCGCGCGGCTTGGTGGCGCCAGAAAGCACTTTACCGTAGAAGTCAAATCGTGCTTGTGCAAAGTCCTCGCTTAACATGCTTGCCCAGCACAAAATCACGTGCACGCGTGCCCAAAGTTTTAAATCTTCTAAGTCGGCTTCTTGCCAAATCTTATTCAATCCTTCTATAAAGCTTGGTTCGTGAACTACTACTTTGCTAAAAGCTTTGCGAAAATCTATTGGCTGATTCTTTGCTTCTTCGGAATCGTCGTATGATTTTTGAGCAGCATCTAAGAAAGCGTCAAGATTCAGAGCTTCAAGCGTTTTTGCCAAATCCGCATAATTGTAAGGATTATAAGTTTTTTGAGAATCGCGTGTTGCTACGTTATCCCAATGGTTGCTTGCGATTTGTGTTTCAACCTTCAAGAAACGTTCCGACTGCTCGCTTGTAGTTGTGGCATCACCGTAGCCAGCTAAGCGCAGCAACTTTGCCACCATTTTTACGTATTCAGCGCGAATTGGAGCGTAATTATCTTCGCGATAGTATGCTTCGTCTGGCAAGCCCAATCCAGCCTGCTCAATATGCATAATATTCGTCTTAGGGTCTTTAGGGTCTCCGCAAACGCCAAAAGCAAACATTGCATTTGGTCCGCCATATGGAGTAAGTGCAGCAATAGTGCGAACTAAGTCTTCTTTGCTAGCAGCCGCATCAACAGCGTCTAAATCGCCCTTAATTGGCGTAATTCCAGCTTTTTCAATAGCTTCAGTATCCAAATAATTGCGGTATAAGATTCGCGACTTTTTGGCTGGGCAATCTTCGCTTTCTAAAATATCTCGAATTTGCGTCTCTGCATCTTCTGCGAGCTTGTAGAAAGCACCATACATTGGCTTATCTTCTGGAAGAGTGTAAGTGTCAATCCAAGGACCGTTCACATAGCGGAACAAATCGTCTTGTGGTCGAGTAACTGAAGAGAAGGAAGCTGGGTCAAAATTTACAGCAGAAATTTCCTTCTGCGATTCCTCATTGTTATTATTATTTTCATTGTTATTATGCATGTGCCTAGATTACAAGTATTAAGCGACATCATTAGCTAGTATTTTCGCCATATTTTGCGCTATTTTCGTGCCTGCGAGTTAGTCTTAAATCATGATTGAACTTAAAACTCCATCCGAAATTGAAGCTATGAAGCCTGCAGGTCGCTTCGTTGGTAGTATTCTTAAAGACTTGAAAGCAATGACAAAAGTTGGCACAAATCTTCTTGAGATCGATGACTTTGTTCGCCAACGCATTATGAGCCGTAAAGGTGCGTCTTCTTGCTATGTTGACTACGCTCCTGATTTTGGAACTGGTCCTTTTGCTCACTACATTTGCACTTCTGTAAACGATGCTGTTCTTCACGGAGTTCCTTTTGACTATAACCTTAAAGACGGCGATTTGTTGACTCTTGACTTAGCAATTAACGTTGATGGTTGGGTTGGAGATTCTGCTATTAGCTTTGTGGTTGGAAAGCATGCGGATCCTGAGGATTTGCGCTTAATTAAGTGCACTGAGGAAGCGCTTGAGGCTGGAATTAACATGGCTCAGCCTGGAAACCGTCTTGGAGATATTTCTGCAGCTGTTGGTTGCGTTGCTCACGAGTATGGTTACAGCGTAAACCTTGAGTTTGGCGGTCACGGAGTCGGTCATATTATGCATGGCGATCCGCACGTTCCTAACGATGGCACTGCTCACCACGGCTATAAGCTTCGCCCAGGTCTTGTTATCGCAATTGAGCCATGGTTCCTAAAGACTACTGACGAAATTTACCAAGATCCAAAGGACGGCTGGACTCTTCGTTCTGCTGATGGTTCTCGCGGTGCACACACTGAGCATACGATTGCAATTACTGAGAATGGTCCAGAGATTTTGACCGTACGCTAAACTTCGAATAGTAAGTGCGTAAAACGAATAATATAAAATATAAAGAGGTACTTTAAGTAAATGGCGGAATTTGATTTTGCCCAAGCGTTAAATGATGTTGAAGCAAAGTATTCTTTGATTTCTAAGGCTTTAGACGTTAATTCGTTGAAGACTGCTATTGCAGATTTAGAAAAGCAGGCTTCGGAGCCTGGGCTTTGGGATGATTCTGAGCATGCGCAGCAGGTTACGAGTAAGCTTTCGGCTGCTCAGTCTCAGTTGAAGCGTTTACAAGCTGTTGAGCAGCGAATTGAAGATACTAAGACTTTGATTGAACTTGGTCAGGAAGAAGAGGATGCTGATTCCATGAGCGAGGCTCAAGAGGAGCTTGGAAATATTGCTCACGAGTTGGACGATATGGAAGTGCAAACTCTTCTTGACGGCGAATACGATGCGCGTGCGGCGGTTGTTACAATCCGTTCTGGTGCGGGTGGTGTGGATGCTGCCGATTTTGCTCAAATGCTTCTTAGAATGTACTTGCGTTGGGCAGAGCGAAACGGCTATAAAACTAAGATGATGGACACGTCTTATGCTGAAGAAGCTGGTATTAAATCCGCCACTTTCCAAGTAGATGCACCATATGCGTATGGTCGCCTTTCTGTAGAAGGCGGCACTCACAGAATGGTTCGTATTTCTCCATTCGACAATCAAGGCAGGCGTCAAACTGGCTTTAGTGCCGTGGAAGTAATTCCTCTTGTTGAAGCTACAGATCATATTGATATTCCAGATTCAGATATTCGAGTGGATACTTTCCAAGCTTCTGGTCCTGGAGGTCAGGGCGTGAACACTACGTATTCTGCTGTGCGAATCACGCATTTGCCAACCGGCTTGGTGGTTTCTATGCAAGATGAGCGTAGTCAGATTCAAAACAGAGCTGCTGCAATGGCGGTTTTGCAATCGCGTTTACTTGTGCTTAAGCATGCTGAGGAAGCAGCGAAAAAGAAGGAACTTGCTGGAGATATTAAGGCAAGTTGGGGAGACCAAATGCGCTCTTACGTGCTTCACCCATACCAGATGGTGAAGGATTTGCGCACTGGCTACGAAACTTCGCAAACTCAGGCTGTTTTTGACGGTGATATTGACGGTTTTATTGAAGCTGGAATTCGATGGAGACACGAACAGAGAGTTGCAGCTAAAAAAGAAGCCGAGGAAAAGTCGCAAGCTTAGTCTGCACTAGGTAAAATTCAAGATAAAAGTCAGAATAAAAATCAAAAATAAAATATAAAATAGTTAAAAACAAAATTAAAGTATATCGTTCAATAGTTCGTAAAGGAAACTGCAGAATATGTCTCTGATTTCACTAGAACATGTGTCGAAGATTTATCCTAAGGGTACGCGCCCTGCTTTGGACGATATTTCTTTAGACGTTAATCGTGGCGACTTCGTGTTTCTTGTTGGAGCGTCTGGATCTGGTAAAACAACTCTTCTAAGCTTGCTGTTGCGTGAAGAGGAGGCAACTAAGGGTGAGATTCACGTTGCTGGCAATGACTTGCGACGCCTTGTGAATCGTCAGGTTCCGCAGTATAGACGCACTCTCGGCTTTATTTTCCAGGATTATAAACTGTTGAATAATAAAACCGTGTATCAGAACGTGGCTTTTGCGCTAGAGGTTATTGGTACGAGTCGTTCTACTATTAAGTCGCTTGTTCCGCGTGTGCTTGAAACAGTTGGCTTAACGGGTAAAGAAAATAATTATCCGCATGAGCTTTCGGGTGGTGAAGCTCAGCGTGTTGCTATTGCGCGCGCGTACGTGAATCATCCGCAAATTCTTCTCGCCGACGAGCCTACTGGTAATTTGGATCCAACTACTTCGCTTGGAATTATGGAAGTTTTGGACGCCATTAATCGTACGGGCACTACAATTGTTATGGCTACGCATAATGAGGAAATTGTTAACTCAATGCGCAAGCGAGTTGTGGAGCTTCATGCTGGAAAGATTGTGCGAGACGAGCGCGAAGGCTCTTATGATTCCGCGCTTTACTTCCCAGACGCAGATGTTGAGCAAAAGTCGAAAGCTCAGCAGGCAGTTGAAGGCGATTCAGGTGTTCGTGCTGTGGCAGATTCTGGCTCTGATAACACTAGTTTTAACTCGTCTTCTGAAGATCCTAAAAATTACAGATTCATGTCTAAACGCGCAAAGCGTGCCGCTCAAGCAAAGCAAGCTATGGATGCTGTTGCGCAAACTTTGCAAAATGGTTCTGAAGATAATGAGGGTATTGCTCGACTTGCGCAATCTGTTCATTCAGGCAGAACGGGTAGATATGGTGAAGTTTTTCAGCCTTTAGAAACAACTATGACTTGGGGGCGTGGTCTTTCGATTCCACCAGCTCCTCCTGTGCAAAAGTCGAATGATGCTGAAGATAAGAACAATTCAGATTTTGCAGATTCTGGCGACTCTTTGGATTTAAGCGAGAATCAAAAAGATAAGAATAATACAGAAAATATTGTCGAAAACGATATTGAAAATTCTGGCGATAATTCTGGTGATAATTCTGTAGATAATTCTGGCAAAGACGTTGACAATACAAGCGAAAACTCAAGCGAAACTGGCGATTATACTGAATCTAAAGAATCCAATGAAAACAGTAAATCTGAAGCCAGTAAAAGCGAAAATCTTAAGAATGAAGGAGACGAGTAATGCGATTGCGGTTCATATTCTCAGAAACGTGGATTAGCTTGCGCAGAAACGTTTCTATGATTGTTTCGGTAATGCTCGTTACCTTCATATCGTTCTTGTTTATAGGCGCATCCGTTCTTATGCAAGCGCAAATCACAAAAGCCAAAGGCGATTGGTATGACAAGGTAGAAGTCGTAGCATGGCTTTGCCCAGACGGTACAAGTCAGTCAGCATCATGTGCTTCTGGAAAAGCTCCTACTAAAGAAGAAATTGTAAAATTAGAGAACATTATTAACCAAGAGTTAGGTGATGATGTTTCGAATATTACTTATGTTAGTAGAAGCGAATTTTACAAGAACACTTTTCTTAAGCAATATCCTAATGGCTTATACCAGGGTCGCACTTTAACAGCTGCCGATATGCAAGATTCTTTGCGACTAAAGCTTACAAATCCAACAAAATATCAGGTTGTTTCAGAAGTTCTTTCTGGCAGAAATGGTGTTGAGGAAGTAGTAGACCAAAGGCAGATTTTTGACCCAGTGTTTAGCGTTTTGAATCATGCTACGGCTGTGACTATTGTGCTTGCTGCAGTTATGGTTGTTGTTGCGATTATGCTAACAGGCACAACTATTCGCATGTCTGCAGCCTCTAGAAAACAAGAGACGGAGATTATGCGACTTGTGGGCGCGTCTAATTGGACTATTCGCATGCCATTTATTTTAGAAGGTGCTTTTGCGTCCCTTATGGGATCTCTGCTATCTGGATGCGCGCTAAGCGTTGTTGTTAAAGTGTTTATTACAGATTGGCTTGCACAAAACGTTCGTTGGATGCCATTTGTGAATCAGACAACTGTTTGGATGACAGTTCCAGTGTTGGTTCTTGGAGCTGTGCTACTTTCGATAGTCGCCTCCGCGGCTGCACTCAGAAGATATCTGCAAGCGTAAATATAAAAGCAAAATTTAAATTATCAATAAATTATGAACATTAAAAAATCATAAATAAAAAATCATAAATAAAAAAATTTTATCGATAATAGAATTTTCAATGTATAATTCGCATTAGTTGTGTTTGAATTTTCTACTTGAAAGGGAAGTAAATATGGAAAGCAAGAAATGCCATGCAAAATATTGTAAGCGCACTGTTGCAAGCGCGATTGCAAGCAGCTTTCTTATGCTTTCCGCTGGTATTACCTTATATGCTTACCAGCCACTACGCGCTGATGCCGTTACCATGCAAGATTACAACAGGAAAGTTCAAAGTAATGCTGCTCTTAAAAAGCGTCTTGCTGGAGTAAATAAACAGCTTGCTGATAAAATTCTAGAGCTTAATGATTTAAACGAGCATCAAATCCCTAATCAAGTCCGTGCTACTCAGCAAGCTCAGGAGCAAGCTCAACAAGCTATGAGTCTTGTTGAATCAACAAATCAGCGTTTGCAATCTGCACAAAAAGACAAACGCGATTTGGAAGAAAAAATCAAGCAGACTGGCGAAGATTTCGATGATGCAAAGGCTGCTGTAGCTCAACTTGCTCGCAAAAGTTTCCATGGCTCCAATGCTTCTAACGTAATGGCAATGGTGACTAATTCCACTACTACTGAGCAGTTTGTTGGAAAACTTCAATCAGAAGCTGCTGTTGCACGTAGCGAAGCAAATGCTGCAAATGATGCTGCTGTGACTTTGAATAATTCTATGAATAGACGTCAGCGCTTAGCTGCTATTGAAACAGAGATTCAAAAGTTAAAAGCAAAAGCTGATTCTGAGGCGCAAAGTGCTCAGGCTGCGGCTAAGGCTGCTAGTGAAAAGCAGCGTTCTCTTCAGTCTTTAAGAGATCAGGGAACTATTCTAAGAAAGCAGTTAGAGAGTCAAAAGAATAGTCTTACTTCTCAAGATGCTCGCGAAGCTGCTGAAATAATTGCTTTGAAGTCACAAATTGACGCTCAAGCTAGGGCTTTAGCTGCTACGGCTGCAGCTCGCATGAATCCTAATAATGGTAATCGTCAACAGCTTAGAGGCGGTGGCAGATGGAATACTCCTTCTTTGCCTGCACTACCGCTTTCTAATGGTGCCGCAAATGGTATGAATTACGCGGTTCCTGGGAATTGTCCTGCTGGTTCTGGCAATTGCTACGGGCATAATACTGGTAACACAGCTGGAGGTTCTGCCTATCCAGCTCGTCAATGCACACTTTGGGCGTATTTGCGCAGATCTCAGCTTGGTCTTCCAGTAGGATCCTTTATGGGTAATGGTGCTGATTGGGCGAATTCTGGGCGTAGACTTGGGTATTTGGTTAACCGCACTCCACACGTTGGCGCTGTTATGGTATTTGCTAGAGGAGCTGCTGGATCAGATCCTACATATGGACATGTTGCTGTTGTTGAACGCGTTAATTCGGACGGTTCGGTACTGATTTCCGAAGGTGGCGTTGGTTTCGCAACATTCCCGTCTTATAGGACTATTCGTAATGCTGGCAATTATGAGTATGTTCACTACTAAATTTTAATTTTTATGATTCGATTTAGGCTGGTGTAATTTGGATAAAAAACCTGGTTCAGATGGTACTTTAACTGTTGCAAGAAATAAAAAAGCAAATCACGACTATGCGATTGAAGATTGCTATGAAGCAGGCATTGCTCTTACTGGCACAGAGGTTAAGTCATTGCGTGAAGGCCGCGCTTCTTTAGCTGAGGCGTTTGTAAATATTGATAGGCGTGGTGAGATTTGGCTAGAAGGCGCAAATATTCCTGAATATTTAAATGGCACGTGGAATAATCATGCTCCTAAACGCAAGCGCAAGTTGCTTCTTCATGCGATTCAAATTGCTAAACTTTCTAGGCAAATTGAAGCTAAAGGTTACACTATTGTGCCTTTGAGGATTTACTTTAAAGGCAGCTACGCTAAAGTTGAGATTGCTTTGGCACGAGGCAAAAAAGAGTACGATAAGCGGCAGGCATTGCGAGAGGAACAAGATAAGCGTGAGGCATTGCGCGCTATGCGATACAAGAATATGCAATCTAGGTGATTTACTGTTTTTTATTTCTTGTTTGCTGTTGAGCGAGGGCTGGGTGTTTCTACGCTCGCGCGGATTAGCCGCGCTCACGCCTTCGCCGCATGTAAAGTCCACTGGACTTTACATTTAAGCGGCTCAGCGAATCGAGGTGACTTCTCGCGCATTATGCAGCTCGAAGTCGTCGATTCGCACAACGCTCTGCCTCTTGCGTGTTGGTTGTTGTTGCGGTTGTTCCGTTTTGGCTTTGATTTTGTTTTTTGTGTTGAGGTTTGTTTGTAGTGGTTGATCATTTGGATTATTTGGTATCGGCTGCCGCTCTTATATTGTTCGACCAAGAATCACCCAGCCCTCTTGCATGCTTGAACAATTGCGTATCGCTAGTCGCCTGAGATTCTCGATTTTTCTTCTTCATTCGATGAATCACCATCGGAGGACTGCGAATCGACTTGCATGAGCGCTTAAAGCGTAGCGCGCGAATGCACTTCGATTCGCTGAGCTTGCTCAAAGTTGAAAGCACAGTGTGCTTTCAACGCAAGCGAAGACGTGAGCGCGCTGTAACGCGCGAGCGATACATCTCATTCAGGGCGAAAAATCTCGAATCTCTACATCGCTTAGTGTAATCGTACAACTTTGTAGTAGGTCTATAAGCGACACGCCGTATATTATTCATTTTTACGAATAATATACGGTTTTTGATTTTGTAATTCGTTATTTTTTGCTGATTTTTAGCATATTCATGTATGGCAATTTATGAATATTCAGTTTTTGCATTTTGATAATCGCAATTTAGTAGCGTTATCGTGTATAGTTATGCATATCACTGTAAATTATAAGTTATTTATTCTTTAAATATTGAATAGGAGAAGGAAATGCTTAAGTCGGATAAGATTTTTAAGTCAATTAAGCCTATTGCAGCAATCGCAACTCTTGCATTAATTGGATGCACTTGCGCGTGCGGTCCAGCTGATTCTAAAGCAGCAGATCCAGATGTGGCACGCAGCTACGATGTAAGCAAAGTTCAAAAAGATGAAGAGATTGCAAAGCTCGTTCCAGAAAGCGTTGCAAAAACTGGCGAATTAACAGTCGGTGTAAACGTTAGCTATGCTCCAGCAGAGTTCTTCGCTGCAGATGGAAAAACCCCAGTCGGCTACGAAATCGATTTTTCTAAAGCTTTAGCAAAATTGATGGGCTTAAAAGCGAAGATTATGCATGCTCAGTTTGATTCCATTATTCCAGCAATCGGAAGCAAGTATAACGTTGGAATCTCTGGTTTTACTGTAAACGCTGAACGTATGAAGTCCGTTGACTTCGTGACGTACGCAAACGCTGGCTTATCTTTTGAAGTTCGCAAAGGAAACCCAACTAAGGTAGATCCAAAGAATCTTTGCGGCAAAAAAGTTACATTAGAAACAGGCACTGTTGGCGAGCCAATTATGGAAGAAGCCAAAAAGCAGTGCAAGGCAAATAACGATAAGCCACTAGAAATCATGAGCTTTAAAGAGCAGACAGATGCTACTACAGCATTACTCTCTGGTCGCGCAGACGTTATGTATGCTGACACTCCTGTAGCTGGTTATGCTGCAATAAAGAACGATGGAAAGCTAGAGATTCTTGAAAGCAGCAATGATTCCGAGCCAATGGGAGCGGCGGTTAAAAAGGGCGACGCTAAGATGTTAAAGCTCATTAAGGCTGCAATCGATAAGCTTATGAAGAATGGCGTTTATAATGACATTCTAAAGAAGTGGGGTGTTGAAAACGTTGCCATTAAGGAAGCGCAAGTAAATCCAGAAGTTTGATCTTAAATTTGGCGTGCGTTTGTAGCTATTAGTATAGTGAAAATCGCACGCCTTATTTGTATTTAATATATTTGTGCATCGCAAGTGCGTTAATTACTAGTTAATAATCCGCTAGTTATTATTCACATATGTGACAATTTAAAATGTTAATGGAGAAAATATGTTTAACAATGCGAGTAAGAAGCTTTCGCAAAACTCTGATGGTGATCGGATTCTACCAGTAAAGAACCCTGGACCGATTGTAGCTGGCGTAATAGTAGCAATAATCGCCTGCTCTTTAATTTATTCAATTATCACAAATCCGCGATTTGAGTGGAATGTTGTAGGCATATATCTAATAAGCGACAATGTTCTTACAGGCATTGCTTGGACGCTAATACTCACATTCTTGTCTATGATTATTGCAATCGTTCTTGCTATAGGATTAGCAATGATGCGTAAGTCTGTAAACCCTGTTCTTCGAGCCGTAAGCTGGTTCTTTATTTGGTTCTTTAGGGGTACTCCAGTTTATACGCAGCTAGTATTTTGGGGAATGTTTGCTGTACTTGTTCCTAAGTTGAGTATGGGCATTCCGTTTACATCCGTTGAGTTTTTCTCCATTGATTCCAACGTTGTTATGACTTCTTTAAACGCTGCAGTTATTGGATTGTCTCTTAATGAGGCTGCATATTTGTCGGAGATTGTTCGTGCTGGTTTAGAAGCTGTGGATGCTGGTCAGGCTGAGGCGGCTCAAGCTCTTGGCATGGGCAGGTCTTTGACTATGCGCAGGGTTGTTTTGCCTCAGGCTATGCGTATTATCGTTCCACCTTTGGGCAATGAGACTATTGGTATGCTTAAAACTACGTCTTTGGTTTTAGCTGTGCCTTTTACCTTAGAGCTTCAGTTTGCCACAAATGCTGTAGCAAATCGTATTTATAAGCCGATTCCGTTGCTTATAGTTGCTAGCATTTGGTATTTAATTATTACGTCTATTTTGATGGTTTTTCAAGTTATGTTAGAAAAGCATTTTGGTAAAGGATTTGAAGCAAAAGACATTGTAAACAATGCTCAAATTAACTCTAATGCTGCAAAACGTGGAGATAATGCTATTAAAGCGAATAGTGACGCTGTAAAGGGTCGCAATAATGCAACAATGTTAGGTTTTAACGCATAAACATATAACGCATAAACCGCGTCAAAATTACAAATTTTATATAATCGTAATTAGATTTGAGGAAAAATGACTGATATTTTAACGGTTGATACACAAAACCAAAATGTTACTAAAAGTGATACTCCAGCAGTAGTCATAAAGGATTTACACAAGTCCTTCGGTAATCTTCAAGTCCTTAAGGGAGTTGACATGACTGTTAATCCAGGAAGTGTAACAGTCATACTCGGTCCTTCTGGAAGTGGAAAATCAACCCTATTGCGATTGATAAATCAGCTAGAAAAAATTACGTCTGGTAAAATCACAATTTATGGCGAGCGCATTGGCGTAAAAACCGTTATACATAAAGGTAAAGAAGCATTGCAAGCGTTAAACGACAAAGAAATTGCAGAGCAACGCGCAAAGCTTGGAATGGTGTTCCAACGTTTTAATTTGTTCCCGCATATGACGGCTATTGAAAACGTTATGGAAGCGCCAGTTCATGTTTTACACATGGACAAAACCGCTGCACGCGATTTAGCAATTAAAGAACTTGAACGTGTTGGAATGGCAGACCGCGTAGACCATTATCCTTCCCAGCTTTCGGGTGGTCAGCAGCAGCGAGTTGCCATTGCGCGCGCGCTTGCGATGAAACCAGAAATAATGCTTTTTGACGAGCCTACGTCTGCATTAGACCCAGAACTAGTTGGTGAAGTGCTTAACGTTATGCGCGATTTAGCTAATGACGGAATGACAATGATTGTTGTAACTCACGAGATTGGCTTTGCACGAGAAGTTGCAGATCAAGTTGTGTTCATGGATGGCGGAAAAGTTGTTGAATGTGGTACTTCAGGAATCATAGATTGCCCACAAACAGAAAGATTTAAAGATTTTCTACATCACGTTTTATAAGTGTTTTGCAAGTCTTTTGCAAGTGTTTTTCGCGTATTTTAATAAGATTTTTGCATATTTTCGACATGTGTAGAAACACGCACACTTTATAACGTACAATAGAAAATTATGTGTGGCATTGTAGGATATGCAGGTTTTGGCACAGTTTGCTCAAAGCCTCTAGAAGTTTGCTTAAATGGGTTAGAACGCTTAGAATATCGCGGATATGATTCATCTGGAGTAGCGCTTGCTGCTCCAGGAATGGATTCTATATGCGTACGCAAAAAAGCTGGTCGCTTAGCTGTTTTAAGAAAAGATATAGAAGCTAATCCAATGCCAGAAGCGAGCGTGGCAATCGGACACACTCGATGGGCTACGAATGGTGCTCCTTGTGATTTAAACGCGCATCCGCATACTAGTGCTGACGGAAAAATCGCCCTTATCCACAACGGTATTATTGAAAACGCTATTAGTCTTAAAGAACAAATGCAAAAAGAAGGCATAGAGTTTTCGTCTCAAACAGATACGGAAGTTGCAGCAAAAGCGCTTGGAAAAATCGCGAATCAAATAATTGAAGAAACTGATAAACCAGATCTTTTTGAAGCAATAAGACGAGTTGCAAAAATTCTTAGAGGAGCTTTTACGCTACTTGCAGTGGATGTTAGACAGCCTGGTATTGTTGCCGCTGTTCGTCACGATTCGCCACTTGTAGTAGGTGTTTCAGATAATGAGTATTTCTTGGGATCTGATGTTGCAGCTTTTGTAGAATACACGGATAAAGTGCTTGAAGTTGGTCAAGATCAAGCTGTTTTAATCGGAGATATAGAAGGAAACAAAAAAGCAGAGCTTCTTCTTACAGATTTTGACGGCAACGAGATTAAAAACCCTAGTTGTTTTACAGTAGACTGGGACGCTTCTGCGGTAGAAAAAGGCGGATGGGATTCCTTTATGGATAAGGAAATCCACGAAGATCCGCATGCTGTAGCTGATACTTTACGAGGACGATTTGACGCAAAAGGGAACATTATTCTTGACGAAGTTAGGATTAGTCAAGATATTTTGCGATCAATCGACAAGATAATAGTTGTGGCTTGTGGAACAGCAAGCTACGCTGGATTAGTTGCAAAATATGCGATTGAACATTGGGTGCGCGTGCCAGTAGAAGTGGAGTTGGCTCACGAATTTAGGTACAGGGACCCGATTTTAACGCATAGAACGCTTGTTGTCGCAATTTCCCAATCTGGCGAAACAATGGACACGCTAATGGCATTGAGGCACGCGCGTGAGCAGGGTAGTCGCGTGCTGGCAATATGCAATACTCAAGGTTCTAGTATTCCGCGCGAATCTGATGCTGTACTTTACACACACGCAGGTCCAGAAATCGCAGTTGCTTCTACAAAAGCCTTTGTTGCGCAAATCGTAGCAGCATACATGCTTGGGCTTTATTTGGCTCAAGTCAAGGGAACAATGTACAGGGATGAAATCCAGCAGATTGTGTCTCAGCTTAAAGAAATGCCAGATAAAATCCAAAACGTTTTAGATACGCAAGCTGATCCGATTATGCAAGCCGCAAAGCAAACAATAGATGCAAAATCCTTCTTGTTCCTTGGAAGACACGTTGGTTACCCAGTTGCATTAGAAGGTGCGCTAAAACTAAAAGAGATTGCATACACGTTTACAGAAGGCTTTGCGGCAGGAGAGCTAAAACACGGCCCGATAGCTCTAGTAGATAAAGGTGAGCCAGTTGTTGTTATAGTGCCATCTTCTAGAGGCAGAGATGTTTTGCACGCTAAAGTGATCTCGGGAATCGAAGAAGTTAAGGCTCGCGGAGCGTTTACAATAGCGGTTGCAGAAGATGGCGATCCAGACGCTGAGCGTTACGCAGATATTGTGTTCTGGCGCCCTAAATGCCCAACATTGTTAAGTCCTTTAGTAGATGTTGTAGCATTACAACTTTTTGCTATGAATATGGCAAAGCTTAAAGGCTACGATGTTGACAAGCCTAGGAATCTTGCAAAATCTGTAACTGTAGAATAGCAGTGAATATTATGTGTGCAAGAAGCCCGCAGAAAAGTCGCAAGCAGAACTTTGGTTGTTTTGTTAGGCGTAATATAAATCGTAATATAAATCGCGTTTTAACTCATACAATAAAACGCTTAATTTGTGCGATTATATGCGTTTTTATTGTTGCTTTTTGTGCGTCATGCGGATCTGTTGATTCTAGAACAAAAATCACAGTATGGTCTTGGGAACCAAGCATGAAGCGGATTGCGGCAGATTTTGAGAAACAAAATCCTGATATTCGAGTTAGCGTTAAAGATACAAGCGGATACAACAATCTTAACAGTGCCATACAAGATGGTTACGGTATGCCAGATGTTGCTCAGCTTGAATACCACGCTTTGCCACAATACGCGGTTAGCGGACAACTTTTGGATATTACAAATCGTGTTCAAGGAACTCAAACATTTTATACTCCAGGCACATGGTCTTCTGTTCAATTAGGAGGACGAGTTTATGGATTGCCAATGGATTCAGGGCCTTTAGCATGGTTTTATAATCAAGACGTATTCAACCAAGCAGGTGTGGATGCTACGCAAATTCACACCTGGAAGGATTATCTACATGCTGCAAGAAAATTAAAAAATATTGGCGTTTATATTGCTGCAGATTCTGGAGATGCTAGTTTTTATAACGCTATGATTTGGCTTGCAGGAGGAAGACCTTTTATAACTTCTCACGATGGTAAAACCGTTACAGTTCGCCTAAGTAAAGACAAAGGAACAAAAGACTTTACCAAATTCTGGCAGTCAATGATTGACGAAGATTTGGTTGATACAAGACTAACAACTTGGACTCCAGCTTGGAAAAGTGCAGTCGGTTCTGGCAGTGTTGCATCTGTTTTTGCCGGAGCATGGATGACATCGCTTCTTATGCATGATATTCCAGGCGGAGCAGGATTGTGGCGCGTGGCGAGAGTTCCAACTATGAATGGAAACAATGATAATGCGCAAATGGGAGGATCTGCTCTAAGCGTACTTCAATCTAGTCGAAAGCCTGAAGCCGCAATGCGTTTTGTGAATTTTGTATGCCATGATCAGACTGGTATTAAAGAAAGAGTTTTATCTGGAGCATTCCCAGCAGACGTTGTGACTCTTCGAGACAAATCATTTCTAAACAAAACAATGGTTCGTGATTCTCGCGGAATCGATGTGCCATATTTCGGAGGACAACAATTCAACCGTATTTTTGCAGATGCAGCAAATCATGTAGATACAGGTTACAAATATTTGCCGTTTGAAGTATATTCTCGTAGCGATTTTCGTTTCACAGTCGGTTTAGCTTATGATTGGAACAGAAAATCAAGAGCACGTTTAACAGTGCAGTCGATGATTGATGCAGGTATTAAACAAGACGATGGCAAAGACCTTCAACTTCCAGACGACCCTGGTCCCAAAATTCGTCTTAAAGACGGAATTGCTCTTTGGAAAAAAGATTTGAAAGAATACGGGTATAATCAGGGTTTTGTTGTGCGCTAGACTTATGAACTTTAGATCTGTAATCCAAAGGAAAAGTCGCTAGCAACCGATCGTTCGTCTATAAATCTCGTACATTCCCTTAAAAATCAAATTTGAATCGTAATAATCAATAGAGTCAACGTCTTTTTCAAAAAGTCGCCCCAAGCCTCCTGTAGCAACAACCTTAAAAGGCTCATTTATCTCTATTTTGAACTGCTCAATTGTGCGCTCAATTCCACCCAAGAAGCTGTAATACAATCCAGCTTGCATAGCAGGACGAGTTGATTTTGCAAGAACGGATTTAGGGCGAGAAATCTCAACTTCTGGAAGCTGAGCGGTATTGTCCCATAGAGCTGCCGCAGCCGCACTAATTCCCGTGCAAATAAGTCCACAAGTAATTGCGCCGCTTTTATCAACATAGTTATAAGTGGTAGCTGTGCCAAAATCTATAACTAATACGGGGCCGCCGTATTCGTAAAACGCACCAACACAATCCGCTAAGCAGTCTGCTCCCAAAGAGCGTGGCTCGTCGATGCGAATATTTACGCCAGTTTTTACGCCAGGGCCTACAATCATAGGGTCGATTTGCAAAAACTTAACAATGCTTGCGCGGAACGAGTGCATAACTTTTGGGACAACCGAAGCAACGATAACATCTTCAACATCGTTTACGCTAAAACCGCTAAGATTTAAGAATTGCGTAATCATAATGCCGTATTCGTCGGAAGTGTGATTTGCTTTTGTAGTCATTCTATACGTGCCAACAATCTTGCCGTTCTCCAAGAATCCAAGCACAATATTCGTGTTTCCAATATCGACTGCTAAAAGCATATTCGCCTCCGTTGTGTTTGTGTGTTGCCAAACTTAAGTATGCGCATCTTTAGAGCAATACTACATTAATGCTAAGTCCGTTGCGGGCAATTTGATTGTTTGTGCTTGCTGTTTTAGGAAATCACAATCAAAGTGTAGCGGTGTAGAAGAGTAGGTGATAAAGTCGAAAACAATGGCAGCGAGGCTAGAAAGGAAATGTAAATGATAAATCGTCAAGCAATATTGCACCGACCACTTTCACAATATGCGTATTCTACGGCAGAATATTGTTTAACAATTCGCTTGCGTGCAGCAAAGAATAATCTTTGTTCATGCGTTTTGCATTACGGAAATCGCGTTGATTTGACTCCGTTAGATAAGTTCCGCACGTTGAAAATGGAAAAGATTGCAAGCGACGATTACTTTGACTACTATGAAGCAAACATAAACAGCGATTTAGATAGAGTTTGTTATTACTTTGAGATGCAAGATGTGGATGAGCGCTTGTATTTGTACGCCGATACTATTGCGACTGATTTTCCAGAAGATCGTACAGAAGTCTACCAGTTCCCATTTATTCGCCGCGAGGAGATTAGCGACGTTCCTAATTGGCTTAAAGAGGCTGTTGTTTATAACATTTTCCCAGATAGTTTTGCAGATTCTAAACGTGGCATAAGTTGCGAGGCAAAAGATTATTTTGATGAGAAAACTGGCCAAACTTTACACACTCGTTTGGGTGGAACAATTAGAGGAATAATCGAAAATCTTGATTATATTGAGGATTTGGGCTTTAATTGCCTGTATTTGAATCCTATTTTTAAAGCTGCAGAATACCATCGTTACGATCTTCTTGACTATTACCACGTTTGCCCTAATTTAGGAACGGACGACGATTTTAGGGAGCTTGTTAGCGAGGTTCATAATCGCGGCATGCACATAATTATTGACGGCGTTTTTAATCATTCTAGTTGGTATTTCTTCGCGTTTGACGATGTTGTTAAAAATGGTGAAAATTCGCGATACAAGGATTGGTTCTATGGATTAAAGTTCCCTGTTGTGCGCCCTCAAGATGGTCAGCGCCCAAACTATACGTGTTTTGCGTATGAGCGTAAAATGCCAAAGCTCAATACTTCTAATCCCGAAGTTCGCGACTATTTTATGGACGTTTGCCGCTATTGGCTTGAAGATTTTGATGTTGACGGTTGGCGTTTGGATGTTGCTAATGAGGTTGATAAAGACTTTTGGCGTGCCTTCCGCGCCGTTGCTAAAAAGACTAAAAAAGATAGTGTGCTAATTGCGGAGATTTGGGAGAATTCTGAGCGTTGGCTGCAGGGAGACATGTTTGACTCCACTATGAACTACGAGTTCCGCAAAGTTTGCCGCGATTTCTTTGCTTTTGGCAAGATTAATGCGCGCGAGTTTAATAGTCGATTTGTGGATATGCTTTTAAGATACCCATTCCCGATTGTTCAGGGTCAGTTGAATTTGCTTGATAGCCATGACGTTAGTCGCTTTAGGAGCTTGTGCACTCAAAGCCCTTCGGTTGCTGGCGACTTTTCTACGGTGGATAAGCGATTCCGCTTGGCTGAACTTTGTTTGCTTACATCTGTTGGAACTCCAAGCGTGTTCTACGGTGATGAGCTTGGTGTAGTTGGTTTTGAAGAGTGTGATTATCGCGCACCTATGCCTTGGGCAAATCCTGTAAAGGATAATCGTGATTTGTTCCGCGAACTTATAAAATTACGTAGAAGCAACGATTGCTTTATTCATGGCAATTTTAGGGTTCTTGACTATGATGAGCGCGGAAAGTTTGTGTTTGCTCGAGCAACTGATTCTAAGCGTGTTGTTGTGGCTTTAAATGCGTTCAATGAATCTAATGATTCGTTTAGTGCTTTGCCTGATTGTGAGCCGATTATTAGCTACAATTATGATGCTCAAAATCATGCTCTTGGAGCCTTTGGATACGCGATTTTTGAGGTAAAATAGCGGTTTAATGGCGTTTTAATAGTGTTTTAATCATAAAAGTGGCACTTAAACAAGTGATTTAAGTGCCACATTTATTTACAAATCTAAGATATTTACAAATCTAAGAAGAGCTGATGGATTCTAGTGTCTTCGTCAAGCTCTGGGTGGAAAGCTGTTCCGATTTGATTTCCTTGACGAGCAGCCACAACGTTGCCATCTACTGTTGCAAGAGTTTCGGCATTCGACCCAACTTGTGCAATATAAGGCGCGCGAATAAACGTCATTGGAACGGCTCCAAGATTTCCAAACTCAGATTCGCAATGGAAGCTTCCAAGCTGGCGGCCGTAAGCGTTGCGCTTAACGGTTACATCGAGCGTGCCAAATCCGCTAACTTCGTTACCTTCCACGTTTTTTGCAAGCAAAATCAAGCCTGCACAAGTGCCAAGAACAGGCATTCCGTTTGCAATTCTCTCGCGCAAAGGTTCGAGCATATTTTGCTCTTTAAGAAGCTTAGTTTGCACAGTGCTTTCGCCGCCAGGCAAAACAAGGCGGTCAAAAGATTGCTCTAAATCGCGTGCTTGACGAAGCTCAATAACGCGCGCACCCAGTTTTTCTAGCATTAAGCGATGCTCAAGAAAAGCTCCTTGAACAGCTAAAACTGCTACAGTGTGCGCGCAGCTAGAAGTAGTAGTAGGTGAGTCTGCCAAAATCATTCGCCTCAATCACTCGCCGCGATTAGCCATTAAAAGCTTGATTTCCTGCTCGTTAATGCCAACCATTGCTTCGCCTAAATTCTCGGAAAGCTTAGCAATCATTTTAGCGTCCTTGTAGTTAGTCACAGCTTTAACGATTGCAGCAGCGCGCTTTGCTGGGTCTCCAGACTTAAAGATGCCGGAGCCAACGAACACGCCTTCAGCACCAAGCTGCATCATTAAAGCAGCATCTGCAGGGGTAGCAACACCGCCAGCAGCGAAGTTAACAACAGGAAGCTTGCCGTTTTGTGCAACGTACTTTACGAGATCGAAAGGCACGCGCAAAGTCTTAGCTTCCTCAAAAAGCTCATCCTCGCGCATGCTTGTAAGCTTACGAATTGCGGAATTCATCATGCGCATGTGGCGCACAGCTTGAATAACGTCGCCAGTTCCAGGCTCACCCTTAGTACGAATCATGGAAGCGCCTTCGTTAATCCTGCGCAAAGCCTCACCCAAATCCTTAGCGCCGCAAACGAAAGGCACAGCAAAATCGCGCTTATTGATGTGGTAAACATCATCAGCTGGGCTAAGCACTTCGCTTTCGTCAATGTAATCAATCTCAATAGCCTCAAGTACCTGCGCTTCAACAAAGTGACCGATACGGCATTTTGCCATAACAGGAATAGACACAGCTTCTTGAATTCCGTGAATCATAGCTGGATCGCTCATTCTAGAAACTCCGCCAGCTGCGCGAATATCAGCAGGAATACGCTCCAAAGCCATAACTGCGCAAGCTCCAGAATCTTCAGCAATTCGTGCCTGCTCTGGAGTAGTAACGTCCATAATTACGCCGCCTTTAAGCATTTGTGCAAGCTGGCGATTTAGAGCAGTGCGGTCCTCGCTGCCTTTATTCTGCGGATCCGAGGATTCGTTCACGGTTACTGTAGTATTCAGGTTCTCAGCCATTATTCCTCGCTTTTTACTAAACCTATTAAACGCATTTTTATGTTGTACAGTGTTATACTACACATTTTCATGCATCTATTAAACACATGCTATTAAACGTATGTATTTTGTTAATATGCAAGCTAGCGTGATTCTAATCTTTTTAGGATTTTGCGCATGTTTGCAAGTTTACGTCTGTTGGCATTTAACCACATTCGTAGGATATATGGCAATAAAATAGGCTTAAAATATCTGAAAAATCATGTAAATATGCAATGTAAATATGCAATGTGTTGTTTAGACTCACCACATCTTTGTTTGACTTGTGAATCGGATACGATTGTGTTTGCCGTTGACTTTATGGTTGCGAAAGTTGCAGCTAGATAAAGCGACGAGCTGTAAAACAGAATAAATATAAATTAAATATAAATAATGTATCTAATTACAATCCAGAAAGGTTTGTTGGATGGATAACAAAGAACCCAAAGATGGCGCGTACAATAACGACGCGACCGATAAATTCTATGGGCAAGAAAACGCAGAACAATCGCAATTTAGTTCTAGTACAGATGCTTCGCTTAACGCTGCGTCTAAAAGGGGATATAAAACTAATAAGCGTGGTTTAGGAAAATTCTGGCTTGTTTCTGTAGCAATCGTAGTAATTGCAGTGGTTAGCGCTATTATTGCAACGTTTACAGGTCCGCAAAAAAATCCTGCAAGTCAAACATCCTCTACACAAGTGTCAAATAAAACTGTGTCAATTGGACTAAAACTTGCTCCTACAAATCTTGATATTCGTAATCAATCTGGCTCTTCCTTAGAACAGTTGTTGATTGGAAACGTGTATGAAGGTCTTGTAGCTAGAAATACTAAAAATAAGGTTGTTCCATCACTTGCAAAGAGTTGGGAAATTAGCAAAGATGGCTTAAAGTACACGTTCCACATGCGTAAGGGAGTCGTGTTTTCTAACAAGCACAAGCTTACGGCTAAAGATGCTGAGTGGTCTTTTAACGAGCTTGTTGCAAAGAAGTATCGCGGATCAAACATGGTTGGAAAAGTTGAATCCGCTAAAGCTAAGGATGATTACACGTTTGAAATCAAGCTTAAAGAACCAAACGCAAAACTTTTGTGGGCATTGTGCTCTAGAGCTGGATTAGTCTTCGATAAGCTTGCGAATTATGATGCTAAAACTCAAGCTGTTGGATCTGGCCCGTATTTGGTAGAAAAGTTTGTACCGAATGACCGCGTTGTGTTAAAGGCAAATCCATGCTACAAGGGTATTAATAAGCCTAGAACATCAAAAGTTGTTGTTCGCTACTTTGTGGATGATGTTGCTGCTGTAGATGCTCTTTCTTCTGGAGCTGTTCAAGCTTTGGCGCCTATTTCCGGTCAGCTTGCTAAGACTTTTAAAGCGGATACAAAGCGCTATGTGGTTAAAGCTGGAAACAGCACCGATAAATTTGTGCTTGCTATGAACATGAATGGTGAACGAACTAAAGATAAGCGCGTGCGCCAAGCGATTCGATATGCGATTGACCATAAGCAAATTATTGCTTCACGCGGAGGCACGGATGCTTTGTTGGGTGGTCCAATTCCTTCTCTTGACCCAGGTTATGAGGATTTGACTAATATTTACACTCATGATGTTAAGCGCGCTAAGTCATTGATGAAGGAAGCTGGTTTTAGTGAATCAAATCCTTTGCATCTTTCACTTACGTACCCGAATATTTATGGAACGCAACTTGGTGACCAGTTGAGGTCTCAGCTAAAGCAGATTGGCATTGATCTGAAGGTAAACATTGTTGAGTTTACTACTTGGCTTCACGACGTTTATAACAATAAAAACTACGATTTGTCTATGGTAGATCACAATGAAAGCCATGATTTTGGACAGTGGGCAGATCCTAAATATTACTACGGTTACAACAATAAGCAGGTTCAGGATTTGTATGCTAAGGCAATGCTTTGTGCGAATACTAAGGAGTCTAATAAGCTTCTTGCTAAGGCTGCGAGAATCGTTAGCAAGGATGCTCCTGCGGATTGGTTGCTTAATTATAAGGTTGTTACAGCTAAGGTAAAGAATCTTGAAGGTATGCCTTTTGACATTAATCAAGTTCTTTTGCCGCTATACAACTTGCGACTTAAGTGATTTGCTCTAGACTTAGCTGATTTGCTCTGAAAAATTGCCCGCGTTTGTTTCTTTTTTCTTGCTTTTGTTTACGTTTTGGCTCATTTGGTAAACAAAAGCAGTAAAACTTTCCCGCGTTTGTTTCCCCAATCGACCAAAAAGGGAACAAATGCGGAAAACACTAGATTAAGTAAGGGGTTTGTATGAAGCGCATGATTCTTCGACGCATCGCGTTGTTTTTTGTAGCGCTGCTATTTATTTCTGCAATCGTATTTCTTGCTCTTAGAGTTTTACCTGGAGACGTTGCTCAAGTTATGGCTGGCTTAAATGCGCCAGATGGCAAAGTTGAGCAATTAAGACGCGATTTAGGATTAAACAAGCCCCTTTTTGTTCAATATTTAGAGTGGATTTTTGGCGTTTTTAGAGGCGATTTTGGTGTTTCAATGCTTACGGGTCGCTCCGTTGCATCCACTATTGCCATGCGTGCTAGTATAACTTTTCCACTTATTTTCCTTGGACTTTTAATTGCGCTCGCAATTGGTATTCCTCTGGGATGCTTGCAAGTTTTGCATTCTGGTAAGGCTTCGCAAGTAGTCGCAAGGTTTTGTGCTATTACAGCAGGATCTGTTCCAGCTCTTTGGGGTGGAATGATTTTAATCATGATTTTTGGCAAGGGCATTGGTTTGGTGGAGTTTTTCCCTACTCAAGGTTTTCCAACAGACGGCTGGCGAGATTTTGGTAGCGCATTTTTGTCTTTGATTCTTCCAGCGCTAACAGTTGGCATTATTGTTGGATCTGGTTTTATGCGTTACACTGCAGCATCATTAGAGCAGATTTCTAATAGTGACATTGCTTTGCAAGCTATGGCTTGTGGAATGACTAAAAAGCAAATGATTTGGCGAGTTGGCTTGCGATTAGCGTTGCCGCAGCTTGTATCTGTAATCGGCTTGACTTTTGCGCATATGATTATGGGCGTAATGGTTATTGAAAATCTGTTTTCGCTTCCTGGAATGGGTATGGGTCTTGTGAGAGATGTTGGTTTGCGAGATCTTATATCTGTTCAAGGCAATCTTTTTATGCTTTCTGCATTGTTCTTGCTTGTTGGTTTTGCGATTGACGTGTTGCATCGTTTGCTGGATTCAAGACTTAGCCAAGATTCGAGTAGTGAATGATTCGAGCAGTGATTCAAGTGGGGAGTGCTTCAAACAATGATTAAGTTTTTAAGACGCATTTGGCACGGAGTTACTGGAAAATTCGTTTGCATTATTTTGTGCTTGTGGATTTTTGTAGCTGCTCTTTCTTTTGTGTGGACGCCTTATTCTCTTCTAGAAACAAACGGCTACCAGGTATGGCAAAAGCCTTCGCTAAAGCATTGGCTTGGCACAGATGGCACGGGTGCAGATATGCTTAGTTGGCTTATGGCTGGTTCTAGAGTAGAGATTTTGCTTGTTATTTCAACGGTTGCGATTGCAAGCGTTGTTGGGTTTGTGATTTTGAGTTTTACGATTTGCCGCGTTCAAAAAATTCGTTCCGTAAGTATTATGGCAGTAGACGCTTTAATTTCCATTCCTACAGTTTTGATCGCGCTTATGCTTGCTGTGCCTCTTGGAGCATCCGTTCTTGTAATTATGCTTGCATGCGGATTTGGATATGGCTTAAATCTTGCTCGTATTTTGCGACCAAGTGCTGTTCTTGTTCTTAAGTCCAACTATGTTGATTGCGCGATTTCTAATGGAGCTAGCAGAAGTTACGTTCTACTAAAGCATGTTCTCCCTAATATTTTGCCTATTGCTTCCGTTCAGCTTTCGCTTTCGGCAGGAACTGTTATTTTAGCGGAAAGCGGATTGACTTATTTAGGTGTTGGTGTTCCTTCGGGAGTGCCGAGTTGGGGTCGTGTTCTTTCTACTTCGGTTACTTTGATTCATGTTTATCCGCTTGCGGCTTTATGGCCTGGTCTTGTTGTCACTTTAACAGTTTTGGCTCTTAATCTTTTGGGTGATGTTTTAAGAAGTGTTACAAATCCAGCAAATAGGGAGTCTAAGAATGAGTCTTGATGTAAAAGGATTATCTCTTAGCATTGGATCTTCGCGCATTTTAAGTGATGTTTCACTTAACGTTAAAGATGGCGAGCGCGTTGGGTTAGTTGGATCTTCTGGCTCTGGTAAATCAATGCTTTTAAGAGCTGCGATTGGCTTAGTTCCTTCTAATTGCAAAATCACTGGCTCTTGCCATGTTGGCAATGCCCAAACTGTTGGCGCTAACGATTCTGCGCTTGCGCGCATTCGTGGCAAGTATGTTGGCGTTGTTTTTCAGCAAGCGGATCGTGCTCTTAACCCTATTATGAATGTTAGCGAGCAAATCGCGTTACCTCTTAGGCTTCATTACAATTTAGACGAAGACGATATTCAAAATCGCGTTAAAGTTATGCTTGAAAAAGTTGGTTTAAACGCAAATATTTTAAATAAGCGCACTTTTGAGCTTTCGGGCGGTCAAATGCAACGAGTTGGGATTGCTACAGCTCTTATAACTTGCCCTAAGTTGATTCTTGCGGATGAGCCGACTACTGCTCTTGATTCTGTTACACAAAAAGATGTTGTGAATATGCTCACTTCTTTAGTTGATAATATGGGCGCTTCAATGCTTTTTGTTACTCACGATTTTTCGGTTCTTTCTCGCACTGCTACTCGTTGCTATGTTTTGGATTCTGGGCGATTAGTCGATAGCGCGCGTGTTGGTGAATTGCTAGAAAATCCTAAGGTTCGCTCTACTAAACAGCTTGTTCTTGCGGCGCGCGCTTTAAGTCTTAGTAAAAATGATTTAAGTCTTAGTAAAAATGATTTGAATTTTGATAAGAATAATTCAAGTTTTGATAGTAAAAGCGATTTAAATAAGAATGATTTAAATAAAAATAATTCTTCTAAAGATGATTGCATTTTTAAAGCTAAAAACGTTCACGTTGTTTTAGGAAGCTCAAAGACCCGCGTTGAAGCATTAAAAGGCGTGGACTTTAATCTTAAAGTTGGCGAATCTTTAGCTTTAATTGGCGGATCGGGAAGTGGTAAAACAACTTTGATTCGCTCTTTGCTTGGATTGCAAGAAATAAGCGAAGGAAGAATAGAGTATTGCGGCAAAGTTGTCGAAACTGCTAAAAACGCTAAAAAATCAAGTGTAAAAGACTCTGCTTACGCAAATATGAGAAGACAATGTTCGCTTGTATTTCAGCATCCTTTTGCGGCTTTAGATCCGCGTTGGACAGTTAGAAAAAGCGTTGCTGAACCGCTTGAAATATGGCGTAAAAACATGAGTTCTGACTCAAATATTGTTGATTCACGTGATGTTGATTCACATGCTATTGACTCTAAAGTAGATGATGTTTTGAATTTAGTTGGATTAAATCCTAATGTTTTTGGCAAAAGATACCCTTGCGAGCTTTCGGGCGGACAAGCTCAATGCGTTGCGATTGCTAGAGCGCTAATCAATAATCCTAAAGTTTTGGTTGCGGATGAGCCAATGAGCGCAATCGATGTTGCTGAACGTACAAGAATCTTAGATGCTTTTAATGTGATTCGCGCAAATCGCCCTAATATGGCATGCGTATTCGTTAGCCATGATCTTGGTATGATTCAGCATTTAGCGTCTAGTGTTGTTGTTCTAAAAGATGGCGTTGTTGTTGAATCGGGGCGTGTAAATCAAATTTTGACTAATCCAAAACATAGTTACACGCGTGAACTTATTGATGCTGCTACTTTGTAAGTCTGTATATTCTGTATATGTAAGTCTTATAAGTTAATAAGTCAATAAAAAATATTTTTAAATTCGCATTTATGTGTGTTTGGCAAGAATAGCGTCTAATATTATTTAGTAATCGTTATTTACGCATATATTTTGCGCATGAATATAAGTTAGGAAAGATAAAATGAGCGAAAATCAAAACAATCAGCCGACTCCTCGTCCAGAAAGCTTTGAGCTTGACCACACTAAAGTTAAGGCTCCATATGTTCGCTATATTGACACTCAAAAAGGCCCGAATGGAGATGTTATTTCTAACTACGATATTCGCTTAACTCAGCCTAACCAAGAGGCTATTCCTACGGGCGCTTTGCATACGATTGAGCACACTATTGCTGTTCTTTTGCGTCAGCGTATTGAAGGCTACATTGACTGCTCTCCATTTGGTTGCCGCACAGGATTCCATCTTTTAACTTGGGGCACTCATAGCACGGAAGATGTTGCGCGCGCGTTGAAGGAATCGCTTGAATTTATTGCGTATAAAGCTACTTGGGATGATGTTCCAGCTACAACTATTGAGTCTTGCGGAAACTACCGAGATCATAGCTTGTTCGGAGCGCGTCAATGGTGTAAAGATATTTTAGATAAGGGCATTAGTTCCGATCCTTTTGAACGCAAGATTGTGTGATTCGTTTCGTTCGATTGTGTAAGACTTTGCTTGTGTAAGACTGTAAAATCGCTATATTCTAAGCATAGGGGGGTGTATGTGTGATATAAGATTGAGGAAAGCAACTCTTAGCGATCTAAAAGATATTGAAAATATTTATGAGAGAGCAAGAGTATTTATGGCAAATAATGGTAATCCTCATCAATGGGGAGATCGTTTTCCTCTGACGTCTAGTGTTATAGAAGATATTCGTTTGAATCGTTTTAATCTTCTTGTAGACACGGATCCAGACTTTGGCGATGAGCGCATTTTGGCGCAATTTGCACTGTGCGAGGGGCTTGATGAAGTCTATGCAAAGATCGACGGAGCGTGGCTAGATGACGTTTTGCCATACGTTACAATCCATCGACTTGCATCTTCGGGAGTTAGACCAAAAATGGCAAGCGAGTGTTTAAAATGGGCTAAACTCAACTACTCTAATGTTAGAATCGACACTCATCCCGACAACTTGATTATGCAAAAAGTTATTTTGCGAGAAGGCTTTAGCAAGTGTGGTCTTGTTGTAATTCCAGATCGCGCACATAGCGCAACTAGAATCGCGTATCAATGGTTGCGCTCGCATAATCATGTAATACGGTATTAAATACGGTATTAGCTGTATCAAAACGTAAGTCAAAATTAGTTGCATATATAGTAGATATAAAAAAATAAAGTAAAAACTAAAAGTAAAGGCGTGAGATATGTGTAAAAATTCGAGTATACAAACGATTTTGCAAGAAAACTATGCTCGCGCCTTGAGTACATACCCAGGGCAGGTAATCGTTGATTTAAAAGCGCTAAGAGATAATATGAGAACGCTTGTTGAGCGTGTTTCTAAAGATTTGCAGCCTGGGCAAAAGTCGCCAGCAGTTATGGGAGTTGTTAAAGCAGACGCTTATGGTCACGGGCTTATTCCTAGTGCGCTTGCAGCTTTAGCAGGAGGAGCAACTTGGCTTGGCACAGCTCAGCCTTATGAGGCTTTGCGACTTCGCACATGTGGAATTGACTCAAGCAGATGCCGTATTCTTACATGGCTTACTAGTGCTCCAACGTCTCTTTTTGCTGATTTAATAAACGCAGATATTGATATTTCTGTTGGATCTCTTGATTCCATTGACGCTGTTGCGCTCGCTGCTAAATCGGTTGGTGCCGCTGCACGCGTGCACGTTAAGGTAGATACGGGATTCGGCAGAAACGGTTTTACGCCTGCAGGTTTTAATGCTGCTTTAGAAAAACTTAGTGAATATTCTAGCCAGGGATTAATCGAAGTTATTGGTCAATGGAGTCACTTGGCTGTTGCTGATTGCCCAGACGTTCCAGAGTTTGTGGCGTCTACAGATAGGCAGATTGAGCAATTCCACGATTTTACTCGAAGAATGCGCGAAGCTGGGTTGGAGTCTAAAATCCGACATTTAGCTAATACAGCTGCAACTCTTAACAGGCCAGAGATACGATTTGAGCTTGTTCGCCCAGGAATTGGATTATATGGATACGAGCCAGACCCTGTTATGGGAGCGCCTCAAACTTACGACTTGCGCCCAGCTATGACTTTACAAGCGCAATTAGGAACAGTTAAATCTGTAGAAGCAGGTCACGGCATTTCGTACGGCCGCACGTATTTAACGCCAGATAATACAAGCACAGCAATCGTTCCACTTGGCTATGCGGATGGCATTTTGCGCGCCGCTAGCGGATTTGATATGCAAGGATCTCGGCATGTTGATAAGCCTGGAGGACCCGTGCGCGTGGAAACTAATAACGGTGCTAGGATTTTGCACGTTTCGGGGCGCGTTTGCATGGATCAATTTATTGTTGACTTAAAAGGCAGCGCTAAAGAGCTTGGGGTTAAAGAAGGAGATACAGTCAGGCTTTTTGGTCCAGGCAGGGGTCTTGAATATGCGGAACCGACGGCAGACGATTGGGCAGCAGCTGCAGGAACAATAAGCTACGAGATTATGACTGGCATAGGTCCTAGAGTTCCTCGATTGTATAAGAATGCTTACGAAGTTTTGCCTGAAAAAGACATAAAAATGTTGGATGAAAAAAGCTTGATTTAGCGATCTTGCGATTTGCTACTTGTGATTTAGAAGAAGAGGTTTTTAATGTGTGATGAGGTGATTGCTTCCGATAACGAAGTTGTTGGCGAATACAGTTTGCACGATACTGAGAGATGGGCTAGCGAGCCTCATCACACGCGCGCTCGCACACCGTTTGAGCGAGACAGAGCAAGAATAATCCACTCTTCAGCGCTTAGAAGGCTTGGTGCTAAAAGTCAAGTACTTGTAGCAGGCTCCGACGATTTTGCTCGCACGCGTTTAACACATACGTTGGAAGTTGCGCAAATTGGTCGCCAGATTGCTGCGATGCTTGGCGCGGATCCAGACGTTGTAGATTGCGCTTGCTTAGCTCACGACTTAGGTCATCCTCCTTTTGGTCACAATGGCGAGCGTGCGCTTGCTCAAATCGCAAGCAATATTGGTGGTTTTGAAGGAAATGCTCAAACTCTTAGACTTTTAACGCGTTTAGAGCCTAAAGTTTTTAGAGAAAATGGAGCTAGCGCAGGCGTAAATCTTACGCGAGCAAGCTTGGATGCTGCTGTTAAATATCCTTGGGGTTTTGATGAAGCAAAAGCGCACGATAAAGGCGAGCGTGATCTAAAATTCTGCGTTTACCCAGACGATAGAGAAGTTTTTGATTGGCTAAAAAGTGGCTCTCCACGCGAATCGAAGCCTATGGAGTGCCAAATTATGGATCTTTCCGACGATATTGCATACAGTGTTCACGATATTGAAGATGCGATTGTGACTGGCGCTTTTAACACGGAGCTTGTTTGGGATTCAAGCGTTGCAGATCAAATTGTTCAAGAAGCTCATAATTGGTACGGTAGCCAGTGGGATGCGGATAGTCTTTTGGCAGCTTTTAAGCGTTTGCGTGCTCTTAACATGTTCCCTGATTCTTTTGACGGCTCTAGAAGGTCGCTCGCTCATTTAAAGAATATTACGAGTGCTTTAATCGGAAGGTTTGCAAGTTCTGTTGAGCGAGCAACTCGAGAAAAATATGGGAACGGCGCTTTAATTCGCTACCGCGCAAACGTTGTGATTCCGCCAGAAACATCTTACGAGATAATCGTTCTTAAAAGCTTGGCTGTGCATTTTATAATCCAACCTAGAGAGCGCGAGTTTTATAGGCGTGAGCAAAAGATTCTAACGGATTTGGTAGAGGTGTTTATGAGCAAGTCTCCGCGAGCACACGATGCTATGGAATCTGTGTTTATAAGCGATTGGAATGCTTGCTCTAGCGATGACGAGCGTTTAAGAGTTGCGATTGATCAAGTTGCAAGTCTTACAGATGGATCTGCTACAGCTCTTCATGCCGCTTTGTGTTAAATCAACTCTTTCTAGTATAGAGTGTCTATAGCCTCCGGCTTGCGATAAGCTAGAGACTATGGCTGGAATGATTGTAAAAGAAGACGTTGAGCGTGTGCGCGCTGCTGCAGATTTGTACGATATTGTGTCTGCAACTGTTACGCTTAAGCCTTCTGGAACGGGTACTTTTGTAGGGCTTTGCCCGTTTCACGATGAAAAAACGCCTAGTTTTAGCGTTCGTCCAAGCTTAGGTGTCTGGCATTGCTTTGGTTGTGGTGCTGGCGGAGATGTTTTTAAGTATGTTGAGCAAAAAGAAAACATTGATTTTCGCGAGGCAGTAGAACTGTTGGCAGATCGATACCATGTTGAAGTTCATTATGACCAGTCGCAAGCTGGTAAAGATAGTGCTCACGCAGGTTCAAAGCGTGCTCGTCTTATAGAAGCAAATGAGGAAGCTCAGCGTTTTTTCGTGTCCCAAATCAACTCTAAAGAAGCAGCTCCAGCTCGTAGTTTGCTTGCTGGACGTAATTTTACTCAAGCTCAATGTGAACGTTTTGGTTGCGGATATGCGCCGAATAGTTGGGATACTCTAGTTAGATATTTGTCTAATAAAGGCTTTACTCGTCAAGAATTATTGGATGCAGGTTTAGCGCGCCAAGGTCAGCGCGGAATTTACGATTATTTTCGCGGCAGATTAACGTGGCCTATTCGCGATTCTACAGGCAGAACTTTGGGTTTTGGTGCTAGAAAGCTTTACGATGACGATTCTATTAGCGCAAAATACATTAACACTCCAGACACTGTGTTGTATAGAAAAACGCAAGTTCTTTATGGAATTGACATTGCTAAGTCGAATATTGTTAAAAAGCGTCAAGTTGTGATTGTGGAAGGCTATACGGATGTTATGGCTTGCCATTTAGCTGGTGTAGATACTGCTGTTGCAACTTGTGGAACGGCTTTTGGCGCGGAGCATGCGAAGATTATTCGCCGTCTTATTGCAGACGATTCTTTGGGAGCGATTCAGCTTGTAGGACCTGTAAAAGTAGAGGGTCAGCAAGTTAGTTCTCGTATTGTTTTTACTTTTGATGGGGATGCGGCTGGCCAGAAAGCTGCGTTGCATGCTTTTGGCTTAGATTCAGCGTTTTTGACACAGACTTTTGTTGCTGTTGCAGATAACAATTTAGACCCTTGCGATTTGCGTATTCAAAGGGGAGACGAGGCTGTTCGTTCTTTGATTTCGCGCGCTAATCCTCTTTACGATTTTGTAATTGACACTGTTATTCGTAAGTTTGACACGACTTTTGCAACAGGTCAGATGGGGGCTGTTAAGGCGGTTGCTCCTCTTGTTGCGCAAATTCGAGACAGGTCTTTGTTGGACTTGTATACTAGGAAAGCCGTTAGAAATATTGGTGTTGATCTAGACGTTATGCGTAGGGAAGTGGAGTCTGCTAGAAGGCGATTGCACGTTGTAGACGATGATGCTTATTCTAAAGGTTATTCTTTTGGCGTTTCTTCGGATTCTCGCGTGTTTGATCAGCGTTCGCAGAGTATGAATGAAGCTGCTATAAAAACCGCTATGTCTAGGAGTGCGTACAAAAATCAAAGCTATTATAAGGTTGACGATTCTGTGTTTATGTGTGAGCAGCAATTTATGGCTGTTCTTATGCAATCTCCTTTAGCGTTTAACAGTCAGCTTTTTGCGCAGCTTACTTTGAATAATTTTATTACGCCAGTTTTTAGAACGCTTTTTCAGGCTTTTGTGGCAGCTGGGGGATTGCCTACTTCAAATGCAAGTCAAGGATTGTGGCTTCATATTATAACTAAAGCTGCTGGTCCAATGCTAGAAGGCGTTATTAACGAGCTTTCTGTAATGCCTCTTCCATTGTCTTTTAATAAGGGCTTAAGTGGGGCTTCTTCGCTTAACTCGTCGGCTGCTTACGACTATGGTGGCGAAGGCACTAAAGGCGGACCATCTGATCTTTTGCGCGTTCCTAGTGAAGAAGAGCAAAAATATGCAAACGAGTTGCTTATTAAACTTCTAGACGTTGGTTTTATGCGAAAAATCGGAGCTTTTAAAGTTCGTATGAGTAAGCTTCCTGATGGTCAAGAAAAGCTTAATCTTTTAGGTCAAATCACTAAAATGGAAAGCGCTCGAAAAAACCTTCAGTCGCAAATTCTATAAGATGTATCAGTATTGTATTTACATCTTAATGCTGTTTACTTTGCTTTTTAACGTTTCTTATTTTTATATTTTGGTATGTATTTGTGGAATGCTTGGAGTGTATGTGATGAAATAATCCACACTGCAGATTTAACTGCAATGTGGATTATTAAATTAATAAATTAACAATATTTTATTATTAATCAAGTTGCTCTCTGTATATAGCGCTTGCTATAGAACACGTTGGATCTATAAATGGAATCAGAGTGGATTGGAAAGCATGATAAGCGTCTGATTTTCCTGGCCATACAGTATTTAAAACATTGTTTTTATCATCGAGTTGATGGAACCACGAACCGTTAGCATGATCAATGACTGAGTGGTCTAGATATTTGCAGAATTCTTTATACCAAGTAGCATATTGCTTATTTTTAGTGATTCTGTAAAGTGTTGATGATGTATTAATGGCTTCTGCTAGTGTCCAATGCATACGGTCGTGGACTATAGGCTTTCCATTCCAGTCTGTTGTGTATACGATACCTGGTTGTCCGTCAGCATTCCATCCATCTTTTAATGCTTGGTTAAACAAATTTTCTGCAGCGTTTAATGCTTCTCTTCGCTGTTTGCAATCTTCCTTATAGTAACTGTATGCCCATTGGAGTATTAATCTTGACCATTCGATTCCATGACCTGGTGTTGCGCCGTATGGTTTAAATTGGTCATCTTTTTTGTCTTTATTATATTCTAAGTCTGCTTGCCATTGATCGTTGAAATGTTCTGGTATTCGCCAATTATTGTTAGATGCCCAATTGATTACGTGGTTGATTATTCGCTTTGCTCGTTCTCTATATTTTTCATCTCCTGTGCTATCAGCTACTGCAAGAAATGCTTCTGTTGTATGCATGTTTGCATTAAGCCCGCGATAAGAATCAAGCTTATTGAAGCTTGTATCCCATGTATCTACTGTTAAACCTATTTCATTATTCCAGAAGTATTTATCGAATACTTTTAATGCATCTTCTAATAATTGTTTTGCGCGTTCATGTCCTGCTAGTAGTGCGCTTGATGCGGCTAGTATAACGAATGCGTGAGTGTAACAAATTTTGTCTTTTTCAGGTTCTTTGTTCCAACTTACTTGTGGATACCATCCTCCGTGTTCGTTGTCGTGTAAAGGACCTAATAGTCCGTCGAGTCCGCGTTCAACAAGTTGATTCGCTTTTGTGTATCCTAACATTTCTCCTATTGAGTAAACGTGAGTCATTCGTGCTGTAATCCATGTTTGTACTCCGCGTGTTTTATCTAGTGATCCGTCTGTGTTGAGCCATCCCGACCCTCCTATTGGTGCTGGGAAGTTTTTTGCGAAATCAAGTAATTGTTTTGTTTGTTCTGCCATGAATATTCTGTTGGCTTGTGTGCCAAACGCATATTTAGTTGTTTCAAAATCTTGCATTATTGTCCTTTCGTAGATTGTAATTTTAAAATTGAATCAACAGAGTCATGTGTTATTTAAATCTGTTGACGAGAGTTTAAAATTTTTAGATTTTTATGTTGAATCCGTAATAATTAAGCAGAAGTTCGCAGAACATCATATTTGCCCAAGAGAACCATGGTCTTGTGAATTGTGTAGAATCGTCCACATTTATTCCCTCATGCATCATATGCGTGCCAGCATCTATGTTTACAAGCGTATTGAGGATTTGTTCTTTTTCTTGTTTATTGTTTGTTGTTAATCCCTGTATACATAATGCGATTGGCCATATGTAGTTTTTAGGTGTATGGTTGGATCCTATGCCTTGTGCTAAAGATCCTCGGTAGTAGTATGGATTTTCTTCGCTTAGAATTGTTTCTCGAGTAGCCAAATAGGTTGGATCGTCAATAGCACAATATCCAAGATATGGCGCCGATAATAAACTAGGAACGTTGCTATCATCCATTATTAATTTATTTCCTAGTCCGTCTACTTCGTAGGCCCAGATTTCTTTTCCTTCTGTATTGGTGCATTTTCCGTATTCTATTAATCCTTTTCGAATATCGTTACATAATTTTTCTGCCTTCTGCTTGAGATCTTTATTAGGTATTACATAGGTAAAAATCTTTTGTAAATAGTCGAGTATTACTGTTGCAAACATGTTTGCTGGTACTAGATAGTGGTATGTGCATGCATCATCGCTTGGACGGAATCCAGACCACACCATTCCAGTATTTTTTATTGCTGTTCCGCGCCCATTGTTGATTAATGATTCTGTAGGTATGTCGCAGTTTCGTGTAAAGAAATATGGCGAATTTGCATGGTCTTGTTCAGCTTGAAGTGTATTTAAGATCGTTTTTGCTGCTTGAATGAATGATGAATCAAAATGATCTGTACGGTTTGTATTAAGATAAAAAAGCCATGCTAATTGTATTGGGTAGCATAAAGAGTCCAACTCAAATTTTCTTTCCCAAACCCATGCTGATGAAAAGTCGGATTTGTCACTAGCGTCCCAATGTGCTCCGTTTGGTTCTTCGTTGAAAGCATTGGCATACGGGTCTATGTTTATATAAATGAATTGTTGTCTTAAAACGCCTGCTATTGTGTTTGCAATGTTGGGGTCGTTTTTCGCTAAAAGAAGGTAGGGGCGTATTTGTGCGCTTGAATCGCGTAGCCACATTGCTGGTATATCTCCTGTTATAACAAATGTGGTGTTGTTTTCGTGAGTGTTCAATGTGCGAATCCATGTATTAGTTATTGCACATTCAAATGTTTCCGCCCATTTTTTATTTTTAATCCCACAGCATTCGTATATTTTGCCTATCAATCCTTTTATTGATATGGGAAGCGTGTTATTAGGTGTGCAGTTGTTTTGAATAAGTTCCATGTTCAGCCCTTCAATTTAAAGATCGAGATGTAACCCGTATTTTTGTAATTACATATGCTTATTTTCTTTGTGTTATCTCTTCAATTATGTCTACCTTCATTGGTGTACTAAACCAGTTTAGTTCATTGTTGGAAAATAGAAAAGAAAATAGTAGTTAATTTCTAAAATTCATTGGCATGTTTGAAGACACGCCGATAAGTCCAAAGGTGTACAATGATGCAATGTGAACAAACTAAAGCGCTTTAGATGATTATGATTTCTAAATAAAACCTAATAATCAATAAACGCACTAATTATTATAAACTTCGAAGGAGAGGTTGCCAATGTTCTTATTGCCAAAGCAGCAGCTGGATCGTTGTAATCGTGTAATGCAGCAGCGAGTGAAGCCATACATTCATTCTGTTGTATCGCATTGTAATTTGCGTTCTTATGATATTCCGGGAGAGCCTATCCCTGCTGACTCTTTTATTAAACAAGTGAAGTCTGGATTGATTGACTTTACTCCATTTAACGTTCCTGGTGTTTGGGGAACAACTTGGAGCACAACGTGGTTTGAGATATCAGGGTCGATTGATCTTTCAAAGGTAAAGGGTCGTAAAGTTGAGCTAAATGTTGATCTTGGATGGCTTTCTTCGCGTGGTCCTGGTTTTCAATCAGAAGGATTGGTGTATCGTGCAGACGGTACTGCTATAAAGACAGCTAATCCTCGTAATTCTTGGATTCCATTAATTGATTCAGATGGTACTAGTAATATCGATCTGGATAACGATGGTAATTTTATTCTATACATGGAAGCTGCATCAAATCCATATGTTGAAGGACCTACTCCATTTTCTCCTACGGATTTAGGTGAGTGTGCGACTGGAAATACAGAATGCCAATATATGTTGAAATATGTTGACGTTACCGTTTTTAATCGTAATATTTTTGATTATTATATGGATCTTGAGACTGTAAGTTCTTTGATGCGAGAATTGAATGACGATAATCCGCGTTACTGGAAACTAGCTAAAGCTTTACAGCGCTCCTTAAATGCATATGATGAACATGATTCTTCTACTATTCAAAATGCTCGTAATATGTTGTCTAATGTATTAAGTCAGCCTGCGGCGGCAAGTTCTCTAAGGCATATTGCTGTTGGGCATGCTCATATTGACTCAGCATGGTTGTGGCCTGTGCGTGAGACTCATAGAAAGGTTGCACGCACAGTATCTAACGTTTTAGCTCTTATGGATGAGGATCCTGATTTTACTTATGCTATGAGTTCTGCCCAACAATATGAGTGGCTGGAAAACGAACATCCTGATTTGTTTGAGCGTATGAAAAATAGGATTAAGGAAGGACGTTTTATACCTGTTGGAGGTATGTGGGTTGAATCTGATGGTATGATGCCGTGCGGCGAATCTTTAATTCGCCAAATGACTTTTGGTAAGCGCTATTTTAAGGAACATCTTGGTGTTGAGCCGCATGGCATTTGGCTTCCAGACAGTTTTGGTTATACTGGTGCATGGCCTCAACTCGCTCGTCGCGCCGGTTTTGATTGGTTTTTAACTCAAAAGATTTCCTGGAATGATACCACTAAATTCCCTCATCATTCCTTCCTTTGGGAGGGAGTGGACGGGTCTAGGATTTTAACTCATTTCCCGCCATCTGATACATATTGTTCTCCTGTGAGCATGCATGAGTTGATTTATTCTCAGCGCAATTTCTTGGATAAAGATTTATCTGATCATGCAATATTGTTGTACGGTTTTGGTGACGGCGGTGGCGGACCTACTCGTGAAATGACTGCTCGCATTAGGCGTGATCGCAATTTAGAGGGTGCTCCTAGAGTTGATTTCGGCACTCCTGATGAGTTGTTTGAAAAAATACGCGAAGATATTGTTGATGATTCAAATGGTGATACACCAGTATTCAAGGGTGAGCTGTATTTAGAGTTGCACAGGAAAACTCTTACTTCTCAGCAAGATATGAAGCGTTATTGCCGCATGGAGGAATCATTGTTGCGCGTGGCTGAATATCTTGTTGTTTTAGCTCGAGTGTATGCGCCAGAATATCGTTTCAATAACGATGAGCTTACTAGAATTTGGAAGACTTTATTATTGAACCAGTTCCATGATATTCTTCCGGGTTCTGCTATTGCATGGGTTTGTCGTCAAGCTAGAGAGGAATATCAGAGAGATATTGCTAGGTTACATGAGCTTATAGATGGTTTAGTCAATGCAATACATGATGTTAATCCTACGATAAAGTTGCTTCGAAATGCGAAAATACTTACGTATGATAGTTCTAGAAAAGGTTCATGGTCACTTTCTAGTGCTGAATCGCATGAACAATTAAAAGCGAAAGAGACGGAAATTCATCAGGGTGATGATGGGATTGTAGAATTAGTTAATAACAGATTGCATATTACTGTTCAGCCTGATGGGACTATAACTTCTATTAAGGATATTGCGTTAAACCGCGAACTTATTCCTAGCGGCTCTAGAATGGGACGTTATGAGCTTTTGAAGGATCAACCGTTCCATTGGGATGCGTGGGATATTCAGCGTGATGCATTTTTGACTAGTTCTCCTATTGATGACTCGTCAATTGAATCTGTAAGTCATCTGGAAACTGGTGGAGCTATTGTGCAAACGGTTGCTCGTCATGGTTCTGTTGTGATTCATACTGTTATTACTTTGCAACCAGATTCGAAGAATGTTGATTTTAAGGCAAATGTTGAATGGTGTACGTCTGAGCAGTTCCTGAAAGTTGATGTTCCATTATCTGTGTGTAGTATGAAAGCCCAGTATGAGTGCCAGTATGGCTTGGTTGAACGACCAATAGCAAAAAATACTCGTAGTGATGATGCGAAATTTGAAAGTTGCACTCACCGTTTCGTACGTGTTTCTGACTCGTCCTATTCTTTGGCTGTTGTGAATGCGTCAACTTATGGTTCTGATGTGAGTCCAATCTGCAAAGATGATATGCTATCATCCAATGGAACTATGGTTCGTTTATCTCTGCTCTCGTCTCCTTTGTATCCAGATCCGCATACTGATCAGGGTTCACATGAATTCGCTTGGTCTGTGGTTGCAGATGCTGATATTGATAGTGTTCTTGAGCAATCTTCTAGACTTAATTCGCCTGTTATACATGAGTTGCCTGATATTTCATCTATTATTTCGTTGTTGAATGTCAGTGGCTCTATTGTAATCGATTGGATTAAACTGGCTGATGATTGTTCTGGAGATATTATTGTTCGGCTTTATGAAGCATCTGGTGGATATGCATATGGTGATATAAGTCTCTCGAAAGATATTTCTAACTGTCAGTTGCAGGAGGTTGACCTTATGGAAGAGCCTAAAATGCATGGTATGAATCATGGTTTGTATTTTGAGAACAATTCATGGCATGTGTCACTTAAGCCGTTCCAGCTGTGTACTATTCGTATTCATCGTGATTAGTACTTATAGTAGTTCGTATTTATTGAGATTGGTGGTATAGGTGGATAATTACATGTCTATGTAATTATTTTGTGATTATGATTGTGTGGCAAATGGTGGATTCTGTTTGTCACACAATCATATGACTCTAATTAATATATAAATCTTTTATAAAAATATTGAATTGTTAAAGGAGGTGTGTTATTCTAACAACTAAAGCGCTTTAGTTAAGCTGGTGATAATTTGGTTTACGCTAAGTCTTGAATAAAGTGCTTCTAATTAAAATCTCGAAGCTGAGGTGTGGATATCCCTTTTTAAGGCGTATCTTAGTGTCTTTTACTTGAAGATTGAGTTTATTCATAGAAAGGAAAAATGTATGTTTTCAATGAAGAAAATCGCTGCCATTGTAGGCTGTGTCTCAATGGCGCTTGCTGCAACAGCATGTGGAAGCGCGAATAATGCCAATGGAGTAAAAGAGATTACTTTCCAAACTTGGAATCTTAAAAACGAAAAGTATACTCCATACTTTACCTCTCTTATTTCCGAGTATGAGAAATCTCATCCTAATGTAAAGATTAAGTGGGCTGATCAGCCATCTGATGGTTATGAGGATAAACTTTCAACTCAGGCTGCAGCAGGAGAACTTCCAGACATTGTTGACGGTCCAAGCTCTATTCTTTATGGCTTAGCAAAAGCAGGTGCTTTAATTAATCTTTCCAAGAAAGCACCTGAATTGAAGAAAAAGTATTATGAAGGTGCATGGAAATCCTCAGTACTTAAAGGAAATGGTATTGAAGAAGGTTCTTACGGAGTCCCATGGTACGTTAACGATGGTCCAACATATTGGAATACTGAGTTAATGCAAAAATGTGGTCTAGATTCTAAGAAGATTCCTACTACTTGGGATGAATACTTTGCTGCAGGAAAGAAAGTTGCAGCCACTTGCAAAGGTGTTTATCTTGGTACAACAATGGGCAGCAATACTGAAGATTATGTCACTGCTGGTGCACAAATTTTGAATAAAGATCACACCAAGTATATTTTCAACAGTAAAGCTGGCGTGAAGCAATTGCAGAACTTTGTTGATTTGTACAAAGAAGGTGCTATCCCACCTGAGGCTTTGAACTCTTCTTGGAGTCAGCAAGCTGATTTCTTCCAGAGAGGTAACTTAGTTACTATGGGTGGTTCTGCATACTCTGCTGATGGATTTAAGAAGAATGCTCCTGACTTGTATCCTAAGTTGGACGTTGGTCCTCGTATCACTAACGATGGTATTTCTGCTTCGCTTTCTTTCGAGCTCCTTGGAATTAGTTCAAAGTCTAAGTATCCAGATGAGGCTATTGATTTTGCTCGTTTCGTTACCAACGTTAAGAATCAGGTTGATTTCGATAAGAAGGCTGCTGTGTTCCCATCTGCAAAGGGCGGACTTGATGATCCATACTTCAGCAGCTTAGATGACCACACTCTTGAAGGTAAAGCTCTTAAGATTACTCTTGATCAGGTTAGAAGAGGATATTCTTCTCGACCAGCAGAATTTACAGATGCTAATGGTTACGGCAACCTTCAAGCTCAGGCAGCTTTAGCTATGCAAGGCAAGCAAACCGCAAAAGAAGCGCTTGACAAGGCTGCTAAGTTCGCTACCGAAAGGCTACAGCGTTGAGTAATAAGAAACTCTTCGCCAATGGTGAGTCAGAGTCGAATTTCAACTCTGACTCACCTAGGACATTGCAGAAATTAGGCGAATTAGTAAAAAAGCAATGTCATAAAATAAATAAAACTAGCAATGCTGGTAGAAAGAGAAGTATTTTTAAGATTTTAGCTCCATATTTGTTTGTTCTTCCAGCATTTTGTATTGTTTTTGTGTTCATAATAATTGCGGCGTTGCATACTTTTAAGCTTGCTTTTACTAACGCTACTTTATTAAGCGATGGGCATTTTGTGGGTTTAGATAATTTCGTCAGATTATTTAAGGACGAATATTTCGTGACTGCATTAATTAACTCATCGTTATATGTAGTATGCGTGGTTCCTTTTATGGTTATTCTTCCTTTGATTCTTGCGAATCTGGTAAAAGGAAATTCACGTATTATGGGATTTTTCAGAACATCATTCTACATGCCAGTTGTAATGTCTGCTGTAGTAGTTGGTATGATTTGGACGAATCTCTTAGATTCTAGTGGATTAGTGAACTCTGTTTTGAAAGCAGCACATATAATAGATAGCTCAATACCATTTTTGACTGATCGTTGGGGAATTTTATTTAGCTCAATGTTTGTTACTATATGGTTAGGTTTAGGCTATTACATGGTAATTTATTTGACCGCGCTGGCAAATATTAATAAATCTTTGTATGAAGCTGCAGATCTTGATGGTGCTGGAGCAATACGTAAATTTATTTCAGTTACTATGCCAGGAGTACGTGGAACGATGTGGTTAATTACTATGCTTTCAACGATTTCCGCATTTCGCGTGTTCAATGAAGTCTATGTGTTGACCAATGGAACAGCTGGTCCTGGTGGAATGGATATAACAATGTCCATGTTAATTAAGCGCGAAGGTACTGGAATATATGCTCGTACTGGTTATGCAAGCGCTATATCTCTAGTTGTTCTTGTAATTGTTAGTACCTTCCTAATTATTCAAAGGTTTGTTGAAAAGCGAGGCGAACGTTAATGAAACAAAGACATTCTACAAGGGTAACTATTGTTAAAACGTTTCAATACCTTGTATTGATTTTGATGTTCTTGCTTCTTGTTGGTCCATTTGTTTGGGAATTATCTCTTTCTTTTAAAGGAAGGGGAGATAACGTTTATGCTGTTCCTCCGTATTTAATACCAAAGACGCCAACATTGGATAATTATCGGTCTGTGTTTAAGCAAGTACCAGTTTTTAGGTATATTATTAATACCTTGATTGTTGCTGTTATATCTATCGCAGGTAACGTAATTTTTTCCACAATGGCAGGATATGCACTTGGACGTCTTAAGTGGAAAGGGCGTAGTCTGGTATATTCCATATTTATTGGAACTATGGTTATACCTCTTGAAGGTGTTATGATTTCGCAGTTCATCATTATACGTAATATGAATTTGCAGAATACGTTGCTTGCTGTTGCTCTACCAGGGTTGTGTGGTGCAATAAATATTTTGTTGATGACTAATGCATTTAAATCAATTCCTAAAGAATTAGAAGAATCAGCTATGGTAGATGGTGCTAATTTGTGGCAGAGATTCTTATATATTTGTGTTCCTCAAGTTAAAGGAACTATGACAGTTATTGGTATTTTTGCATTCGTTGGATCTTGGAATGACTTCTTGTGGCCGTTAATAGTGATTTCGGATGAGAAGCAGTACACACTTACTCTGGGAATGAACAGATTAAAAGGTATGTTTATTCAAGATCCACGACTTATTGCAGCTGGTGCATTAGTTTCACTTATTCCAATAATAATAATGTTCTGCTGCTTCCAGAAGTACTTCTTCCGTGGTCTTGAACAGGGTGGAATTAAAGGATAATTTGTTCGTTATTGAATCAATTTATAACATCAGTTTAAGTTAGTAATGACTTACAACAATGTTGTTGTTTGTAAAAAAGGATAATTGGCAATGAGATTTGGAGTAAATTACACGCCTTCACATGATTGGTTTCATGCTTGGCTTAATCCGAATTGGGAATCTATTAGTAGTGATTTTAAGCAAATTAGTTCTCTCGGCTTAGATCATGTGAGAATTTTTCCAATATGGCCATATATGCAGCCTAATCGAACGTGGATTAATCGTAAAGCTCTTGACGATTTACGCAAAATGGTGCATATAGCTGGCGATAATGGTTTAGATGTTTATGTTGATATTTTGCAAGGTCATTTATCTAGCTTTGATTTTTTGCCTTCTTGGATAGTTACTTGGCATTCTGGGAATATGTTTGTAGATCCCGATGCGGTAAATGCTGAATGTAACCTTATTCGCGCAGTAAATGATGAGCTTGCAGAGGAGAGTGCGTTTAAAGGTTTGACGCTTGGTAATGAAGTTAATCAGTTATCTGATGATCCTCATCCTACAAAAATGAATGCAACTTCTGCTCAGATTGATACTTGGCTTGATACATTGCTTTTTTCTGCTAAGCAAAATGGAAGAATATCATTATGCAGTGTTAATGATGGTACTTGGTTTATTAATAATCATCCATTTACTCCTATGCAGTTAGCTAATAAGGGAGATATGACTGTTGTTCATTCATGGATTTTTAATGGAATGGCGCAGGGTTATGGATCTACTAGCGAAGAATGTGCATCTTATAGTCTGTATTTGTCGGAGCTTGCTCAAGCTTTTGCGATGAACGAGAATAGAAGGGTTTGGTTGCAAGAAATAGGAGCTCCAGAAAACGTGTTAGACCATGATTCTGTACCTGATTTTTGCAGAAAGAGTATAGAATATGCTTTAGATTGCCGAAGTATGTGGGGAATAACATGGTGGTGTTCGCATGATGTTCCTAAGAGTATGTCTGATTTTCCTGAGTTTGAACATTCTCTCGGTCTATTTGATGAAAGCGGGAAGATAAAACCAGCTGGAAATATAATTTCGGAATTTGCTGCTGAATATAAGAATTATTCTTGTATTGACAATGTTAAGAGTAAGAATGTTGCCATTGTTGTTCCAGTTGATTGCGATGGTAATCCAACGAATCGTAGTTCTTGTGGTCCAGGAGGTTCAATCTGCGATTTGTGGATGAAATATCAGATGCAAGGTTTAAGACCAACGATTATTACGTCAAAGATTTCTGAGGATAAAGATAAGCTGTCTGCTTTAGGTATAGATACGTTACTTAAAGAGGATAAAACATATTCTTGTAGATTCTATACTGCTGTATCAGATTCATCTATTGAAGAAAATTTGTAAGCTTTATTTATTTCAGCTGCATTTTGACTAGTATATTACTGTCCTTTAGTGTAAATACTATAGAATAAGGCTAGAGCCCATAAAATTTCGGTTCTGCTTATTTTTGTATACTTTGCGTGCATGTGATTTATGTATTACTGCATCATTGTAGTTAAATAATTGGAGATAAGTTATGGACTCTGATTCCAACTGTTGTTGTGAGCATTCAAAGCAGAAACAGCTTCGCATTAGTTTGAAAGATATTGCTTCTGAGCTTGGCATTTCGCAGACGGCTGTGTCTTTTGCGATTAATGACAAGCCTGGTGTGTCTGCTGAGACTAAAAAGAAAGTTAATGAAGCTGCAATGAAGTTGGGTTGGAGACCAGTTTATGCTGCTCAAGCTTTGGGTTCTTCTCGCACAATGACTATTGGATTTGCCCCGACTAGATCTTATGATGAGTTAAAAGATGAATCTTTTATGCTTCATTTTATGGCAGGTGCACAAGCCTCATTAAGTAAAAGACGGTATGGATTATTGTATCAGCCATGCTCTTCTATGAAGGAAGAATTGGCAACATATGAGGATTGGGCGTCTAGAAAACGTGTGGATGGTGTTATTCTTGTAAATCTGCAAGATAATGATCCTCGTCCAGCTAGATTGAAAGAACTTGGTCTTTTTGCAGTGCTTGCTGGAGGTCCAGTAGACAGTGATTGGTTGTTGTCGCTTTCGATTGATGATTCGCAAGTTATGGGGTGTATCCTCGATAATTTATTAGAGTCAGGGCATAAACGTATAGCTTATATATCTGGAGACTCCTCACTTATGTACAGTAAATATAGGCAGAAGTCGTTCCAAATGTTTGCTGCAGAAAAAAATCTTGATAAGATATGCGTTGAATATACTGGGTTTAAGCCAGAAAATGCGGCTAGGATAACTATGGATTTATTGACTCAAGAAGATCCTCCTACTGCATTTATTTATGAGACCGAGATTTTAGCTATAGCAAGTTTGAAAGCTATGACAGAGTATTTAATAAAGCGAGATTATGAAGAGAACACTCATAGATATTATCCATATAAATTGCCCGCTATAGTAAGCTTTGAAGATAGTTTTATATGCGAATCTTCATATCCTTCTATAACTTCTGTTCAGCGAGATGCTAGTGAATATGGTTCAAAAGTGGCAAATTTGTTGTTAAAAGTTATAGATGGTGAAAATGTTAAAGGTGATAGAAAGATTCTCACGCCACGTTTAGTTTTGCGAGATAGTACGTTGTTGTATAAAAGGTAATTCTACAACACGTTGATTTTGGAACAATTGCGTAATCTACAGAGTAAAGTAACTATTGTCTCAATATTCTTTCTAAATATACTTTTTCTCACAGTCCTAGTCTTTTTATATACCAATCCAATACTTCTCGTATCCTGTACAAGTCCGCCGTTTTACCTATTGATTCCCAACGATTTTGATATTGTATGAACCATTCGTTCAAATTTGTTTTAAAAGATTTTGCTTCAGCTATAGTAAATCTCTGGTTTAGTATGTACAACCCTAATTGGTTGAGCAGTTGTTGACCTTGAATGTTTAAAATGCTAGTGCGTATAAAATTTTTGTTTATATTTTCACAGTTTGTATTTTCACATTTTATATTTTCGCTGCAAGCATTTATATCGTAGATGCTCTTTGAGCATTCTGATAGAGTGCGATTATGTTCTTTAGCATTTAATATTTGTGCTTCTCTTTCATTTAAGAATCGTCTTCTTGCTTGTTCTAGGGAAGTGTTTTTTGGATATCCTAATGAAAATAGTACATCTTCGTTTGCTATATTTTCGTTGTTGTATTCAAGTTCTTTGAATTGCACAGCGTCAGACCAGCTGAATGCTTGTGCATGAGATGCTTGTTTAATAATGTTAAGTAAGTTTGAGTTTGTTCCGTTAGTAAATACATTACTTACCTTGTTTATTAAATCTTTTTTTGTAATATTATTAGATTTCCAAGCATATTCCGATGATATTATTACATACGGAAGTGAGAGTATGGGATCGTTTATATGTCCATAATCTCCCCAATCAGTTAGCAAAAATCCTAATACATGATTTTTGTGCCCATATTCACATGTTTTGGATATGTTACTTATAGCAGAGTCAAAATCTGGTATAAGCCTATTCCAAGATTGTGTGCCAGGGCATACGTATTGATCGCGATTCTGACTGTTTATTAGTTTTGTATTGTATTCGTTCACGTTTGCTGAGTAATCCCAATTTGCAAAAATAACATTTTTTGGAATATCAGCTAATAACTCTGGGTGTTTTATTGCAATATCAGCATACATTATTGGCTGCAAACCCAATTCGTGTAATTTTTCACATAGCTTTTTAATATAGGATGAATAAAGATTTGCCACTCCTATTTTTTCAGCAACATTTTTACTTTCACCGCACCCAAGGTCAAAGGTCTCATCGGCGCCAATATTAAACTTATTAGATTTAAATAGTGATGCATAATCTTTAATCCTTTTAGATATAAACGGTATAGTGTTAGGATTAGTAGGATTTAGAGTATGATGCATCATTCTTTCAACAAAACTGAAGGGTCTTTCTGCTTGTTCTGGGAATTCGCCAAGGTGTTTATACGAATTGCTTCTTAGTATTTCATACATGTGTCCAAAAGTTGCAAGTGTTGGAACTAGTTCTATTCCTCTTGCATAGCAGTATTCATCTAGATCGATAATCTCATTACAAGTTAATGGTGAATGTCCAATCCAGGATTCAATTGTGTCATCTAAATCGATAACATGTTCTACGTATAGTTGAAGTTGATTATATTTGTATAGGCTTAACTGGTCTACTAAAGTTTTTAACCATGAAAGTTTTGGCACTCTTCCTCTTGAAACATCATAAGAATATGCTCTTACAGGTATTTCTGGAAAGTCTTGAATTTGTAATGATGGCAGTATTAGACCATATTGCATAATTAGTTGTCTTATAGTTTGTATTGCAAAGCATATACTCGCTATGCTCCCAGCTTCTATATTTACAAGTGTTTGATTGGTCGAGATTTTAGATGAAATTTTATATTCTTGAATGCGTAGATTTTTGTTAATAGCTGCCGATATGGCGCTTTTATATCCTTCTCCGTAGCTAATGCTCCAGTTGCAATTGTGATTGTTTTTCAAATCTTCACATAGCTGTTTTGCTGCTGTAGTTATTCTTAAGTCTGGTTTAATATTTATGAAACTAATATGACTTGATTGTGGAAGCGTAATAGTATCTTTTGCGTATATTGATATATTTTGTGGTGAAGGTATTATTTCGATATTTGAATTGTCGATTTTCATTTTGTGCTTCTTTGCTACTAGTTTTTACATTAATTTTTTGTTTATTGCTTCTTTGCTTTTTATATTTTAGAGATGCATGATTCTATTTTGAATTACTGATATACATTCTCCTATAAGAGTTATGTCATTGTTGCAAGTGCATCTTCTTACTGTGCAAGGATGTTTTGGACTGTATGGACCATATTCTTGTATTGCTTTTTCTGTAGAGCTTATAAATACCTTATTTACAATGTCGGATGGTCCATAAATTACCACGTCTGTTAGGTCTAAAAGATTAATTGTTGTTGTGAGAGCTTTTCCTAAATAATTACCTGCCTCCGCTAATATATCTTCTGGTTTTCTGTTTGATGTAAACATTTTTCTATGCAGTGTTTCCGCGGAAATATATGTTTCTAAACAACCTTTTTTGCCGCATGAACAATCTGGTCCTTGTGGATCTACTGTAATATGACCAATTTCTCCTGCAGAATTATTTATTCCAGTGATAATAGCATCGTTTATTAATATTGATGCGCCAACACCTAACGATAACTGTATAAATATTGTATTTGGTACGCCGTTGCCGAAGAATCTTTCGGCTAGTAATGCGCTATTCGTGTCATGATCAACGATAATTGGACAATTAAAATGCTTAATCAACTCTTCTTTAATGTTTATATTTTCCCACTGAAGATTCGATGAGCGAACTACTTTTCCTTCATTATCTACGATTCCAGGTACAGCAATTCCTATTCCGAGTATGTGATTATTTGAATTATTTATTAGAGTTTTGCAAACTTCTATAATTTTTTCACAGTTCGCATCTGTGCTTTTATATAACGATATTTCCGATCTTTTTAATATATCTCCGCACAGATTAACAACAGCTCCTTGTATGAGACAAGGCTGTGAAAGATCTATAGTTATAATGTTCCAATAGTTTGCGTCTACTTCGAGTAGTGTACCTTTTTTACCTCTTTCTATTTTTGACTCTTGACCACTTTCTACTAATATGTGGTCTTCAAGCATTTCGTACACAACGGTTGAAATAGATGCTTTTGATAATTTTGTTTTTCTTACGAGCATAGCTCTAGAAAGTATTTGTTTTGGGAATAAATAGTTGAATATTAGCATTCTGTTATTTATTCTTGCGTCGGCAGGTATGGTTTTTTGAGACACTGTCATTAATTGATTAATCATTGGTTTCGATATTGTTTTTATGCTCATGTCATCATTCCGCTTTTAATTCCCATTGTTTTATACATGGTATTCTATCAGATAAATATATAGTTTGGAATATATACTAAAACATGTTTTTGTAAAATATTTTCTAATTTTATTTTTTATGTATGAAATATTAGAGCTATAGATTCCTTTATTTTTCAATGTTTTTATTAAATATATTAGATAGTCTTGCATTTTTATCTTTTAGTGCAATAATTGTACTTAATTGGTTTAATAGGGTTCAACTTCAAAGCAGAAGTATTTTTCTAAGGAGTTTATTATGACGCCCAGCACACCGTCGCGTATAAGCATAGGGGTAGATGTAGGTGGAACAAAAGTATTATGTGCAGCTTTCAATGCTAATAATGAACTGATTGCGCATTCTCAAGTTTCTACCAAGCAAGGTGAAGTAGAGATCGTCGATGAAGTGTGCAAACTTATTGCTGAAGTGATTAATCAAATTATCCTAAAATATGGCAATGATACTAAATTCGCTATAGGAATTGGTGTGCCTGGTTTAGTTAATCAAAATACTGGGCAAGTATCTGAATCAGTAAATTTGGGATCTCATAGTATAGATTTTAAGACTGAAATACGTAAACGTTTTGGATTGAATTCTGTAATAGATAATGATGTTAATGCCGCAGCATTCGGTGCATATCATTATTATGGTTCTGATTCTAGTAGTTTAGTGTTTTTGAATTTAGGTACTGGAGTTTCTGCGGGAATTATCATTAATGGCTCTATTTTCCATGGCTCCACTGGTGTGGCTGGAGAAATAGGTCATATAGTAGCTGATACACAGGGCAGGGATTGCCCATGTGGACAGCGTGGATGTGTAGAAACAATAATCTCTGGCACTGGTTTATCCAAACTTTGGCCAGCAAAGAATGAGTATCCTATTGCGTCTTTGCTGCGCAATGTTTCTACTAAAAATAACGAAGCTGAAAAAGTATGGAATAAGTTCATTTCCACCTTAGTTAGTGCACTACAGATTATTACAGTTACTTTTGATCCAGAGATTATTGTTATTGGCGGAGGAGTGAGTAAAACAGGAGCAATTTTATTAAAAAGCGTAAAAGAATATATTTGTAGACTTGAACAAAAATCGTCATTTTTGTCCTCACTAAAAATATCCGATCGTGTAGTGATTGCAGATCAAGAAGTGTTCTTTGGTGCGTTAGGAGCAGCTCTTATTGGCAGGCGCTACGACGATAAAGCAAAGGAGGAAAATTAAATATTTAAACCGTGGCGTAAAAGTATTATAAAAATCTCCGCATTGCATTCATGCTTCAGAAAACTACCTTTAACTATCTTTAAATTGGCAGATAATAACTGAATTAATGCAAGTGCGGAGATTCTTCTTATGCGATTAGCACTCTAGTTGCCAAAATCAACCTAGTTGCCAAAATCAATGTCGCCAAGCTTTTCAATAAGCTTCATGTTTTCGCTATAATCCACTGGGCAGGTTATAACATCAACGCCGCTTTCTTGTTCCAAAGCTTCTTTAAGCATGTTGTACAAGTCTTCTGGCTTTTGTACAACATGTCCTCTAGCGCCAAAGCTTTCTGCCAATTTTGGAACATTTGGATTAGTAAAATCAACGTATTCGTGTTCTCCAGCATGTAAGTCCATCTTCCACTTAATCAATCCATAAGCGTTGTCTTCCCAAACGAGAACAACCATTCTAGAACCCACGCGAACAGCAGTTTCAATCTCTTGAACATTCATCATAAAACTGCCGTCGCCCATAACAGCAAGAACAGGCTTTGTGTTGATTTTTCCACTACTATCTTTAATAAACGATGCTCCAACAGCTCCAGGCAAAGTCCAAGCCATTGTAGAAAGGCTGTTGTCTATAATGCAAGTATTTGGGTGCATTGTAGGGTAAAGCCTTGCCATCCACATTTTTAAAGCGCCTGTGTCTACAAGAACCTTGGTTCCTTCTGGAACAGCGCGCCTAGTGTCGTATACAACACGCTGTGGCTTCATAGGAATGCTGTTATCGTTTTCAAACGAATGCAGCTCGTCTGTAATCATTTGACGAATCTTTGGGTGAGTTACATCAAAAGTAATATTTCTATCTTTAAGAACATTTGTAAGAGTTTTAAGAGTCTGACCAATATCTGCCATAATGTTTAGTGCAGTAGGGTAGTGAGCGTCTGTATCTTCAACAAATGTGTTTATGTGAATAATCGTCTTGTCAATATTTGGATTAATCTTCTTAGGGTCAAACTGTTGTATAGAGAATCCAACAGCAATAATCAAATCTGCTGTATCGAAAGCAAAATTCTCATAATCCCTATGCATGAATCCGACCACGCCAAGAGCATTAGGGTGATTGTCTGGGAATACGCCTTTGCCTTCAAATGTTGTTGCAACTGGAACATTAAGCTGTTCTGCAAAAGCGCGTAGCTGGTCTTGAGCATGGCTTCGTGCAACACCGTTTCCTGCAAGAATAATCGGCGTTTTTGACTGGCTAATGATTTTAGCAGCTTCGTCAATAGTATCTGGAGCGGGAAGGATGTGCAGAGGTCTTGGAAGTGGAAGTGGCTTTGCGTCTTCTGGAACGCTCATTTCGCTAATGTCTTCTGGAATTACAAGGCAGGTGGCTCCTGGACGCTTTCTTTGAGCGATTGAGAAAGCTTTACGAACCATTTCTGGAGCAGTGCTTGGAGCTAACATCATCGAAGACCACTGAGTGATCGGTTGGAATAATGACACCAAATCAATGATTTGGTGAGATTCTTTATAAAGACGAGATACGTTTCCTTGAGCGCATATTGCAACAAGCGGGGTTGTGCTTGCGTTTGCCTGAGCCACTGGAAGAGTAAGATTTAATGCTCCAGGTCCAAGCGTTGCTAAGCACACGCCTGGCTTTCCCGTAATATGAGCATAAGTTGCGGCCATAAAACCTGCACCTTGCTCGTGGCGAGTAAGCACAAAGCGTATGTTTCCATTTCGTTCAATTGCTTCTAAAAGCGGAATATTTTCTTCGCCTGGGATTCCAAAAACAACTTCAACGCCTTCATTTACAAGGCATTCTACAATCAAATCTGCTGTGTTTCTTTTATGATTGTTTTGTTTTGTTTTCTGCAATTCTTCGTTTGCCATAATTGCGCTTCTCGCTTTTGCTTTAAGTTGTTTCAGCCTTTAAGCTTAAACTTCAAGACTTCTTTTCCATTTATAGTATAGTCTTCTACGACATGCGACCATTTTGCGCGTGTCATAAAAATGGGCGGATTTTTGCCTATTCGCTTTGTGGCAAAACTAAAGCTCTTTTAAGACAATATGCCTTGTTATTTCAACGATTTTGTCGGAAATTTTTGCCCCTTTGGATTGGGTTTCTTATACAATTGAACAAGTTGTGTATTTTTGTCACGGAGGAACGATGAGGCGTTGGCTTCTGAATTTGGTCAAGTGTGAAACCATCCTTATTGTGGCTGCCGTTTTAGCTGTTATTTCTTGCTTTTTTGTTCCACCAGACGCACAATATTTTGGCTACATTCATGTAAACACTATTTCTCAGCTTGTTTGCTTAATGATGGTTGTTTGCGGATTCCAGCGAATAGGCGTTTTTAGAAGTATTGGCGCGAATCTTCTTAGAAGAGTTAGGACTGAGCGCGGATTAGTTCTGGTTCTTATGTCTTTAACGTTTTTCTCGGCGATGCTTATAACTAATGATGTTGCTCTTGTAACTTTTGTTCCTTTTGCGATTTCTGTTTTGATGATGGCAAATGCAGAAAAGCATGCAATTCTTGTTGTGACTTTAATGACGATTGGTGCAAACGTTGGAAGTATGCTAACTCCTATTGGCAACGCGCACAATTTGTATCTTAAAGCGCTTACTAAAATGTCTACGGGCGATTTTCTTTCCATTATGGCTCCGTACACGCTTACTGCTGCGATTCTTATGATTGCGTTTGCGTTTGTGTTCTTTAGCTCTAGAAAAGTCGATCAATTTGAAGGCTTGCATGGTGATGACATTGAACAAAGTGTTTTGGCTCCGCACTCTAAATCACCTAAGCCAGATGAGATTCGCGTTATGGGTTATGGTGTTGGCTTTACTCAATGGCGAGTTATTGTTTATAGTCTTTTATTCGTTTTGTGCTTGTGTGGAGTAGCTGGCTGGATTCCAGACTGGATTATGGTTTTGGCAGTTGTTATTGCCTTTATTATTTGTGATTCTCACGTATTTCGCGCTCTAGATTGGGCTTTGCCTCTTACGTTTATAATGTTCTTTATTTTTATCGGGAACATGCGTAGGGTTCCAGGATTTACTGAGATCGCGCAAATGTGGGTTGGTTCTCATCCTATGGAAGTTTCTGTTGTATCTAGTCAGGTGATTAGCAACGTTCCAACTACTATCTTACTTTCAGGCTTCTGTGATCAGTGGAAGATGCTTATTATTGGTACTAATCTTGGCGGTATGGGAACGCTTATTGCGTCTATGGCATCTTTGATTTCATACAAGAGTATTACGCATAAGTACCCTCACCATAAGGGTCGTTATCTGCTTATGTACACAATTGTGAATCTTCTTTTCTTGGCTGTTTTGATTGGTTTAGCTTGGATTATTGAGTAGCGTCTTTCTGGTTTTTGCGTGGTTTTTGCATTGTGGGCGTGTCTTTTATTGCAATTATTGTGATTATTTTCACATATTTTTATGTTATTCTGCAATGAAATGCTAGTAAATTTCGGATTGTTTGCGATTTTGTTGTATTATTTTCTATTAAATTGCAATTATGCTTAATAATTTTCATTTTATTTAAAATATATACGAAAATCATCAAAAATTGAATATAACATTATAACAAATTTATGTCTTGGCTTATCCATTATTATGTCTTCTTGCACTAAGTTAAGTTTGGGCAAAAGACTTTTGGCATTAATTACATTTTCTCTCTTGTAATTTTGTAAATTATGCATGCCAAAATCAGCTCACATATTAATAAATAACATATAAGGAGAGAACTATGAACGGTGTTCTGTCTATACTGCTAGATGTTTTTAGACAACCATCTGTAATAGTTGCAATGATTTCTCTAATTGGTCTTGCAGTACAAGGCAAAAAGATTTCCGACATAGTACAAGGCTCTATTCGTACAATGATTGGTTTCTTAGTATTGGCAGCCGGATCTGGAGTGGTCACTGAAGCACTAAATCCTTTTGGGAGCATGTTCCAATATGCGTTCCATGTTCAAGGCGTAGTACCAAATAATGAAGCTATAATCGGTACAGTTCTTATGAAGTATGGGTCAGAAGCAGCATTAATCTTCTTCTTTGGAATGATTGTTAACATTGTTTTATCAATAACATCTAGATTTAAGTTCATTTACTTAACTGGTCACGTTGCATTCTATATGGCAAGTATGCTTGCAGTAATCTTCAATGTCGCAGGTTTTAATACTCTAACCGTTATTATTCTCGGATCATTCGCTCAAGGCTTACTTATTACGATTTCTCCAGCATTGGTTCAGTCATTTATGCGCACTGCTTCCGGCAAAGATGATGTTGCACTTGGACACCCTACGAGTAGTGGAGTTCTTATTGGAACTTTGATTGCAAAACTTACAGTTTCTAAAAAGCATCCGTCTAAGTCTACGGAAGATATTAAGTTCCCAGCTGCTCTTGGATTCTTAAAAGATACGACTGTTCTCATTGCACTTTCAATGGCAATTATCTACGCTGTTGTAGCACTTTTTGCTGGTCCGCAATATATTGAATCGCATTTATCTAATGGGCAAAACTTTATTGTGTTTGTTATTCTTAAGGCTGCAATGTTCTCTGCAGGCGTTTTCATTATTCTTGCAGGCGTACAGGTTGTTTTGGATGAGATTGTTCCAGCATTTAAAGGAATATCTGAAAAACTTGTTAAAAATGCTAAGCCTGCATTAGATGCTCCTATGACTTTTGGATTTGCTCCAAATGCTGTTCTTATTGGATTCTTGGCAAGCTTTACGGGCGGAATCGTTGGAATGGTTATTATGGCTTTGGCTGGAACAACAGTTGTTATTCCAGGAATTGTGGCGCACTTTATGGCTGGCGGTGTTACTGGCGTGTTTAGTAACGGTCAGGCTGGTAGAAGAGGCTGCGTTATAGGCGGTTTTGTTAATGGTATTGTTATTACATTCTTGCCGTTACTTCTTTTGCCTGTTTTGGGTAATCTTGGTTCTGCAAACTCCACTTATTCAGACGCTGATTTTGGTGTAACTGGAGTTTTTCTTGGTTACACGAATATTGCAGGAGGCAAAATCGTAAGTATTATTGCAGTTGTAATATCTTATGTTCTTTTCTACGCGTCTTCAATATTGTTGACTCGCAGAGAAAATAGTAAAGTCAAATATGCAATTGAAAACTAATACAATTGTGAAGAGTTATCGTAGAAATTAAACTTAAATCACAATTAAAAATAGAAACGATAAGTCTAAAAGGTTATAATCTTGAATTTGCGATTAAATAGCAACTTTAATCAATAATTTAAGATTGTAGCCTTTTTCAGTATAGGCACGCCCTAAACGTATATTGGCATAATATACTGATACTATGTAATTGTTGTGTATTTGAAAGCAGATTTGTAAAAATTTTCTTAAAAGCTTCATTTTTTTTAAGATTTTTTTTTTAATAGCTTTTAAAGGAAATTTACTATTTGGAGAGTGGATTGTGACCGAAGGTGTACCTAAATATATTGCCGTGCGAGACAATCTTAGGAAACGCATTGACTTAATGGAGCCAGACGAACAGCTTCCTCCAGAAGTAGAATTGTGTAAGCAATACAACGTTAGTCGAATTACTCTTAGACATGCAGTTGACAATCTGATCTTGGAAGGTCTGCTTATAAGAATACAAGGCAAAGGAACTTTTAGAGCAAGAGATGTTATTCACAGTGTTAACCGTGAAGTTATATCAGACCAGGTTCAAGGCTTTTACCAGAATTATTCTGAAAGCAAAGAACATATACGAATCAAAGTTATCCAAAACGATGTAGTTAAAGATGAATCTGCTGCTTATAAGCTTGGTCTAGATGAGTCAATTGATCTGATTTGTGTTAAACGATTAAAGTATGTTGATGACGTTTTGTCTAATTACAGTGTAGTTTATCTTGAAGCTTCAAGATTTCCAAAAGTTTTGACTCATGATTTTACGAAGAAATCTTTAGCAGAGTTTCTAGAAAGCGATTACGCTGTAAAGCTTTGTGAAAATGATTTGTCTGTTCATGTTGAGCAACTATGTGGAACCATGGCAAAAGTTTTACAGGTTGAAGATCAAACTCCAGCTCTCGCAGTTGAATCCATTGTTAAGGACTCTTTTGGTTCAATAATAGCCTTTGGTGCTGCTGTTTATACACCAAAGTATGGAGATATTCAATTCAAAATGCATATTAACGTTTGATATTACTTTATTTATTCTTGAACTATTCTTGTTTTTCTATATAAAAATGTTCTAGTATACAGAAAATCTCCGTTACCAAATGTACACAAATGATAACGGAGATTTTTCAAACTCTAATTAAGATCGCAATCTAATGCGATTATTTTAAAGAGCGTTGATTGCCAAAGCAAGACCAGACTTACGGTTTGCAGCCTGATTCTTATGAATCACACCACGACCTGCAGCCTTGTCAAGCTTCTTAGCAGCCACTGCGAATGCAGCTTCAGCTGCAGCCTTATCACCAGCAGCGATGGCTTCACGAGTAGCGCGGATAGCAGTCTTCAAAGCAGACTTCACTGCCACGTTACGCTTGTGTGCCTTCTCATTGGTGAGCACGCGCTTTTTCTGCGACTTAATGTTTGCCACTATTACTCCAAACGACGTTTGCTATATCAAGGACATACAAAGGGTAAGCATAGCATGATTCTTGGATAAAACCACTAATTTTCACGAATATTAACCACCATAATGCTTACTGTATGTATTAAATGTAATTAAGTGCATAACTTGCTGTTCTTATCTTCTTGGACTAGGGTAGTCAAGTTGCTACCATTAATGAGTTACAGTGCTTGATGCACATTATATATTCATTGTGTCTTAAAAGGAGATATTTGCTTTGATTACACCGCATAACCAGCCAGGATTTACGGATCAATCGTTGATACGCAATTTCTGCATTATTGCGCATATAGATCACGGCAAGTCTACTGTAGCGGATCGCATTTTGCAGCTTTCAGGAATTGTGCCAGAACGCGAGATGCGAGACCGATTCTTGGACCGCATGGATATTGAGCAAGAGCGCGGAATTACTATTAAATCGCAGGCTGTTCGCGTGCCGTGGGTTTTTGACGGCAAAGAGTACTCGCTTGGCATGATTGATACTCCTGGTCACGTCGATTTTACTTACGAAGTTTCGCGTGCGCTCGCAGCGTGCGAAGGCGCGGTTTTGCTTGTGGACGCCACTCAAGGTATTGAAGCGCAGACGCTTTCCAATCTTTATATGGCAATCGAACACGATTTAACGATTATTCCTGTATTAAACAAAATCGATTTGCCTAGTGCGGAGCCAGACAAGCATGCTGAAGAAATAGCTGGATTAATTGGTTGCAAACCTAACGAAGTTTTACGTGTTTCTGGAAAAACTGGCGAAGGTGTAAAAGATCTTCTCGACCAAATCGTGTTGGAAGTGCCAGCTCCTAGTGGAAATCCTAATGGTGCCGCTCGCGCGCTTATTTTTGACTCCGTCTACGATTCTTATCGCGGAATCGTAACCTATATTCGTATGGTTGATGGCGAGCTTAAGTCGCGTGAAAAATTGCATATGATGGGTATTGGCATGACGCACGATCCTATTGAAATCGGCGTTATTAGCCCAGATATGACTCCAACTAAGGCGCTTGGAGCTGGAGAAGTTGGTTATGTAATTACGGGTGCAAAAGATGTTAGCCAATCTAAAGTTGGCGACACTATTACTAGCGCCGTAAATCCTGCATCCGAGCCTTTGGAGGGCTACAGAGACCCTAAGCCTATGGTTTACGCAGGCTTATTCCCAATTGATAACGCGCAATTCCCAGAGCTTCGAGATGCTCTCGACAAGTTAAAACTTAACGATGCTGCTCTTATTTACGAGCCAGAAACGTCTGTTGCATTGGGATTTGGTTTCCGTTGCGGATTCTTGGGACTGTTGCATATGGAGATTGTTTCCGAGCGCTTAAGTCGCGAGTTTGGCTTGGATCTTATTTCAACTGCTCCAAACGTAACTTACGATGTTACAAGCGAAGACGGCACAGAGCATCATGTGACTAATCCTAGCGAGTTTCCAGAAGGCAAAATCAAGCGCATTATTGAGCCAATGGTTGCTGCCGACATTATTGCGCCTAAAGATTTTATTGGCGCGATTATGGACTTGTGCCAAGATCATCGTGGGGAAATGGGCACAATGGAATACATTAGTGCAGACCGCGTGGAAATGCATTACCGGATTCCTCTTGCGGAAATCGTTTTTGACTTCTTCGATCAGCTTAAAAGCCGCACAAAGGGTTATGCTTCTCTTGACTACCACGAAGATGGCGAGCAAGCTGCAGATTTAGTGAAGGTTGATATTCTTATTCAGGGAGATAAGGTTGATGCCTTTAGTGCAATCGTGCATCGCGATAAGGCTTATTCTTACGGCGTTATGATGACTAAGAAGCTTCGCGGACTTATTCCTCGCCAACAGTTTGAGATTCCAATTCAGGCTGCAATCGGTTCTAGAATTATTGCGCGCGAAACTATTAGTGCGCTTAGAAAAGACGTGCTTGCTAAATGCTACGGCGGCGATATTACGCGTAAGCGTAAGCTTCTTGAAAAGCAGAAGGCTGGTAAGAAGCGCATGAAGATGCTTGGACATGTTGAAGTTCCACAAGAAGCCTTTGTTGCGGCTTTGGCTACGGATGATGGCGCAAATGATAGAGACACTAAAGATAAGATTCGTGCAGCGCAAAAGTCTGAAGGCTGAGGATTATATTGAATTTTGAATCGAACAAGCCTAGTGAAGATTCGCGTTCATTCATGCCTTTTGAAGTGTATGTGCACGTGCCATTTTGCTTGCGTCGATGCGGTTATTGCGATTTTAATACCTATACTGCTCGCGATTTGGGCGAAGGCGCGAGTCGTGAAGGGTATGCGGATGTTGCGATTCGCGAGATGCGTCTTGTAAAAAAGTGGCAGGAGTATCACGGGATTTTTGAGCCTAAAGCGCAATCTGTTTTCTTCGGCGGCGGAACTCCGACTGTTCTTAAAGCGCAAGATTTAGTGCGAATTTTGCAAGAAATACGTAATTTGTGGGGCATTATGTCTGGGGCGGAAGTCACTACGGAAGCAAACCCAGACACTGCAGATGAGTCTTATATTGAGACGCTTGCAGAAGGCGGATTTACACGAATATCTTTTGGAATGCAATCTGCTGTGCCGCATGTGTTAAAAACGCTTGACCGAACGCATACTCCAGAAAACGTAGAGCGCGGAGTAAATGCGGCGAATGCTTGTGGCTTGCGCTCAAGTGTTGACTTGATTTATGGAGCTCCATGGGAGAGTTTAGACGATTGGCGAAAGTCGGTAGAAATGGCTTTAAGCCTAGGAGTTAACCATATTTCTGCATACGCGCTAACGGTAGAGCCGCGTACAAAAATGGGTCGCCAGATTGCTGCTGGCACAATTCAAGCGCCAGATGACGATGATGAAGCCGCGAAATACGAGTTGGCAGATAGTCTTTTTAGTTCTGCTGGCTTAGAATGGTATGAGATTTCTAATTGGTCGCGCCCTGGTTTTGAGTCTCAACATAATCTTGGATATTGGAAGAACATTGATTGGGCAGGAATTGGCCCAGGTGCTCATTCTCACTACAATTCGGCGAGTGGCCTTAGCAAACAAAGCATGGATGATTGTGCTGTTTTGGCGGATTCAAGCAAGTTTTATAATCTTAGATCTTGGGATATTTTGCATCCAAAACGTTGGGCGCAGGCGATTAATGTAGGAAATGTGCCTTGGCAAAACTACGAGTGCATAAATAGTGAAGATGCGTTGATTGAAGAAGTAATGCTTGGGTTGCGCATTAAGGAAGGTCTTAGTATTGATGAATTGTGCACAAAGATGCGTAAAGCCAATCGCGAATTTGACGATTCTTATTTGCAAAAAGTGTTAATCGAAGTGTGTAAGGAAGGTTTGGCAGTGTTGCATGAAAATCGTATTATTGCCACTCGAAAAGGGCGTTTATTAAACGATTTATTAGTCGAAAGAATTGTTGACGCGTGCCAAAATGGCTTAGTTATGCGTTAAAATGATTCATATTGTGTGAAAATTCAATGCAGAAAGGAATCAATCATGGCAAACCGCAAAGAACGTCGTGCAAAAGCCAGGCAGAATCGTAGGGGAATTCCGTCTCAATACGATCAAACGAATGGCCGCGGTCGCGGTGGAATGATTGACGAATACAATTTGCAAGAACATTCAAGAAGACTTCAAGAAAATGGCGTTGACGGTTGGAAGCCATCTTCTAGCGTTACAGAACAAGAGGAACAGTTAACTCGTAATATTAAGCGAGCTAAGGCTGGAGATGATACTTGGAATACTGTTCGCAAGGTTATTGGTGTGTGCTCTTGGGCTGTTCTTTTGCTTTCTGCATTCGCATTCTTGGTGATTATGTGGCTTCCGAGCCAACCAATGGTGCTTGTTATAACTGTTGCAGTGTTGTTTGCTTTGGGCGTGTTTGGTCTGTTCTTTAGCTTTAGCAACTCTAAGCAAAATCCGCGACTCGATCAGCACGGCACAGCGCTTTAGTTAGATTTGGGTCGATTTAGGTTTGTTTATAAATAAATAAAACTGTTTTCAATAATCAAGGCGAGTACTTTGTTAATACAATGTGCTCGCCTAGTTGTTTTACACGCTTTTATCTATGCAAATCCTGCAAAATGATCATGCAAATTCTAGTTAAATCATGCAGAATAAATTTTTTTGACTAGTAAGTATTAATTAGTAAAACTTATAGTTTGTTTGAGTAATTTTCTTCTATAATCATTCGACAACTAAAAATATTTAAAATGATTATAACAATATTGCGCATGTTTTTTAGATTAAATCAGTAATTTTCATAAAATTTTCTAAGATATTTAAAGAAAATCAACAGTTCTTTCTTAGCTTTTTATAAGGGTAAATCATATAAGCTACGAGATTGTACTTATTGTACCTATTTTGTAACAGACAATTTCATAATGACAAGTGTTCAATGAGGAAGGTAGTCGATGACATTTATTTCTCGCGCAATACGCTACGTTTTGAGAAAAAGAGTGAAATCAGCAATAGTGTTTGTAATATTAGCATTAATTTCAACGCTTCTGCTGTCATCTTCTGCAGTTGCGATTGCTGCAGAAAAAGAAGGCAAAAAGGTAGAAGAACAGGCAGAATCTAGTTTTGTTTTAGCAAATAATCCGCAAGTAAATCCTGGAACTCCTAGGGGAGCAGGAACTGTTAAGCCAAGTGATGTTAAAAAAATCGCGTCACTAAAAAACGTTGATTCTTATGTTTTGCGTCAAAATGTTACTGCTGATTTAGTTGACGCAAAAGCAGCTAGAATCAAAGGTGTTCAAGATTACGATGCTCGTAGAGAAAAGCAATTCGGCAACGCTGTAAACCTAGAGGGAACAAACTCTTCTAAGGGCTTAAATGCGTTTAAAACAAAATCAATCCACATGGTTAAAGGAAGAGCTTTGCAAGAATCAGATGAGCATGCTTCCTTAATTCACGAAGATTTAGCAAAACTAAATGGCTTAAAATTAGGCGATTCATTAACACTTAAAGCAAACCCGTTTGACGCTGATAATCTTAACCATTCTACGGAGCAAGTAAAAACACGCATAGTTGGAATTTATGGCGGAGCTAACAATCGCCCAGTTGCAACGCGCGCGGAATTAACTGCAAACACTGTGTATACAGATTTAAAAACAACTAGAGAACTTTACAAATATAAGCCTGGAAAAGAAATATACCAGGACGCAAGTTTTAAGGTTAAAAAAGGATCGGACGCAGATTCTGTGATTGAAGAAGCGTCTAAGCTGCCGATTGATTTGCAAAATTATCAGATTACTCGAGATGATCAATTCGTACAAGGCATGATTGGAGCAGCAAAAGGCGTAAAATCCATGATGAACATAACAGTTATTGCAGTAAGCGCGTTTGCTGTAATTGCTTTAGGATTAGTGCTTATTCTTTGGATTAATGAGCGTAGAAGAGAAATTGGTGTTCTAACTTCAATTGGTGTTGGAAAGGCGTCACTTGTATTGCAGCAGATTTCTGAGCTTGTGATACTTGCTATTCCAGCCATTGCAATAGGTTACGGTTTTGCGAGCGCAATATCTCCTTGGATTAGTGATTGCGCATTAGGCTCAGTAAAAAATTCTGCCGCGCAGCAGCTTAGTTCGATGGGTCAAGCTGGAGGAAATCTAGAATCGAGCATGGCAACGAGAACATTAGATAAGATTGCTGTTCAAGTTAACACAGAATGTTTAATTCAATCGTCATTAATTGTTCTGATGGTTATTATTGTGGCAGTTGCGTTGTCTTATCTTCCTATTTTGCGAAAGTCTCCTAGGGATTTGCTTGGCATGCAAAAGTAGTTGGCTGCAAAAGTAGGTGGTAAAATGACTCAAATTATAAAAAGAGCTTGGCTAGCTATAGTTAGAAAACCAAGGCGCAGTGCTATTTTAGCTTTGATTATTACGGTTGTTCTTAGTGCGCTTATTTGCCAGAGTGGAGTTATTGCTTCTGTAAAAAATCTTGAGAATCAAATAGCTTCTAATATTGGCTTAGGTTTTAGCGTTTATGCAAAAACGCAGGGAGAGACTTTGCCAGAGTCTGATTCTTCCAGTGATTCTGCTAATCAATCACAGCAAGATATTCCTCAAGATTTGCAAAAAAACGAAGGAATTTCCGAAAGTCTTATTGCAAAATTTAAAAAGATTAGTGGAATAAAAACTATTGCAGAAGAAAAAGATGTTTTAGCAAATCCTGTTAACGCTAAGATTGTAGCGCCAATAAATGGTCCGCGTTTAGACAATGATGGAATGTTTTCGCTTGTTTCAATAACGGGAACAACTAAATCACAGTTATCACAAGGTTTTCAAGAAGGATTATATAAGCTTGAGGAAGGCAATCATATTGATTCTTCTGCAGCTGGCGACTTTAAGCGTTCAAAATCTGCAATAATTCACAAGTCTTTTGCTAAGCAAAATAATCTTAAACTCGGATCTGTTTTAAAACTAAAACAGGGTGGCAAAAGCATTAATCTTAAGATTGTTGGAATTTTTTCTGGAAAGATGCAAACAAAGGGTGCGTTGCCGTCGGACTCTACCGAAAATCACGTAATAACTGATTTAGAATCCGCTCTTTACTTGTCTGGAAGTAAAAATCGCAGTTCTATAAAGTGTGTTATGCAAAATTCAAATAATCTAGAAAAAGCTTTAGAAGAAGCCAATAAAATAGCTAAAAACGATGGCGATGGCATGCTTTCTGTAGAAAATAATGCGCAAAGATTTGCCTCTGTTCTTCAATCTGTAAAAACAGTTAAGCAACTAGTAACAATGATTTTAATGTGTCTTGCAGCAGTTGGAATCATACTGCTTGGTTTAGTTCTTGTATTTTGGGTACGAGGAAGGATTCACGAAGTTGGCGTTCTAATGTCAATTGGTATGAACAAGTCTGTAATAGCTTTGCAAATGATTATAGAAGTTTTTATAATAACAGCCTTCTGCTCAGTTGCATCAATTCTAATTGGGTCTGCAATATCTTCAAGTGTAGGATCAATGCTATTGGCTAATGTCTCAAATAGTACAATTTCTGACTTAAGCATTTCTTGGATTCCAAATAAACAAACATTTTTTGCTATTCTTATAGGATTTGCTATAGCGTTTGTATCTCTATGCATTGCTCTTGCGCCAATAATGTTTAAAAAGCCTCGTTTTGTATTGAACTCAATGAGCTGAGGTGATTTTCTTAGATAATTAAGATGAATCAATTAGAAGATTGGATTTAACTGGATTTTATTAAGAATAAGATTCGGATTCTGATAGAAAATTAAAAATTTACAAGTATCAAATATTAAGTATTAAATATTAAATTTAGAAAATATTGGAGTTTTATTATGACTACTTTATTAAAACTTAACAACGTTGATTATTCTTATGGTGCAACTAATATTCCTGTTCTTAAAAACGTTAATGTTGATTTTGAATCTGGAAAAATATACAGTATTACAGGTCAATCTGGAGCTGGAAAATCAACTATGCTATCTCTTCTAGCAGGATTAGATACTCCAACAAAAGGAACAGTATTGTTTGATGGACAAGATATTTCCAAGAATGGTGGATATTCTAATCATCGCAAGAATCATGTGTCTTTAGTTTTTCAGAATTTCAATTTAATCGACTATTTGACTCCTGTAGAAAACTTGCGTCTTGTTAATTCAAATGCTGATTCCAAGATTCTTAAAGAACTGGGACTTAGCGAAGACGAGTCAACTAGAAATATAACAAAGCTTTCTGGCGGACAGCAGCAGCGAGTGGCTATTGCGCGAGCGCTTGTATCTTCTGCTCCTGTTATTCTTGCCGATGAGCCAACAGGTAGCTTGGATCCAAATACAACACAAGAAGTTATATCAATCTTAAAAGACGCAGCTCATAAACATGGAAAATGTGTAATTGTTGTAACGCATTCGAGCGATGTGGCTGCTGCTGCAGACATAAAATATGTTCTCAAAAACAAACAGTTAACAAAAAAATAATATAAAAGACTAATTATCAACAATTTTTCCGTGCTTCTGCGTAAAGTAAAACCTGTGCGTAACCTTTGCGCAGAAGTTGCGTATTAGTGCATACACGGGGAGGTTGTTGTGGCTGAAGTGTCAGATTCTAAGCCTATTGTGGCGGTTGTTATGGGGTCTTCAAGTGATTGGGAAACCATGCGTCATGCCTGCGAAATCCTAGAAAGATTCAGAGTGCCGTATATGAAAAAAGTTATTTCTGCACATCGCACTCCAGAACTTATGGCAGATTTTGCTCACAGTGCTAGAAAAAATGGTTTTCGCGTAATTATTGCTGGCGCTGGTGGAGCGGCACACTTACCAGGTATGATTGCTGCTCAAACAACTCTTCCAGTTGTTGGTGTTCCTGTAAAATCCCATGCTCTTTCGGGCTGGGATTCTTTGCTTTCTATAGTGCAAATGCCTGGTGGTATTCCTGTTGCTACAACAGCTGTGGGTAACTCGGGTGCTACAAATGCTGGTTTGCTTGCAGTAAGCATGTTGAGCACAACAGATAATCGTCTTGCAGACGAACTTGAAGATTACCGTCAAGAATTAAAAGAGAAGGTTGAGGAATCTAATGCCGAGCTTATCTGAAGTCACTAATGGTGCTGTAGAGCGTTTGATGCCAGGAGCCACTATTGGAATTATTGGCGGCGGTCAATTGGGACGCATGATGGCTATTGCAGCCAGACATATGGGATTCCGCATAGGAGTTTTAGATCCAACGCTTGATTGCCCAGTATTTCAGGTTGCAGATTTGCAGGTTGAGGCAAATTATGATGATCCTGAAGGTTTGCGCGAGCTTGCTGAACGTTGTGATGTTCTTACATACGAGTTTGAAAATGTTAACGCCGATGCGTTAGATAAAGTTCGTCATTTAACTGCTATTCCTCAGGGCACAGATTTATTGCGTGTTACGCAAGATCGTGTTTGTGAAAAAGAGTTTATTAATAAACATGGTATTGAGACTGCTAAATGGCGTGAAGTCAATAATCTTGACGATTTAGATGCAGCAATCGAAGAAATTGGTTTGCCTGCTATTCTTAAGACTCGTCGTGGTGGTTATGATGGTCATGGTCAGGATGTTCTTCGCACTGAAGAAGATGTTGCTAATATTCATCACCGTTCCGATAGGGGAGGAAAATTCCCTCCGTCAATTCTTGAAGGTTTTGTAGATTTTGCTTTTGAAGCCTCAATTCTTGTTTCTGGCAATGGTAATGATTTTGTGACTTATCCTCTTGTAAAAAACGTTCATCATAATAGCATTCTTCATATGACTCTCGCACCTGCAGTGGTGGATTCTATAGTAGAAGAGACCGCACACGATTTAGCGCTTCGACTTGCTAAAGGTTTTGAGCTTGCTGGCACGCTTGGTATTGAGTTATTTATTACTAAAGATAATCGTGTAGTAGTAAACGAGCTTGCTCCTCGCCCTCATAATTCTGGTCATTACACGATTGAAGCTTGCGATATGGATCAGTTTGAAGCACATATTCGCGGTATTGTTGGATGGCCTTTAAAAAAGCCTAAGCTGCTTTCTCCTGCAGTTATGGTTAATGTTCTTGGTCAACATGTTGCTCCTACTCGTTCGCTTATATTAGAGCATCCAGAATGGCATGTGCACGATTACGGCAAAGCTGAGGTTCGTAAGAATCGCAAAATGGGTCATATTACTGTTTTGTGTGATGACCCAGTTAAAGAAGCTGCAGAATTAGATGCTACTGGGTGTTGGGATGACGAGCTTGATTAAAAGATTTAGTATTAGTCTTAAAATTTAAATAGTTATAGTTTGTTGGACTAGTATTAGATTTTTTAATAGTTTGAAAGGTAAAAGGTTAAATAATGGTTGGTGAGCCAGTACGCAGAAACACTAAGCAAAAAGAAACTGTTCTTGAACATTTAAGAGCTTCACGTAATTTTGTTTCTGCACAGAATCTGCATCGCGCGCTTGTGGAAGATGGCGAGATCATTGGTTTAGCCACAGTGTATCGTCAGCTTAATATGCTTGCACAAAGTGGCGATGTTGATACTGTTCGTTTTAATGGACAGCAACTGTTTCGCATTTGCGATGAGAATACTCATCACCACCATCTTGTGTGTGAAAAGTGTGGTAAAACCGTTGATATAGAGCCTCCTGATGATGAGGGTTGGATTCACAAGATCGCCGAATCTCATGGGTATACGGTTATAGATCACACTTTGGAAGTGTTTGGATTATGCCCAGACTGTAATCAGAGTGTAGATTGATTGCAAACTCATTAATCACTCTAATTGTTTACAGTTGAAAATCAGCCTAGATTTAGAATTTAGGCTGATTTTTCTATATATTACTATGAACTATTTTTTAAGCGTTTTTATCATTTCTAAAATCTGCTTAGGATTAGTCTCTGGCAAATAAGAACTTGTTACAGCCAAAGATATTTGTGCTAGTTTTGCAGAATCCAAATAGCATATGTATACAGGCCTATTAGTCGGCTGGAACTTCTTTTTAAAGAAGTATAGCGATTTAAATCCGTAGGCTGGTTCCAAAATATCTGACATCATTTCAAGCGTATGAACAATAATATCATTTGATTCATGATGATTCGAAGATTGAGAATCCCCATGAATCGTAGGCTTTTGGCTTGCCTGAGTATCTTTGCCAGAATCCTCATTGCTTAATGTAGGATTCTCACAAATATCTGTTATTCCAGCAAGAGGAGCTGCAGAAAGGCTCATAAACTCCACAGCAGATTCTGGATTTTCAAGACCTTCGTCTCTTAACCGTTCTGCCATTCTCGCAATAAGCAGTTCCATAATTCCATTAGGGCTATCTGTGCGATGCCTCATAAAATCAAGAGTCCACCCGATTACGCGATTATTGTCATAAGTCGGCATCCAGCTTGTAACTCCAAGAACGCGATTGTTCTCGTCAATCGCATACAAAATCTTTACTCTAGGATCATGCAATTCTTCCAAACCGCCAAGAGTAAACTTCATTTCTGGAAGGGCTTTAAGTTCTGCCCATTCTTCCGAAATCTCAATAATTTGTTGCTGAACTTCCCAAGGAGCATCGTTGTATGTGCTAAGAACATCCGTTATTCCATCACGTTTTGCCTTGTTTATGGCAGTGCGAATATCCTGCCACTTTTTACCCCTAGTTTGCCACTCTTTAGGGTAGACCAGCATATCGCTTCCAACTTTTATAGAAGAAAAACCAAGAGATTCCAAGGATTTTCGTTCTTCATCATGAACAGCGTAGAATGCTGGCGACCAAGAATTTTGCTCGCAAATCTGAATGAACGCTTTCAAATCTTGTTTATATTCTGTTTTATCTCCGAAAGGACCAGTTAGTGTTAAAGCAACCCCATACTTAAGTCTATATGCTATTGCTGAACGTGCAGTGTTAGAGAACCAATAGTGGTTATCATGCCATGTTGTCATAAAACTCATGGTGTCTCCACCAAGTTGAACTAACTTGCTCGCTTTTTCGCGGTCTTCTTCATTAATTGTTATTTTGTTTCTAAACCACACCATGCAAACAGCAAAAAGAACAAGCCAGAATATAACTCCAACACCTTGAGTTATTGCTAAAGACAAAGGTGTTATAGGTGTAAGCATGGCATTGGATCTTAATCCAAAGCCCATAGGCATCCAACGTCCTGGAAGGTCACGTAGTAAATGATGCAAGTCTGCTACAGGCTTAAATTCATTTGGTGCAATCAACCCGAAGCAAACATATCCTATTCCAGTAGAAAATAGTGCAAAAACAATTGCGGCTAATCCAACTCTGCGCTCAAGCTTATCACTATGATTTGGAAAATGCTTTATGCTTATAAACAGTAGGATTGCGATTAATAAAGGAGGCAAAGCCGTAAGCATAAATGCTATAGAAGTAGCATTATTCTTGTGGAAAATTACAGTTTGCTTAGTTGCAATCAAAGGCAAAATAGCAAAATACATGGTTGCATATACGGCTGTAATTGCGTTGATTGTTATAGCAGCATAAGCTGCAAGTCTTCTTCCGCGTAAAAGTCCCCAAGATATAATCATTAAAGTGACAATAGGCAAAAGAATACGAATCCAAAGACCTCCTATTGTTGCGTGCTGTAATCCTGAATGAAGCAGGCAACTGCTTGAACTATAGTTTGATATACATCTTGCTAGCCACGGTTTCGTGCCCATTTGCGGAGACATGAATAAACCTAATGTAGTTAGTATTCCAGCATGAGATCTAGAAGATAGTGCAAGAACTGGTCCTAAAGCCATAACAAGTTGAGTTATGGCAAATAGACGTCTAATCTCGTAGTCTGTTCCTTCCCACCAGTTCGCGCTTTTCACAGTATTTGTATTAGCATTGCTATTTTTGTTCATCAGATTGCCAATAATGTGGCCACAAATTGCTGCAAAAATTGTGCAATAATCCCCAGGATTTCCACTATAAAGAAGCATCGCAGACGTGATTGCGTATCCTAAAACAAACATTCGTCTACGCCACAATATCGATTCGCATGTTGCTGCAGCCATAAAAGCTCCAACAAAAAGTGTAAAAGGAGAAAGTCTAATTGGTATTCTAGTAATCCAACGCATGTTTCTAATAATCATTGAAAGATTACCGATTAAAGTAAGACCGAGTATTGTTCCAATAAGAGTGCTTGTTACGGAAACAAAAAGCAAACGCATTTTACCGATACGTGTTTCGGCTAACCCTATTAAAACAAGTGAAAGTATTGCATTTACTATTAGAGATGGGAAACTATTTACAAAAAATAGCGAGTGGAATAGTTTAATCAGAAGCTGTGTAATATTTCTATGCCCAAACAAAAAAGTAGAGCTTATTTTCGGTTTATGATACGAGAAGAATTGTGCAAGAGTTGCATTGGTACCATAAGTATAGATGTGCATTACGGTACGGAAAACCCAGTGAATAAGGTTAATAACCAAGAAAACTAGAGTTATTTTCGCTGCTAGCACGCGCTGAGATAGCCACATGCGCACATCGTTGGTAAGAACGCTTAAATGATGTTTTGCTGTAGACTCGTGATTTTTTGATAAAAAGTTTGGCATGATTTATCGCCTCACCTTCTGATTGATAACCACTTGAATATTATTATAAGAGTTTAAATCTGGATAATTGCTTGTTATTCCAGAATCTTTACAAAGATGGTCGATTACAACTTTTAACCCATTTTGAACGGTATGCCAATCGTGTCCAGATCCTTTAGAAATCATGGTTATAACGCTTATTCCAGACTTATGAGCCGCTATAGCAATATTAGACTGATTTACTTGCGATTTAGGATCCCAAGCTCCAGCTATAGAGTAATAATTTTGTTTTAAAGGAGCATTTTTTCTCATTATGTTTGCTGGAATATGCTTTTCGTATTTTTTGCGATCTCCATCAAAATAACGTTTTATTGTTTCATTGCGATTCTTGTATGTTGGCTCTAGTTCTCCGCCTGCAGAATACATGTTTCCAAATAGTTTAGGATAAGCTGGCACAATCTGAGTTGCGCAAGTTCCTCCTTGAGAAAATCCTCCCATTAGCCAAAGTGCTGGATTGTTGCTGGCTGGTAGATTTTTATGAATCCAATTAACAACATCTTTTGTCAAATAAGTTTGCGCTTTTCCATAAACCTTTGTATCCGCGCAAAGAGAATTGTGTGTTGCAGTACCGTTTTGATCTGGTGACACAACAATCGGAGCTAAACCATTATGATCCTTAGCATAAGCGTCTAAGGTGTTTACGATTTCGCTCGCAGCAAATAGCCTATTAGGGCTTCCTGGTTGACCAGAAAGAAGAACCATTACAGGCAGTTTTGGAGCGTATTTTGTTAAAGCTGCTGGTGGTAAGTAGACGTTTGCGGTGCGGGCACGGAAGTTAGATGTTGTTGCGGGAATTTTAACGGATCTACTTATTCCTTTGGATGGTATTTTTGGGAGCTTGTTTTGTGCTGCAAGTGAATTCCAATCAGCGATTTCCATAACCCCATTATGTTTATTATGCTCTTCAAGCTTCGGATAATTACCTAATCCGAATACTGATCCAATAGTTGTGTATTCGCCATAAATCATATTTACGCGAATCATTGTGGCTAAAATAAACAAAATAATTGAAAATATTGCGAAAGCTCTTCTATATCCTTTAGATATTATCGCAGCGCTTAAAGCAAAGCCTACGGCTGCAAATCCTCCTGCAATAGAAAAAATCACAAGCCATCCTAGGCTTACTCCGAATACAAGAAAAACGTCTGAAATAAGCCAAGTTATAAATCCAAATATAAGTGCGAATAATGACGCAGAACCTAATTGTGTTAAAAGAGATGGAAAATACTTTATTTTTTTAGATTTTGTTATTAAAAGGACAGCTAAGCATAATCCAGATATTGTGAATATACTTACAGGTAGTATGCCGTGCATTAGATTAATTGTGGCAATAAACTTCATTCTTACTGTTCCTTAAAACCTCACTAGATTAGAGCTATCAAAAATACAGCCGTTGATAATATAATTCGTAATCCTTAAAATTTTCTATATTATGTCATCAATTATAATGATAAAAGATACAGGGTTTATTACAATACGTCAAAAGTATGAATATACACAATTGTTTACTACAAGTTATGTTTATTTATGACGATAGCGATAATTAAGATGTACTTGTAACATAGATGCGTAAATGAGTTATGTATTAGTCATGTAATTAGAAGGGTGTGAAATTGCCATTAAGCAATTTTCTTACTATTTTTAAACGTTTTAAGCTTGCAATTCCGCGATGGTTGTATGCGGTTCTGTTCGTTGTATTTGATGCAATAATGGTTATGATTGTGCAGCTTTCTGTTCAAAGGTCTGGACGAGTGGAAATGACTTCTTCGCTTTCGGCAAGCGCATGGAACATAATTTCAAAAATGTGGATTAGCTTAAATTTTGTATTTGTTTTGAATCTGCTTATAGTTGCTCTAATTTACGGAATTCTGTTGATGGTAATAAATCGTTTTTGGATTACTACACTTATTCTGATTACATTATCTGTAATAATTTCTGTAATCGAGTATATGAAGGTTAATGTTAGATACGAGACAATTCTTCCAGCGGACTTGAACTTTTTAAAGAGTAATACGGGGAATATCGCATCTTTTCTGCCAGATAATGCTATAGCCGTGATTGTCTGCTCCATAATTGCTGTACTTGTAGCTGTTATTGCTGCTATTTTTATGCATTTTGTAGATGTAAATCGCGGAAAAATCGTGTTTACTAAGGATTTTCGCCTTTCTATTGTAATTAGAGTTGTTACATGCTTAGTGTGTTTTTTGGGTCTTGGATGGTATGTTTCTGGGGTTGGAACGGTTGGTTCTAGTGCTAACGGTTTTGCTAAGTTTATGGGCGATGCTCCTGCGATGTGGGATTCTGTTTATGATTCGCAAAGAAACGGTGCTTTAGTTGCTTTCTTAAGACAAGTGAATCCAAAAGTTATGGATAAACCAGCGGATTACAATGAATCCACTATGAAAGCTCTTCTAAAAAAATATGATACTGAAGCTAAGAAAATCAATGTTTCTCGCAAAAGCAAAATTTCAGACAATACTGTGGTTTATGTACTTTCGGAATCTTTCTCAAACCCAATGAGGGTTCCAGGATTGCAACTGAATAAGAATCCAATGCCATTTATAAGCTCTTTGAAAGAGAAAACAGATAGTGGTTTAATGCTTTCTTCTGGTTATGGTGGGGGAACAGCGAATCTCGAATACATGTCTCTTACGGGATTGAGCATGGTGAACTTCAACTCATCTCTTACAAGCCCGTATCAGCAGCTTGTTCCAAATTCTTCTTGGACTCCTACAATAAACAGATATTGGGGTAGTGAAGAAAATTCTGTAGCTTTTCATCCATATGAGCCGAGCATGTATTCTAGATCAATAAACTACAAGAAGTTCGGTTTTAGTAAGTTTTATGCTCTTGAAGGTCCTAATATTATTTCTCATAGAAAAATGTTGGACAAATCTCCTTATGTTTCAGATTCTTCAGCTTACGATAGCGCAGTTGAGTCAATTTCTGCTAGTAAAAAACCGCAGTTTGTGCAAGTAGTCACAATGCAAAATCATATGCCTTATAGAAATTGGTATAAGAATAATGATTTTGTTGCAAAAGCAAAAGATGGTTCACCTAATTTAGGACAATCGGAAACATCCTCAATTGAAACATATGCTAAGGGTGTTAATTACACGGATCATGCTACGCAAAAGTTCTTAGAGAATCTTGATTCTATTGACAAGCCTGTTACCGTTGTGTTTTACGGCGATCATCTTCCTGGCGTATATAGTACGGCTAGTGCGGATCAAAATAATTCTCTCGATTTGCATTTAACTGACTACTTTATTTGGTCAAACAGAAAAGCTATTGAGACAAATAAGATTAAAAATATTCATAAAAATACTTATTCGTCTCCAAACTTCTTCATATCTCAAGTAGCATCTCATACTAATTCCAAGGTTTCGCCTTATATAGCTTTCCTTACTAAATTACACGATAAGGTTAGTGCTATGGAGCCTCCTGTAGTCAATAAGATTCAAGGTTGGGATAGGATTCCAGAAGGACAATCCATCTATCTGGATAATCATGGTAAGCCAATGATTGCTAATAATATGAATAAAGAAACTAAGCAATTATTGCATGATTACCGCTTGATTCAGTACGACATTACAGCTGGGAAACATTATCTTAAAAATACAAACTTTCTTGGTTTTTAAGATAATCAGATAGTCGGCTAATCCTCTACAAGTCTAGTGCTTTTGACGCAATGTCATGCCTAAAGAACATGTGAGGAAGATTAAGCTTATCTAATATGCTGTAGACGTTGTTTTGAGCGTCTTTTACGTCGTCTCCATGCACTTGCACAAGAGCTACTCTACCTGAAGAAGTAAGAAGTTTGCCGCTTTCTTCATCGCTTTTTACTCCTGCATAATACACGTGCTGACCTTGATTTTCGTCAACAGGAATTTGAGGAAGAGGAGTTCCAGTAACTAAAGTGCCAGGGTAGCCTTCGCTAGCAATGATTACGCCGAGCGTAACACCGCTATCTTTCCAAGTAAAAGTCGGATTTTTATGCTGCAAAATATTCCATATAGCTGCACCAAAATCTGAAGTAAGACGAGGAAGTACAACTTCTGTTTCTGGGTCTCCAAAACGAGCATTAAACTCAATAACTTTAGGACCTGTTGCTGTATCAATTAAGCCAGCATAAAGCACACCGGTAAAAGGCGTACCCTCTTTAGCTAGTCCTTCAACGGTTGGGCGCACAATTTCGTCGATAGCACGCTGAACTGTTTCGTCGCTAATTTGTGGAACAGGGCTATAAGCTCCCATGCCTCCAGTATTTGGTCCTTTGTCGTCGTCATAAGCACGCTTGTGGTCTTGAGAAATAGGCATAACCCAAAAATCAGTTCCGCTTACAAAACTCATAAGTGAAAACTCTTGACCTTGCAAAAATTCTTCAATAACAACTTTTGCTCCAGCTTGACCAAAACGATGATCGACGAAAATATCCTCCAAAGCCTCAACTGCTGTTTGCTCATCCATAGCAACAGTAACGCCTTTTCCTGCAGCTAAACCATCCGCTTTAATAACAATTGGAGCACCATGCTCAAGAACGTATGCGCGTGCTGGTTCCAAAGCATCAAATGTTTTGTAGGATGCAGTTGGAACGCTATGACGAGCCATAAGCTTTTTTGCGAAATCTTTAGAGCCTTCAATCTGAGCTGCTGCCTTGTTTGGTCCGAATGCTGGGATTCCTTGAGATTCAAAATCATCCACTATGCCATTCATAAGCGGAACTTCAGGGCCAATAAACGCAAAATCGTAGTTGTTGTCTTTAACGAACTTAATAAGAGCGTCATGATCTGATTGACTTATGTTTACAGTTTGAATGCCATCTGCTGCAATACCAGGATTTCCAGGAGCAACAGTTACTTCTTCAACGCTTTCTCCTTTAAGTAGCGCGTGTGCAATAGCGTGTTCGCGAGCGCCAGAACCAACTACTAAAACTTTCATTTTTAATCCTTTATTGCTTTAAGATTTTGCTGTCTACTGTTTTGCGTTTTTGCGTTTTTGCGGTTCACAACAACTCAACTGCAGCGTTTTCGCGCTTAGCTATTTTGCCAATAATGTAAGCGGCTTCGTTATGCTCGTTTAGTATACGCATTGCCTCGTTTGCTTGGCTTTCATCAACTGCCAAAACCATGCCAATGCCCATATTAAAAACGTTGAACATTTCAGAGTGAGCAACTTTTCCAGCTTTTTCAATAACGCCAAAAATAGGTGGAACGCTCCAGCTAGTAGTGTCAATTTTTGCAGCCAAATCATCTGCGTACATGCGTGGAACATTTTCAATAAATCCGCCGCCTGTAATATGAGCAACTCCCTTAATAAGATGCTCAGCAAAAAGTGGCTTCAAAGCTTTTACGTAGATTCGAGTAGGTTCAAGAAGAACTTCGCCAAGCGTTTTGCCATTAAGCTCATCCAACTTCGTATCGACGCTAAAACCTGCTTCTTCAAACAGGGCTTTACGAACAAGAGAGAATCCGTTTGAATGAACTCCCGAAGAAGGCAATCCTATAAGCACATCACCGGCAGTAATAGTGGAGCCGTCAACAATATTCGAACGTTCTGCAACGCCTACTGCAAAACCTGCAAGATCGTACTCGTCTTCGTCGTACATTCCAGGCATTTCAGCAGTTTCGCCGCCAATTAAACCTGCTTCTGATTGCACGCAACCGTCTGCAACGCCTGAAACTACTTGCTCCAGTATTTCAGGATTGTTTTTTCCACACGCAATGTAATCGAGGAAGAAAAGCGGCTCCGCACCTTGAGCTGCAATGTCGTTTACGCACATTGCAACGCAATCAATGCCAATAGTGTTATGCTTATTCATCATTTTTGCAATCACAAGCTTGGTTCCTACACCATCTGTGCCAGAAATTAGCACTGGCTCCTTGTAACCAAGAGATGCCAAATCGAATAAGCCGCCGAATCCGCCGATGCCACCTACAACGCCTGGGCGCTTCGTGCGATTCACATGCGATTTAATACGACGCACTACTTCGTAGCCTGCTTCTACGCTAACGCCAGCTTCTTCATATGCGTGTGGCATTGGAAAATCCTTTCTGCTTGTTTAATATCAGTTAAGTTTTACTTAAAAATTGTATTTACTATTCTTTTTAATATTTTCTAAAACTTCTTTATCTTCTTTAGAAAGAGATGCGAGGAACTCATCCCTATAATCGTCTAAAGCAGTAGGGTAGTCGCCGTTAAAATACGCTACGCATAACCCGCCATAAGGCGCTGGCTTATTTAAACCGATTGATTCAACTAATCCATCTAAAGATAAGAAGGCTAAAGAATCTGCTTCAATATATTGTCGAATCTGCTCAACAGAATGCTTTGCAGCAATAAGCTCTTTAGTGGTTTGAATATCAATACCATAGAAGCAAGGGTATTTAAGTGGAGGTGAAGAAATTCTCATATGAACTTCTTTAGCACCAGCTTCTCTAAGAAGACGAACAATTCTTTTAGATGTTGTTCCGCGCACTATAGAATCGTCAATAACAATTACACGCTTATTCTTAACAACGCCTCTAACAGCGGAGAGCTTCATGCGAACTCCCTGCTCACGAAGCTCCTGAGTTGGTTGAATAAAAGTTCTAGCAACATACTGGTTTTTAATCAATCCCATTTCATTAGGAATACCACTAGCCTCTGCATAACCTGCTGCTGCAGAAAGAGAAGAATTAGGCACGCCAATCACCATATCTGCATCTACAGGAGATTCCTTAGCTAATCGCGCTCCCATGCGTTTGCGCGCAGAATGAACATTAATTCCATAAATATCGGAATCAGGGCGTGCAAAATAAATAAACTCCATGGAACACACAGCATGCTGAACGTTCTCAGCATAACGGTCAATCGTGTAACCATTATCATTAATAACAATTATTTCGCCAGGCTCAATATCTCTAATAAACTCTGCTCTAACAATATCTAATGCGCAAGTTTCTGATGCGAGTACATAAGCTCCATTACTCATTCTTCCTAAAGAAAGAGGTCTAAAACCATTCGGGTCTGTTACGCCAATAAGCTCCTTTTCAGTTAGAAGCAAATAGGCAAAACCACCATGAACGATTTGCAAAGCATCTTTAAGCTTATCCATAAAAGAAGTTTTATTTGATCTTCTAATAAGATGCATTAACACTTCAGTATCCGAATTTGAGTGGAAGATTGCTCCCTCATCTTCAAGCTTATTTCTAAGAGTTGTGCAATTAGTAAGATTGCCATTATGCCCTAAAGCAACATCTCCATCATGGAAGCAAAAAAGAAAAGGCTGAATGTTTTCAACACTTCCCGAACCAGCAGTAGCATAGCGAACATGCCCAATTGCGCTGTTTCCAGTAAGTTTCTTCATAATGTCTTCGTTTGCAAAAACTTGAGTTAAAAGACCTAAGTTTCTGTAACCTTTAAGATGACCATTATCGTTTGATACGATTCCAGCGCCTTCTTGACCTCGGTGTTGCAGTGCATGCAATCCGAAATATGTTAATCTAGCAGCATCTGAATGACCCCAAACGCCAAAAACGCCACACTCTTCATGAATGCCTTCAAGCTCTGCAGACATCAAACACCCCCTGTTATTTTAGATTCTTAATCAAGATTTTCCTATAAACTTGCTACAAAAATCACATTATGCAGTGAAGTATTCGACTCCAGCGCTAAAAATGTTTTGTGTTCTAAAATCTGGAATATTCACGTACAAACCGCTACCGCTGCGTTCGCAATGTCCCATTTTTCCAAACACTCTGCCATCTGGGCTAGTGATTCCTTCTACGGCCATAAGTGAACCGTTCGGATTCACTTTAAGATTCATGCTTGGAACTCCATTGCTATCAACATATTGTGTTGCGATTTGACCGTTTTGTATAAGCGCATCCATAACTTCTGGCTGGGCTACGAATCGACCCTCGCCATGCGATATTGCTACGCTATGAACATCGCCAATTTTGCAGTTTGAAAGCCATGGAGAAAGATTAGAAGAAACACGAGTTCTAACAATCTTGCTTTGATGCCTTCCAATAGTGTTAAAAGTTAAAGTTGGGCATTCTGAATCAATTGGAACAATATCTCCAAATGGAACAAGCCCTAGTTTAATAAGAGCTTGGAAACCATTGCAAATACCGAGCATTAATCCATCGCGATTATTGAGCAAATCGCGAACAGCGTCACTAACAGCAGGATTTCTAAAGAAAGCTGCTATAAACTTGGCTGAACCGTCTGGTTCATCGCCTCCAGAGAATCCGCCTGGAATCATAACAATTTGGCTTTTATTAATCTCATCAACAAGATCTTTTGCAGATTGCGCAATATTATCAGCGCTTAAGTTGTTGATTATAAGCGTTTTGCATTTCGCTCCAGCTTTTTCAAAAGCAGCTTGAGTGTCGTATTCGCAATTGTTACCAGGGAAAACTGGAATGATTACGCGAGGATGGCTAAGTGGAGTTTTTCTATGAGAACGCATGTGGTTATGAGAAGACTTCAGTTCACTAGAGTTTATAGCAGGAACTGAGTCTCCCTTAGCTCGATACGGGAATATATCTTCTAAAGTATTTTCCCAATCTTCTTGCAAACTAGCTAAATTAAGTTTCTCATTTTCTACGCAAAACTCGAACTCATTACAAGTTTCGCCTACTACATCTACGCTTACAAGATCTGAATTTGCATACGTAATTTCAGAATCATCTTTAAGTTCCACATAGAACGACCCATATGCTGGCTTAAACAAATCATTCTTGCTAATCGTATTATTAAGCTTTAATCCAATATGATTTCCTAAAGTCATCTTAAATAAGATTTCCGCACTAGCACCAAATCCAGGAGTGCTAACTGAAAGAGCATGCTTATTTGAGGTAAGATTTTCCACAATCCTAATCGCCTCTAAGAAGCTTTGAGATTTAGGCGTGATTCCATCTTCCTTATATTTAGGCAATATTCTTAAAATTCTACTATTGGCTTTTTTGAATTCTGGCGAAACAACATTTCTCGCGTCTCCTGTAGAAACAGCAAAAGAAATAAGTGTTGGTGGAACATCAAGATTCTCAAAGCTTCCGCTCATAGAATCCTTGCCGCCGATAGCTCCTACACCAAAGTCAATTTGTGCGCTTAAAGCTCCAAGAATAGCTGCCATTGGGTTTCCCCAACGTTCTGGAACATTATGAGGCTTTCCAAAATATTCTTGCAAACTTAAATAAGCATTTTCGATAGTAAAACCGCTGGCTGTGAGCTTTGCCAAAGATTCAACAACAGCTAAGTAAGCTCCAGTAAATTGATTCTTTTCCATAATATATGGGTTGAAGCCCCATGACATTGCAGAAGCGGTGTTCGTTTCTCCAAAAACTGGCAATTTTGCAACCATTGCTTGTGCAGGAGTAAGCTGACGTCTGCCTCCAAAAGGCATAAGAACTGTTGCAGCTCCAATAGTGGAGTCGAACATTTCACTAAGACCTTTATTTGAGCAAATGTTTATGTTGGAAACAAGATTTTTCATGCGCTCGCCAAAAGATTTATTAGCGTATTCGCCACTTATATCTTGCCACTTTGAAGTATAGTTTTCGCCACTTTCAACGTGAATATTCTGTTCTTTTGGAGCTCCATTAGAAGCTAGGAATTCACGGCTTAGATCCACAATTGTTTTTCCTCGCCAAGTCATTTTCATTCGGGCTTCTTCTGTGACTATAGCTACAATTTGTGCTTCCAAATTTTCCTGACGCGCGTAGGACAAAAATTCGTCGGCATCGCTTGCAGCAACATCGACTGCCATTCGCTCTTGAGATTCAGAAATCGCGAGCTCCGTGCCATCAAGACCCTCATACTTTTTAGACACTTTATCTAAATCAATAATCAAGCCATCTGCAATTTCACCCGTTGCAACGCTTACGCCCCCAGCACCAAAATCGTTGCAACGCTTAATAAGTCTGCATGCATCTTTGCGGCGGAAAAGTCGTTGCAGTTTGCGTTCAATAGGAGCGTTTCCTTTTTGAACTTCTGCTCCGCATTCCTCGATGCTATCAGTGTCTTGAGCTTTAGAAGCGCCAGTTGCTCCGCCTATTCCGTCTCTTCCAGTTCGTCCACCTAGAAGAATAATCACGTCTCCTGGCTCAGGTGTTTCTCTTCGAACATGGTCTGCTGGGGTAGCGGCTACAACAGCACCCACTTCCATTCGTTTTGCAACATATCCTGGGTGGTAAATCTCGTGTACTTCGCCTGTTGCAAGTCCAATTTGATTTCCGTAAGAAGAGTAGCCCGCAGCTGCCGACGTTACGATTTTTCTTTGAGGCAATTTTCCTTCAAGAGTTTGGTCTATTGGCGTTCTAGGATCTGCAGCGCCAGTTACTCGCATTGCCTGATATACGTAAGATCTTCCCGAAAGAGGGTCGCGAATGCATCCGCCAATGCATGTTGCAGCGCCACCAAAAGGCTCGATTTCTGTAGGATGATTATGCGTTTCGTTTTTAAACAAAAACAGCCAATCTTCATCGTGTCCGTTTACGTCAACTTTGATTTTTACTGTGCAAGCGTTGATTTCTTCGGATTCGTCTAGATTTTTAAGAATTCCATTATGCTTCAAATACTTTGCACCAATAGTTGCCATATCCATAAGGCAAATCGGCTTATTTGTACGCTTAAGCTCTTCTCGCATTTCAAGATAACGATTGAATGCGGTTTGTACTTGCTCATCGTCTATTTTTATGTTTGTAAGATGCGTACCAAAAGTTGTATGGCGGCAATGATCAGACCAATATGTGTCTATTACTTTGATTTCTGTAATAGTTGGATTGCGATTTTCGTTTTTAAAATAGTTCTGGCAGAATTTTGCGTCTTCCAAGTCCATTGCGAGCGCGCGATCTTCTATGAACTTTTTTAAACCTTGTTCGTCTAAATCGGTGAATCCGTTGATAACTTCTACATTCGCTGGAATAACTGTTTCTGTTTGCAAAGTATCGACTTTATCTAAAGATGCTTCGCGCGCTTCAACTGGATTAATTACGTAGTGTTTAATTGCGTCTAAATCTTTTTTAGACAAATCACCTTTAAAAGCCAAGATTTGTGCGGTTCTTACTCTTGGTCGCTCTCCTTGGCTTATAAGCTGTATGCATTCACTTGCAGATTCTGCTCGCTGATCGAATTGTCCTGGAAGAAATTCCATAGCAAAAACATGTTCGCTTGTGCTTATGGGCAGGTAATCATAGGTGTTATCGACTGGTGGTTCGCTAAAAACTGTTTTGATAGCAGTGTTGAATAGATCTTCCGATATTCCTTCAACATCATACCTGTTTATTATGCGCGTTGATTTTAAAGAATCTATTCCTAGAATTTCTTTAAGCTCGTGATTAAGATGCTGTGCTTTAACATCAAAACCAGATTGCTTTTCAACATAAACGCGAAATACCACGGTAAACCTGCCTTGTAATTGTACGTTTTGGCTATTTTGGTTGTTTTGTTTTTCAGTTTTGTTTTCAGTTTTGTTTTAAGTTTTGTTTTAAGTTTTGTTTTAAGTTTTGTTTTAAGTTTTGTTTTAAGTTTTGTTTTAAGTTTTGTTTTAAGTTTTGTTTTAAGTTTTGTTTTAAGTTTTGTTTAGTTTTGCTTTAAGAACGCGCGTGGCTCGCACCTCGAAAGATGCGAGCCACATTAAAAATCATTCTTCAACATAATTATTTGGATTTATTTCGTCGAAGTTTACGCCTTCGCTTTGAGCAAGAGATTTAAGCCTTGAGAATATCTCCTCATAGGCTGGGATTATATCTCCTAAATCTCGTCTGAATAAATCTTTATCTAAGTGACTTACTTCAGAATTATTTGTATTGCGCTTATCCCAAAGTCTGCAAGTATCTGGCGTTATTTCGTCAGCGAGCAGAATGTTTCCCTTAGAGTCAACGCCTTCTTCAATCTTGAAGTCAACAAGTTGTACGTCAATCTTAGAGAAAACATCAAGCAATGCATTATTAACAGCATGAGCCTGGCGCGTAATTTCTGCCAGCTCTTCATCTGTTGCTAAGCCAAGAGCTACAACGCCTTCAGGATTAATAAATGGATCGCCAAGTTCGTCGGATTTCACGCAGAATTCCAATAATGGTTTCTTTAAAGGAGTGCCTTCTTTTACTGCATAACGTTTTGCAAAAGATCCAGCAGCAGTGTTTCGCATTATTATTTCTAATGGGAACATTTTCATGCGTTTTACAAGCTGCTCAGTGCTAGAAACGCGCCCTAGGAAGTGGCTTTTTACGCCACGCGCTTCAAGGAGATGGAATAGTAAAGAAGTTATTTGATTGTTTAAGCTGCCTTTGTCAGCAATTTGAGCTTTTTTAAGACCGTTGCCAGCTGTTGCCTGATTCATGTACTCCACCCACAACACATTATTGTTATCAGTGGCATACAATTTCTTTGCTTTGCCTTCATACAACTTGTCAAGTTTTTCCATTGACGTGCCTCTCTTGTTGCATCTATGGCTGTAGGCGAAAACCAACATTATTTGAAGGTTTATCCAACCTTGTCAGCACGTTCAGACTAACAATTGTTACCTACAATTTTTTTGTATTATTTTTTAATTTTTTAATGTTTTAAACCAGTAAAAACCTTGATTTTCCAATGCTTTAAGACGGTAGTTCTACAGTGCGTAAGTCGCTAACAATGCGTGTCGCACAAGATTTTGCATCACTTACGTTGTCTGCTACTGTCAAAATAACACCCATGCGTCTTGAGTCATGAACTTCTGGCTTTCCAAAGATGCGTATATCACATCTTGCACAGTCTTCAGTGTTTAACGCTTTTGCTATATTCGTAAATCCAATTTTTCCGTTACCTTCTACAACAAGAGCATGGCTTAAAGCGACTTCATTATTCTTTAAGCAAAGAGCAGTGTGCTTTTGAGTAATAGGAACACCCAAAATCGCTAAAACATGCAGAGCAAACTCGCTGTAATACTGTGAAATCATTGTAACCATGCCAGTATCGTGCGGACGAGGGGATAGTTCGTTGAAAAGTAAATCACCGTTTTTAAGAACAAAGAGTTCAACTCCATAAACGCCCCACCCAGTTTCTCCGTTTTCTCTTGCTATTTGAGATAGACCTTCAACGGCTCGTTTAGCAATATTTTGAGCGTTGATTCGAACGTTTTCTGGTATATTTGCTGGTTGCCATGATTGTCTGTAATCGCCATTTTTTTGGAATTGTGCAATGGGTTCGCATGTTGTTATTCCAGCGCTGGAGCTTACAGTCAGTACTGTTAGTTCGTAGTCTAATGGTGCTAAAGCTTCAACAATTACGCGAGATATATCAGCGTTTTGCGTGTTCTGATTCTTATGCTTAGATCTTCTTCCATTTTGTGCTTCTATCCAAGCATTTTGTAGGTTTTCAGGATTTTTTACTATTGATTGACCATGACCAGATGAGCTCATAATTGGTTTCACGACGCATGGATATCCTACGATTTTTGCTCCTTTTTCTAATTCTTCATAGTTAGAAGCAAATCGATATGGTGTTGTTGGCAATCCTAGTTTTTCGTGTGAAATTTTTCGCAAAGCTTCACGGTCCATAGCAATCGCAGTAATATCAGAGCTTGGAACAACCTGAATTTTCTTACTCTTTACAACGTTTTTTAGTATTTGAGTTGATATTGCTTCAATTTCAGGAATTATTATGTCTGGGTTTATATCGTTTATTAAGTCTTGTAACTCTTGAGAGTCGCTCATATCTAAAACGCGATTTTCTTGAGCTACTTGCATTGCAGGAGCGTTCGCATAGCTATCTGCTGCGCATACTCTTATGCCAAGCCTTATAAGCTCTATAGCAATCTCTTTACCAAGTTCTCCAGAGCCAAGAAGAAGAACTTTTGTTGTATGTAATTTTGAATCAAAAATACCAAAAATTCGCTCGTTCGTAACGCTTTCATTTAATTCATTATTTGAATCTGATTTTTGCGAAAAACTCATAGCTATATTCTTACATTACGCAATGTCGAATTGTCGTGCGACGCGCCGAATGAAGATGGACTAGCATAAATTTAAAAAATCGTGTATAGTATTCCTCTGTTGTGCGATTCCCGAAGGGTTTCGCGCCGTAATGGTGGCTATAGCTCAGTTGGTAGAGCATCTGATTGTGGTTCAGAAGGTCGCGCGTTCAAGCCGCGTTAGCCACCCCACTTTTTCGGCTGGTTTTCAGCCGATTTTTTTTTTATGCTAGATTAATTTTTTTTTACTTTGAATATCATTCTTTTTGCAATTAGATTTTTTTAATTTATCAGTACACGTTTATGCCCGTATATTAGTACACGTTGGGGTAGAATAATGTGGGTTGCATAATTTGTTATGTTTCATAAATTTATGTTTAAGGAGCTTATATATGGCAGGCAGGGGCGGTAAGTCATCAAAGTCGTCATCAAAAGTATCTTATGATGAACCTTTTTGGGAATCCGCGCTGCTTTTTGTTCCGCGACTTGTTGGTAAAGTTGTACGTTCGCTTTTTGGTGTGGGAGAATACGACGAAGCATACCGCAGAGATGGATTGTGCTTTGTAATGATTATTCTTGCTATTCTTTTCTGTGCATCGGAATGGTTTAGAGTTAGTGGTTTTATAGGCGTTGCTTTTCACTTCGCAGCATCTGCAGTTTTTGGAGTTATGAGCGTTGTTTTACCAGTTTGGTTATTTGCTGTAGCAATTAGGCTAATGAGAAATAGTGGATCAAAATCAGGTAACCCACGTGTTATAGGTGGTTTTGTTCTTATTTTGTGGTCTATATGTTCTATTTTAGATATTTTATTTGCTAGTAAAAATCAACATTTTCACATAGAAGATTTGCAAAAATCTGGTGGGTTATTAGGTTTTTCTCTTGGCTCTCCTTTAGCTTGGGGATTATCTAGGACTTTTGCTCTAGTGATTTATGTTATTATCGCAATTTTTTCGCTTTTGATGATTCTAAAATTGCATGTTACAGATATAACGCAGTTTATATTTTCTGCTTTTTCTAAAGACAGTAGAGATAGTAAAGACGATAATTCTGAGGAAGATTCATACGATAATGATTCTAAGGATGATGATAAAACACTTGAATTTGCTGATGGAGTGCCAACTCATGATGATTCTAACAAATCTGAAAAGTCTCGCAGGTCTTTGCATAATTCGTTAATTTCTAAATTATGGAATTCACTATTTGGAACTAAGAAAAAAGATAGTGATAATGAGCTTTTAGATGAGTATGCTGGAGATGACGCTTTTCTCTGTGCATCTTCAAAAGATGGCGGTAGCAATTACGAATCAAATAATGCTGATCGCACGAATAGTCATGATGGTGACTTTAGTAATCAATCGCAAGATTATGAAAATACGATTGATAAATCACAGAATCGTGAGTCTCCTAGGTTTGTATCTTCAAGTGGCTCTTCTGCGAATTCTAATGCTTGGAAAACGTCTCCAGAATTATATATTGATGAATTCCCTAAGGCCCCTATAAGTTCCAGTGAGCAATATTCTTCTGATCCTTGGGGGAAGATGCCTGCTCAGCAATTAGATAAATATAGGTCATCGCAAGAAAATAATAGTGATAGCGGTGCTGGCAAAGATACATACAATTCAAATCATAGTGATTCTAATGTTCTTGAAGATGAGCCTTATATGCTACCAGATTTGAACATACTTGTTCACGGAAAGCCTCATGCAACAAGAACACCAGCGAATGATCGTGTGATTCGAGCTTTAACTTCTACCTTTGAACAATTTGAGGTAGATGCTAAGGTTATTGGCTTCTTAAGAGGTCCTTCTGTAACTCAATATGAAGTTGAGTTAGGATCAGGAGTAAAAGTAGAGAAGGTAACGAATCTTCAAAAGAATATTGCGTATGCTGTAGCAAGTACTGATGTGCGTATTCTCTCTCCAATTCCAGGCAAGTCTGCAATTGGTATTGAGATTCCGAATGTAGATAGAGAGATTGTAAATCTGGGAGATGTTCTTAGGTCTGATAAAGCGCGCCAAGATCCAAACCCTATGCTTACAGGTGTTGGTAAGGATGTTGAAGGTCATTTCGTAACGGCAGCTCTCGATAAAATGCCGCATTTGCTTGTTGCAGGTGCTACAGGATCTGGTAAATCTAGTTTTATTAACTCAATGCTCACTTCTATTATCATGCGAGCAACACCTGAACAGGTTCGTATGATTTTGGTAGATCCTAAGAGAGTAGAGCTTTCTGCATACGCTGGCATTCCGCATTTGCTCACGCCGATTATTACTGATCCTAAGAAGGCTGCGCAGGCTCTCGAGTGGGTTGTTAAAGAGATGGATGCTCGCTACGACGACTTGCAATTCTTCGGTTTCCGCCATGTTAAAGATTTCAATAAGGCTGTGCGTGAAGGAAAAGTTCATGCGCCAGCAGGATCTAATCGAAAAGTTGCTCCATATCCGTATTTGCTTGTGGTTGTAGACGAGATGGCTGATTTGATGATGGTTGCTAAGAACGATGTTGAAAGTTCTATTCAGCGCATTACTCAGCTTGCTCGAGCTGCAGGCGTGCATTTGGTTTTGGCTACTCAGCGTCCGTCTGTTGACGTTGTAACAGGCTTGATTAAAGCAAATATTCCTTCTCGATTGGCTTTTGCTACTTCATCTGCAACTGATTCAAGAGTTATTCTCGATACTGTTGGTGCAGAAACTTTGATTGGTCAAGGTGACGCTTTGTTCCTTCCAATGGGTGCTGCTAAGCCTCAGCGTGTGCAGGGCTCGTGGGTGAGTGAATCTGAAATTCGTAAGGCTGTGGAGTATGTTCGCACTCAGCGCAAGCCAAAGTATCGTGAAGATATTGAACAAATGGCTCAAAAAGCAGACGAGAAGGCGCAGATTCAGGCTAAGACGACAGATATTGGCGATGATATGGATGAGTTGCTTCAGGCTGCAGAGCTTGTAGTAGGCGCTCAGTTTGGATCCACTTCGATGCTTCAAAGAAAATTGCGTGTTGGCTTTTCTAAAGCTGGTAGGTTAATGGATTTGCTTGAGTCGCGTGGCGTTGTTGGTCCATCCGAAGGATCTAAGGCACGTGAGGTTCTTGTGCAACCTCAAGATTTGCCTAAAGTTTTAGCATTTATTCGCGGTGAAAGTGATTCTTTGTAAAAGTTGAATTAAGTTTTGCGTTTGCTATACCATATTTGTGTAGCTTTATGGAGGTATTTATAAATGTTGAAAAACAGTAAGTCTAAATTACTTGAAGGTTGGGATTATGCTCCTAATGTAATGACATACATAAGGATTATTCTTTCTATTCTATTTATAATTTTATATTTGGTTGCAGGTCCTTGGGGATATGCTTCTACTGCAATACGTTGGTCAGTGTTTGTTTTGTTTGTAATTGCAGCTTCTACAGATAAATTAGATGGTTGGATGGCTAGAAAATACAATCAGGTAACTGAGCTTGGTAAATTACTAGATCCTATAGCAGATAAGCTTCTTATGCTTTCCGCGCTTATTATTGCGTCAGCTTTTGGAGAACTGTATTGGTGGATTACTGCTTTGTTTGTTATTCGTGAAATTGGCATAACTATTTTACGATTCTATGTTATAAATAAGGGCGGTAAAGTAATTGCAGCATCTTCTGCTGGAAAGTTTAAGACACTTTCTCAGTCAATTGGTATTGCAATGCTTCTCGCTCCTATTGTTCCTATTTTCTGCGTAAATAATATTCCACTTTGGGTGATTTGCTATTACTCCATTTCTTACGGTTTGATTGGAATTGCAATAGGTTTTGCTACTTACTCTGGTATTCTTTATGTGAACGACGCTTTGAAGCACTGATAGATATGTGTAGTGACTCCGTAAGTGTTTTAGCTAGTGAGATTCTTGATTTTTGCGATAAACATTCTTTGCATATCGCATGTGCTGAGTCTTTGACTGGGGGTCTTCTTTCAGATTCGTTTGTAAAGATTCCTGGCGCTTCTAGAGTTTTTCTTGGGTCTGCTGTTACTTACGATATTCGTGAAAAATCTAAGATACTTGGTGTGGATTGCGATTTACTAAAATCGTGTGGTGCTGTAGATGAGCGAGTAGCAAAGCAAATGGCGTTTGGCGCAGCAAGATTATACAGTGGATCTGGCTGGTGTTATAAGCGTTTTGAGCAACAAAAAGATGTTGACAATCCTGATTTTCCTATTATTGGATTGTCAACTACAGGTGTTGCTGGACCTGGTTCTGATGCAGGTAAACCAGCTGGATTGGCGTATACTGGTGTTTTTGTTCCAAATATTACCGATAAATCTTACTCTTCTCTTGACTCTGAGGCGATTTCTTGCAAGTTTAATAGAATAAAAAATTGCGTTTTTGATTGTAAGTGTGGAAAAATTAGTAATTTCTCTTTGGAGAAATGTGATTTTTATTCTTGTGATTTAGGATTGTTGATTTCTGCTCAATTAAATATTTCTGGTAATCGTGAAGATGTTCGAAACGGTGTCGTTTATGCGTTAATCAAAATTTTGCATTCCATAATTTTTGAAGATTGGATTTTTGATGCGCGAGCGTGAATTTTGGGAACTTCTTGAAGAGGTATTTGGTAGGGAGTTTGGCAGGAGTATCGCAAAAGATCAGGAGCTGCAAAAGCTTAATGGCATGAGCGCGCGTGAAGCGATTGATGCTGGAATAGAGCCAAGAATTGTCTGGAATATTTTATGTGATCATATGAATATTCCTGATAGTAAGAGGTGGGGTAAAGATCATAATGCTCCACCAATGCCAGCAAAATAGATATTTTCGTTGGAATTTCAAGTCAACACACTTGTCGAACAAATGTTCGTTTATGGTGTATAATGTCAATTGTTGGGCTTCTTGCAGCGTGATAAGTGCCTATTGTGTTATTGGGTAAAACCTTTAACCACATTGCTCTAAAACGCTTGCATAGTCATTATGTATTGCATTAACGTCGTCAATACATCGGCATGCGAAAGGAGTAGCAGATATGGCACAACAAGCAAAAAAGGTTACAGTGAATCGTCTTATTGATGCAGACAAGGCGGATCCTCGTAGAAAAGCAGCGTTGGAAACAGCTCTTGCCAATGTTGAAAAACAATATGGTAAAGGTTCCGCAATGCGATTGGGTGATAAACCATTACAAGACGTGGAGGTCATTCCTACTGGCTCAATAGCTCTAGATATGGCTCTAGGAATTGGTGGCGTTCCTCGTGGGCGTATTGTGGAAGTTTATGGTCCTGAATCTTCTGGTAAAACAACATTAGCTTTGCATATTGTTGCTAATGCGCAAAAGAATGGCGGTATTGCCGCGTTTATTGATGCTGAGCATGCTTTAGATCCAGTTTATGCGCGTAAATTGGGTGTTGACACAGATTCTCTTATTGTTTCTCAGCCAGATAATGGTGAACAAGCATTAGAGATTGCTGACATGCTAATTCGTTCTGGTGCTTTAGACGTTATAGTAGTTGATTCTGTAGCAGCTCTTGTTCCAAAAGCGGAAATTGATGGAGACATGGGAGATAGCCATGTTGGTTTACAAGCGCGCTTAATGAGCCAAGCTTTAAGAAAAATGACTGGTGCATTGTCTCAAGCTGGAACAACAGCAATATTTATTAATCAGCTTCGTGAAAAAATTGGTGTATTCTTCGGTAACCCAGAAACAACTACTGGTGGTAAAGCCCTTAAATTCTATTCATCTGTTCGAATGGATATTAGACGAGTTTCTACTATCAAAAATGGTGAAGAGGCCGTTGGAAATCGTACTAAGGTAAAGATTGTAAAGAATAAAATGGCTCCGCCTTTTAAAACAGCAGAATTTGATGTTCTTTACGGAGAAGGAATATCAACTGAAGGTTCTGTAATCGATATGGCTGTACAGTGCGATGTTATCAAAAAATCTGGTTCCTGGTTCACTTACGAAGGTGAACAACTTGGGCAAGGTAGAGAGAACGTTCGCCAATTCCTCAAAGATAATCCTGCTATTACAGAAGAGATTAGCGATAAAGTAAAAGTAGCGTTTGGTCTAATGAAGCCAGAAGATCAATTCGTTGAGGTAGAAGATGAAGATGACAATTCTCAGTCAGTATCATCTTCAAGTGCTGATAATAAAACAAACACTTCAAAAGGCAGTGATGTCAAATAAAACGATATTAAATAAAATTATTAAAACAAAGTTGAATTTAGCTTATTCATATCATATTGGCTGATTCAGTGAAAAGAATAGAAGATGATTAGTGTAGAGAGTTTTCTTCGCAATCATAAACCTGTTGATTCTTATTATTCTGCAGAAAATGAGTGTGAAAAAGTAGAAGAATCCGAAGCTAATGGTTGTGATTTAACAACAGTTGGCGCTAGTGATTCTTATGATAAGTCATTCGACAGCTCGAATAATAATCATGAAGATTATTGTGAAGAAAACTCTTCTTACTCCTTGCGAAAGTATAATTTATTTAATGGCAGAAAGCCTACTAAAAAAGTAGATGCTAAAAAAGCCTCTGATTTTGACGATTGTAGAGAATCTGCTTTACGATTGCTAGATTATTCAGCTAGATCTTCCGATGATTTAAAGAATAGACTTATAAATAAGGGTTATAAAGAGAATATTGTTGAATCCGTAATAATTCGTTTGGAAGAATTACATTTGGTTGACGATGAACAATATGCTAGATCCGTTATACGCTCATGTGTATCTAGATTGTTGGGAGAACGTGCGACTCGCGTTGAGCTACAAAAAAAGGGTGTTTCTTCCGCTGTGGTCTATTCAACATTGCAAGAAGCTAGAGAAGCCGGTGTTTTTGAAGAAGCTGCATGGGAATTAGGCAGAAAGTTATCGTTAAAACTTAAAAGCCTAGAAGATAATGTAAAAAGACGTAGGTTCTTTTCTGCAGGAGCTAGAAAAGGTCATGATTTAAGCACGCTAAACGAAGTATATTATGCTTTGTTTAAGTCTTAAACCAAAATCTTCAGCAAATTTCGTTAGCGCACTTAAGAACATAATCTGACATATCTTCGACGTTAATAACATCATTAAAACGAGCAGTCTTATTTTTAAGTTCACTCAACATACTAGGTGACTTAGTGGAGGTTTTCTTTTCAAGAAGCTCCATGCATCCAAAGTCATCTAAGTCTTGAACGTTTAATCCCAGAGACTGGCAAACAACCCTCGGGAATTTGTAAGGGCTTGCGGTGCTCAAAAGAACACGCGGGACATTAGAATCATGAGGAATATGATTCATAACAAAGTATCCGCAAGCAGTATGCGGGTCTATAACATAATTATGATTATCCCAACATTCTTTTATCGAGTCGCGAATCTGCTTCTCGTTTGCCCATCCGCAACCAAAAAGTTTCCTAATTTTATAAAGAACATTATCTGGTATTTCAAAAGCGCCCCATTGTTGTAAATCATTCATAAGCATTTGCAACAGTCGTGTATCTTTATCGCACATGTAGTAAAGCATGCGTTCTAAATTAGAAGAAACAAGAATATCCATAGACGGTGCAATTGTTTGGTTAAATGGTCGAATCTTGTTATATGTTCCACTGACCAAAAAGTCAAACAAAACATTGTTGCTGTTGCTTGCTACAATCAAGTGTTTTACAGGAAGACCAAGCATTTTCGCATAATATCCAGCAAGAATATTTCCAAAATTGCCAGTAGGGACACAAAATTCCACTTCATCACCAAGTTCAATAACGCCTTGCTCAACAAGTTTAGAATAAGCGTAGAAGTAGTAAACAACTTGAGGAATAAGTCTGCCAATATTAATCGAATTAGCAGAAGAAAGCAGTGCGTGATTATTGTTTTCAACTGTTTCATTAATTGAATTGTTAGTAAATATTTGTTTAACGCCGCTTTGCGCATCGTCAAAATTTCCTCTAACAGCACATACTTTTACGTTATCTCCACTTTGAGTGGTCATTTGCAATTCTTGAATTTTACTTACTTTACCTTCTGGGTAAAAAGTGACCATAGAAGTGCCTTCAACATCCGCAAACCCAGCTAACGCAGCTTTTCCTGTATCTCCCGAAGTGGCTGTAAGAATCATAACATTTTGATTAGAATCAGATACATCTTTTGTGTGACTAATGAATTGCGGCAAAATTTGCAAAGCAACATCTTTAAAAGCACAGGTAGGACCGTGGAAAAGCTCTAGAACAAAATCATTATTATTGCCAAGAGCCTTTAAAGGAGTAATTTCAGTATCTTCCCACTGACTTCCATAAGCCTTCTCTACACAATCATCAAGCTCGCTAGATGTAAAATCTGGAAGGAGAATTTGAAGAACATCTTTAGCAATCTGTTTATAAGTTTTTCCAGAAAGATTAGAAATATCGTAACGAGTTTCACCAAGGCAATCTGTAACAAATAATCCACCATCATCTGCTATTCCTCTACGAATAGCTTGCTTCGAGGTATAGGTTTTAGAGCTTGACCTAGTGCTGTGAAACATAACTGTATTCGTAGTGTTTTCTGCCATGATTCCTCCATTTGTGCTAATTGGTATACATGTTACCTGAAGAGGTGGAGCCTAAGCACTGCTATTGCTAATATGTTCAATATGATTAATCTTGATACAAAGTTAGATGAAACGCATAGTAATGCACAAAGCAATATGTCTAAAGATTATGGGGACTCTATAGATTCTATTGTTTTTTCTAGAGCGGATGCTTCGCGAATAGCACAGCGTGAATTTGCTAAAGCTAATACCAATTTTAAAAATAATCTTCTAAATGCTATTGCTGATTCTATTGAAAATAATGCAGAATTTATTGAAAAAGCAAATAAGCAAGACTTAGAAAAAGCCAAAAAAAATGGTATGGATGCTGGAAAACTAGACAGACTTAAATTTGATGAAGAAAGAATAGTTCAGTCTGCAAAAAGTATTAGAAAAATAGCGCAATTGCAAGATCCTGTTGGAGAAGTTGTTCGTGGATACACGCTAGAAAATGGTCTTAGACTTTCTCAAGTAAGAGTTCCAATCGGTGTAATGGGAATTATTTATGAAGCCAGACCAAATGTGACTGTTGACGTTGCATCTCTGTGCATAAAATCTTCAAACGCTGTAATTTTAAGAGGCGGTAGTGCAGCTGAGCGCACGAACCATGCAACAATTTCTATAATCAAGCAAGTCTTAAAAGATTTTGGTGTAAGTGAAAATCTTATAGAATCTGTTGACGATCTTGGAAGAAGTGGCGCAACGTCAATGATGCATGCTCATGGTCATATTGATGTTCTTGTTCCTAGGGGAAGTGCAAATCTAATCGCTGCAGTTGTTAAAGAATCAACAGTTCCAGTTATAGAAACTGGCGCTGGAAACGTTCATATTTACGTGGATAAAACAGCAGATTTTGAAAAAGCGATACCAATTATTGTAAATGCAAAAACTCAAAGAGTTGGAGTTTGTAATGCTGCAGAAAAATTGCTTGTAAATCAAGATATTGCCAAAGATTTTCTGCCAAGAATTGCAAGCGAATTAGCTAAACATAATGTTTTGATTCATGCTGATGAAGAATCCTACAATATTCTGTTTGATTCAAATATAAATGGTTTGCAGTTGGAACGTGCAAATGAGGATGATTGGAGTCGTGAATATCTATCTTTGCAAATGGGAGTAAAGATTGTAAAAGATGTTGAGGATGCTGCGGATCATATTACAAAGTATTCAACGGGACACACTGAGACGATTATTGCTGAAGATTATTTAACAATCAATGATTTTGTGTCATCTGTAGATTCAGCTGTTGTTATGGTAAATGCTTCAACAAGATTTACGGACGGCGGCGAATTTGGTTTTGGAGCAGAGCTTGGAATTTCCACTCAAAAATTACATGCCAGAGGTCCGATGGGCTTGAGAGAAATGACAACCACAAAGTGGATTGGTTATGGAGATGGTCAAATAAGAGCCTGATGCTCTAAATCGTGACAGATAATAAGGTATTAAGAGTAAGGTTATGAGTATGCCAAATACACAGGAATCAACTAAATCAGATAATGTATACGCGAAAAGCGAATCATATGGCGTGTCTGATTTTAATGTTTTAGATGCTTTAGATATTTCCGCTGAGCGTTTATCCATAGTCCGCTATGTGTTTTTAGTGCAAATTGAAGATGGTATTGCGTCTGCATCTCAAAGATCTTCTCTTGAATATGCTGATGCAATATTAATGGGTTGGCCAGATAGGGATAATCGTACTGTTTACAAGCCTCAGGATAATGCTGCTTTAGATGAGATTAATCAGAATTTGAGAAAAATGGAAGATAATATATCTCAATTCAGTAATCTTGAACGTTGCGGTGAAGTAGATAATATGGCAGATGTTCTTATTAAGATTACAGAATCTGTTGCAAAGATTAGAAGTATTTTCCAGCCCGATTTTCCTCTTCCAACATTTGAAGAGATTAAACGGGTTGTTCAAGATGAGTGGAATGAGGAAATGGGCAATATTAATCCCGATAAGGCGAATGTTGCCTCTAGTGTTATCGATGAGGCTAAGGCAGATGATGCTGCTGATTTGCTTGATGGCGCAAAATAATCATGATGCTTAATTTTGTGTATTTTTAACAAAATGTGGAAATGAATTAATGCAAAATAATCTAAACAACTCTAAAGTTGATTCACAAAATAGTCTTAAGTCAGAAGTAAAAGATTTTTCTGAAGAGCGTAGAATGTCTGACTTATTCCAAGTGTCTTTTAATGGCACTGAGGCTGCGCCGCCTGTTGTGGCAGGCGTTGCCAAACACCGTCAATCTGCTAGAGGTAATGTTCATCAGCGCCCACGAATAGGGATCATGGGTGGCACTTTTGACCCTATTCACAACGGCCACTTGGTAGCAGCTTCTGAAGTTGCATGGGTTTATGATTTAGACGAAGTCATATTTGTTCCTACAGGAAAGCCTGTTTTTAAACTTGATAAGAAGGTTACTAACGCAGAAGATCGATATTTGATGACTGTGATTGCAACTGCTTCTAATCCTAAGTTCACAGTTTCCAGAGTGGATATTGATAGACCAGGTGTTACTTATACAATTGATACGCTTCGCGATATTCGATCTCAGCATCCAGATGCTGAACTTTTCTTTATTACAGGCGCAGATGCTATTGCGGAGATTATGCAATGGAAAGATGCTAGAGAACTGTGGAATTTGGCTAGATTTGTTGCAGTAACTCGTCCTGGGTATTCTAGTCCAGAAAAGTTTACTCAAATTGAGGCTCATGTGTATTCAGCGGATTCTTGCGACGATATGATTAATTGTCACAGTCATCGTTTCCCGGTTGACATTTTAGAAATCCCAGCACTAGCAATTTCTTCTACTGATGTTCGTAAGCGCGCTGAGCACGGGGAGCCTGTATGGTATTTGGTTCCAGATGGAGTTGTTCAATACATTGTTAAGCATGGTTTATACAGACGCGATTTGTGATTATTTGAAATCTTTTGCAATGATTTGTTGTGTATGAAACGGCTTAATGATTATAGTCTGCGCAAATAGATAGTATTAATCACAGTCCGTTTTTGTGGGCTGTTAGTGGACTAGCGTTTGGAGATATGGTGAGCATCGTCCTTGAAGGAAAGCCAGATAAAAACCTTGTTCTCGTAACTGGTCGCGCGCATCCGAAGCTTGCTCGAGATGTTGCAAATCAGCTTGGTATAGAAGTATTGGAAACAACGGCATATGATTTTGCCAATGGCGAGATGTATGTTCGTTACACTCAGTCTGTGCGAGGAACAGACGTGTTCGTGCTGCAAAGTCATAGCAATCCAGTCAATAAATCCATTATGGAACAATTGATTATGATTGACGCTTTGAAACGCGCATCTGCTCGTTCTATTACCGCTGTGTGCCCGTTGCTTGGATATTCAAGACAGGATAAAAAGCATCGCGGTCGTGAGCCTATTTCTTGCCGTTTGATGTTTGATTTGCTTAAAACAGCAGGCGCAGATCGAATCATGAGCGTTGACTTGCATGCGGCACAATCTCAGGGATTCTTTGATGGTCCTGTAGATCATTTGATTGCTATGCCAGTGCTGGTTGATTACGTTCGAGATCGTTTCAGCGAAGATTTAGACAATGTAACAGTTGTTTCGCCAGACGCAGGTCGAATCCGCGTTGCAGAACAGTGGGCGCAACGTTTAGGCGGAGGTCCATTGGCTTTTGTTCATAAGACTAGAGATATTACCCGTCCAAATCAGGCTGTAGCAAATCGTGTTGTTGGTGATGTTGCTGGGCGTGATTGCGTCATGGTTGATGACTTAATTGACACTGCTGGAACAATCGCAGGCGCTTGCAATGTTCTTAAGGATGCTGGTGCAAAGTCTGTTACGGTTGTTGCAACTCACGGCGTGCTTTCTGGTCCTGCAGTTGAACGTTTAAAGAATTGCGGAGCTAGGGAAGTGGTGTTAACGGATACTGTTCCAATTCCAGAAGAAAAGCGTTGGGATGGGTTAACTGTTCTTTCAATCGCCCCACTTTTGGCAAGTGCTATTAAAGCTGTGTTTGAAGATGGGTCCGTTGCAAAGCTGTTTGACACTTATCCAGAGCATCATGGTAAGGGATTCTTGTTTGCGTAAATCCTATTTCGCCACGCCAAACTTGACGATGTCAATTGTTATGGCATAATAGTGACTTGGCGGTTTTTTCCGCCGTTCCCTCATGGTGTAATGGCAGCACACGGGTCTTTGGAACCCTTTGTCTTGGTTCGAATCCAGGTGAGGGAGCTAGAAATTGCGCCGCTTAATTTTAAGCGGCGTTTTTTATTAGCATAGTTTGTTGATAATGCGTGTATGAGTAGCTTGTTTAATCTAGGAAGGCGTTTTATTAGATATGTTGGAATCTTTAAGAGGCGGATTCAAGCGTGTTATTGCGCCTATTGCTAAGCTGCTTGTAAAATTTGGCTGTACAGCAAATGGCGTTACTGTTTTCGGTGCTTTGGCTGTTGTAGTAACCTCAATTTTTGTTTCTATAACTGGCTGGCTTTTATTTGGTACAATTTTGCTTACGATTTTTGTTCTTGCAGATGCTTTGGATGGTTCAGTCGCTGCTTTAACTAATCAAAATGGTGGAACGAAATTTGGTGCGTTTTTGGATTCTACTTTAGATAGAATCGCTGATTGGTCTCTATTTTGGTGTGTTTGTATTTGTTTATATCGTGCTAAAAATATCAACATATGTTTATATTTGCCAGAATATGTTAATGGTTTTATAAAATATTGCGGATTAGTTTGTTCACTAATAGCAATTATGGCTGCTTTTGTAACCTCATATGCTAGAGCAAGAGGTGAGTCTGTTGGAGTGGAAGCTAAAAAAGGTTTGATCACTAGAGCAGACAGAGTGGCTATTATATTGATTTCAATGGGATTAAGTGGATTAACTGGCTGGCTTTTATGGCTTAGTTTAGCCATGCTTATCCTTTGTATCGGTGGTGTTATAACCGTTATACAGAGGATTTTTGAAGTTAAAAATTTGCTTAAAAATACTAGCGTATGACGATTTGTCGCTAAAGAGCATTAAAATCATCACGTTTACGTAACCGTACACTTTTTAGGAGTATCATGTCAGGTCATTCCAAGTGGGCGACCACAAAGCATAAGAAAGCCGCTATTGACGCTAAGCGCGGCAAGCTTTTCGCCAAGCTTATTAAGAATATTGAAATCGCTGCTCGTCTTGGTGGTGGAGACCCTGATGGTAACCCAACTTTGTACGATGCAATCGTTAAGGCTAAAAAAGCTTCTATGCCAGCAGATAATATTAAGCGCGCTGTTAAGCGTGGTTCTGGTGAAGAAGCAGGCGGCGCAAACTACGAAGAGATTGTTTACGAAGGCTATGCTCCAGCAGGTGTTGGATTGATTATTGAGTGCCTTACTGATAATCGTAACCGCGCTGCAGCAGACGTTCGCTCCACTCTTACAAAGGGCAATGGTTCTTTGGCTACAAGCGGTTCTGTTAGCTTCAATTTTGAGCGTAAGGGCTTGATTGAAGTTCCTAGCGAAGGCGTTGACTATAGCAAGCTTTTTGATATTGCTGCAGAAGCTGGTGCTGAAGATGTTGCTGACGATGGAGATGTGTATTCCGTATACACTGATTCTAGCGATTTGGTAACTGTTCGTAAGGCTTTGCAAGATGCTGGTTTTGACTATGATTCCGCAGAAATCGTTATGCATCCAAACAATGAGGTTGAATTGAGCTTTGAAGATGCTCAGAAGGTGTCTCGCTTGATTGACAATCTCGACGATTTGGACGATGTCCAGAATATTTACAGCAACTGGACTGCTTCGGATGAGGTTATGGCTCAGCTTGAGGAAGCAGAATAGTTTCCTATGATGATTTTGGGCGTTGACCCCGGGCTTACTCGCTGCGGGGTCGGCGTGATTGAAGCCGGCGTTTCTCGTCGGCTTTCTTTTATTCACGTCGATGTATTAAGAAGTGATCCTAAGACTTCTCAAGATTTAAGATTGCTCGAAATTTACAATGGACTGGTGGAGAAAATCGAAAGGTTTTCGCCAGATACAATTTCGATTGAGCGTGTTTTTGCTCAAGAAAATCGAAACACTGTTCTCGGTACTGCTCAAGTTGCTGGTGTCGCAATGTTGGCTGCTGCCCAGAGAGGTATTCCTGTAGCTTTGCATACTCCTACAGAGGTTAAACTCGCTGTTGCTGGAAATGGAAAAGCGGATAAAACTCAGGTAGAGCGCATGGTTGCTCGTCTTTTAAATCTTAATGTTTTACCGACTCCTGCAGATGCAGCTGATGCCTTGGCTCAAGCGATTTGTCACGCGCTTCGCCCAGCAGGAGCTTTGCAAGGAGGAGAGCGAGAGCAACATTTAACTGAGGCTCAACGAAAGTGGGCTGCTTCTTTGCGTTCTGCTAGCAGACATTCTTCTGTCGGACGTGACATGTAGTATGTTTTATAGAACAGATGTTCTATTTGTCTGGAAAGGTGAGCGCTGATGATTGGTATGCTTAGTGGCGTTATTGAATCAGTTGATTCTCGATGTGCGCTTATCTGTGTTAGTGGTGTTGGCTATGAAGTTTATATGCCATCGTCTGATTTAGCTGCGCTGCATGAAGGTCAAGATGTTAAGGTTTATACGTCTTTACAAGTAAGTCAAGATGCTATTACTCTTTATGGTTTTACGAGTTTGCCTGCAAAGCGTATTTTTCTTCAAATTCAGCAGAAAGTTAGTGGCGTTGGTCCTAAAGTTGCTCTTTCTTTACTTTCCACTTTAAATGTGAATCGTTTATTGCAGGCTATTGCAGATGGTGATATCACTGCATTGTCTTCTGCTCCAGGATTAGGTAAAAAGGGTGCTCAAAAAATTGTTCTTGAACTTAAAGGTTCTATTGACGTATCTCAATTAAATGAAGATGATACTTCTAAAGATTCAAAATCTTATAAAAAGGAATTTGATGAATCTGGCATCAGCAAGGTTGTCGATGGACTTATGTCTTTAGGGTGGAAGCAGTCAGATGCTCAAAGAGCGGTTGAAAACGTGTGTAATAGTGAAAAAATTGCTCTACCAATCAGTGATTCAGATATGTCTAATGTTTTGCGTATGGCATTGGCAGCGTTAGATAGAGGCAGGTGATTCATGAGTTTGGATGAAGGAATCGACGTACAAGCTTTAAATACTGGCGTATCCGAAGATTCATTAAGAATTGTTTCATCATCTCCTATAGGAAATGAACAGATTAGCGATGAAGAATTAAGACCTCATGCTCTAGATGGATTTATCGGACAGCCTCTTTTAAAGGCACAGTTACAACTTTTTTTGGATGCTGCAAGATTGCGTGATGTTCCTCCAGATCACATGTTGCTTGCAGGTCCTCCTGGACTTGGAAAAACAACATTAGCGATGATTGTTGCTAATGAGTTAGGCGTATCTATTAGAGTTACATCTGGTCCTGCTATTCAGCATGCTGGTGATTTAGCATCAATTTTGAGTTCTCTTGATACTGGTGAAGTACTGTTTATTGATGAGATTCATCGTTTGCCTCGAGCTGCAGAAGAATTGCTTTATATCGCTATGGAAGATTTCCGAGTTGATGTTATGGTTGGCAAAGGACCAGGTGCGTCTTCTATACCTCTTACATTGCCGCATTTTACTGTGGTTGGTGCTACTACGCGCGAAGGTATGCTTCCTTCTCCGCTTAGAGCACGTTTTGGTTTTACAGCTCACTTGGATTTTTATCCTCACGATGAATTGGAAAAACTGATTGAACGTTCATCTGTTCTTCTTGGTGTTCATCTTGTTGATCAAGCAGCTAAAGAACTTGCTATTCGTTCCAGAGGAACGCCTAGAATCGCAAATCGACTGTTAAGACGCGTACGCGATTGGGCAGTTGTGCATAATCTTAAAGATGTAAATCGCAAGTCTGTAATAGAAGCCTTATCGTTGTATCAGATCGATACTCAAGGTCTTGACCGTCTAGATATTGCGGTTTTGAAAGCTATTGTAAATCAATTTAATGGTGGTCCAGTTGGGCTTAATAATTTGGCTGCAATGGTTGGAGAAGAGGCAGAAACTGTAGAAACCGTTTGTGAGCCATATTTAGTGCGTGAAGGGTTCCTTATTAGGACTCCTAAAGGTCGTGTTGCCACTGAAAAAGCCTGGCAACACTTAGGTCTTAAAGCGCCTGATAATGTCAGATAGATAACATAAAATAAATGCTTTGGACGGTGTTTTGTCCGTCTTAGGGTTGGATACATAAGGAGTTTATTGTGCCCCAATTTGTTAGCCAGTATGGCATGCTTATTGTACTCGTAATTGCCATGGTTGGTATCATGTGGTTCCAATCTCGTAATATGAAGAAGCGTCAAAATGAGTTGAAGTCCTTCCATGATTCTTTGAAACCAGGAGTTGAAGTTATAACAATTGGTGGAATTATCGGTAAGGTTGTCGTAGTTGATTCTGATCACGAAGAGATTGTTCTAGATTCAGAAGGTAGTCTACTTCGAGTGTCTTTCAGAGCTGTGAATAGAGTTTATGTTCGTGTAGATTTCAACAGCTATGACAAAGACGATGAAACTGATAACTCGGAAGATGCTGATGCATCTGATAAAGATGAATCTCAAGAATCTAGCGAAACTGTGCAGATTCAAGAATCCAGTGGAACTGGTGAAGTCAAAGAAAACTGAGATAAGAACAATAAGATTATGACAACAACTGATATTGCAGTAAAATCTTTGAAGAATGTTAGTGATGAGGATGTTAAATATTTAGCATCTCTTATTAGGACAATTCCAGGATTTCCAAATCCAAAGATTGTTTTCCGCGATTTTCTTCCTGTTTTTGCTGATAATCGTGGTATGCGAATTCTTATTGATTCATTAGTAGATTCGTTGCCAGTTTCTAAAGACTCATTTGATTTAGTTGCTGGACTTGAGGCTCGTGGATTTTTGTTTGGTCCAGCTTTGGCTGCTCGACTCAATAAAGGTTTTGTTGCCGTAAGAAAAGCAGGTAAATTACCTCCCGAAGTCATAAGCGAATCATATTCTCTCGAATATGGGGAAGCTAAGATAGAGATTGAGAAAGATCTTATAAAGCCTGGTCAGCGTGTTCTTATTGTTGACGATTTAATTGCTACAGGAGGAACTGCAAAAGCTGCTGCACGACTTGTTGAAAGGTCGCAGGGAACTGTTGCTGGGTTCTGCTTTGTAATGGAGTTAACAGGAATTAGCGGAATGAATGAGTTGCAATCTTATAAATGCTCTAGTTTAATGACGATGCCTGCTTAAAAGTGTGTATAAGTAGTAGCTTGTGTTGTAATTAGGTAGCTACATTTATCCATATATCGTTTTTAGGCGTAATCATAAGAAATCGAACAACCTAGATCTAACTTCAAGAAGCTAATAAGGGAGGAGGATGTTATGAAAAAGCTGAAGTCTTCTCTTATTAGCATTTTGAAGGGAATATCTATACCCGCTATTGCAATTTTAATTTTTGCAATAGTTGTTGGATTATTCATGTCACTAACCCTTCTTGTTATTTCTATAGAAGAAGGAACTGGTAATCTTTCTGATTCATCAATGTCGATGACGTGGGCTGCTCTTCTTTTTGCACAAGGAGTTGGTCTAGGCTTTGATGATTTTATTCTTACAGTTATTCCACTTGGTTTGACTCTGCTCATAATTACAATGCTTGCGATTCTGATGAGAAAACTAAAAGGTGGATCGCTAGTAAATTGTATTGGTTTGTTTGCTTGGGTTTTCATCAATGGAGTTATATCTCAAAATACTAATATTGAGTTATTGGATTCATTACCAGTCATATTGTTAAAAAGCTTTTGTGTATATGCTTTTGCACAGTTGATAGCCGTTTTCCCATACAGCTCATTGTTTGTATTAATTAAAAATAATATAACAAAAAATGTTCCTGAACATATATTAAAACGCATAAAAATTTGCCTTTATTCAACCGTAATCGTGTTGTCAATTTATGCAATTATTGCATTATCAACGATTATCTTTTGGTCCATTGTTGGAGCAAGTAATGTTGAGATAGTTTTTTCAAAGTTAGGAATGCAATTAGGCTCAAGAATTTTAACCACAATTGCATGTCTGGTATGGCTCCCAAACGTTGCATTATGGGCATTATCATGGATTTCGGGTTCAGGATTTGCGATAGGATCAGTTGCTAATTTTACAATTTATGCAGTTAATCGTAAGTCTTTGCCTCCTGTGCCATTTTTTGCTATATTCCCAGACTCTATAGGTGATTCACTTTATAGGATTCTGGTTAATGGTATCGTTTTCGCTTTATGTGGCGTATTTGCATTATTTGTGATCTTATATTCTAAGTCTTGTAATCTTCGTTTGCATTTCGATAAAGATAAACTTGATTGGAAGTCTACCGTTATAGCTTTTGTGGAATCAGCTGTAGTTTTGGTATCAACTTGCATATTAGTAATACTCGTTATGAGTATACTATTCTTGTTCGCGAACGGTGATTTAGGTAAATATCGTTTATCCAATGTTGGTACAAATGTCAGTAGAAGTGTTCGTGCTTTAGGTCATTTAACAGTATTTGGCTTTGGGGTGGCTTGGATTCTTGTTATATTTGTGTGCGCAATAATAATTTCTATTCGTGCATTAAGTTTTAAAATTTTTGAGAAATATGATTCCATTAAGCCGTCGAATTTTAATCTATTTTCTAAAAAGTTATCTGAAAATATTAGTGAAAAGTCAAAGGAAGATCAGAACATAAACTCACAATCAAAACAAGTTGAACAGTCATGTGAAACGTCTGTAATAACTCCTAAAGAAAACAATATGTCTGAAAAGTCTGCTGATGTTATGTCTTCAAAAAAAGAAAAAACGCGTTCATCTTGTTCAATTAGTCAAAATGAAACAGATAATATAAGTCAGCCGCGAAGCGTTAAATCCACTAAAAAACAACCTTTGCTTGAGAACAAAACTGATACTAGAAAACCTAGAACAGTTAGTTCGAAAGTCAATAAAAAATAATCCTCGTCCAACATCAAGGAGGAAGACCACCGTGCAACAGATACACGCGCAAGAATCAAGTGCAGATGTGCTGACAACCACAGGTAAAAGGTCAATCAAGCGAATACTTGTATCAGTATTTTGCAAAGAAGGACTAGAAACTCTGGCAGACGCTTTTAAAAAGTGCGGAACTCAGGTTGTTTCAACAGGTTCAACAGCTGCAAAACTCCAAGAATTAGGTGTAAAGGTTACGGAAGTATCTGATATAACAGGGTTCCCAGAAAGCTTAGATGGTAGGGTTAAGACACTCGATCCACATATTCACGCTGGAATTTTAGCAGATATGAGCAATCCTGATCATGTAAAGCAGCTTAAAGAGTTAAATATTGAGCCATTTGATGCTGTTGTAGTGAATTTGTATCCGTTTGTAAACACTGTTATGAGCGGTGGAAGCGAAGCTCAGATTATTGAAAAAATCGATATTGGTGGACCGTCTATGGTTCGCGCTGCCGCGAAAAATCATAAATCTGTGGCTGTTATTACAGACCCTGCAGATTATCAGCTTTTAGCTAATAGAATCGTTTCAGGTGAAGGCTTTAATTTGCAAGAGCGCGAATATTTGGCTGGTAAAGCATTTGCTCATACCGCAGCTTACGATGCTTCTATATCTGAGTGGACAAGTAAAGCATGGAAGAAGCCTGAAAGCTTGAATACAAATGCTGAAGAAGATAGTCAAAATACTGGAGATGTGGAGCTTCCTGCAAACTACACGCGTACTTGGAGTTTAGAGCATAAGCTTAGATATGGTGAAAATCCACATCAGCAGGCGGGGCTTTATCTTGACCTATTGCATAAGGGAGGTTTAGCTCAAGCTGAACTTCTTGGTGGAAAGCCGATGAGCTACAACAATTATGTTGATGCGGATGCGGCTTGGCGTGCAGTATGGGATTTTGCCCCACAAATCGCCGTTGCAGTATGCAAGCATAATAATCCTTGCGGCTTAGCAATAGGTGCAACTGCAGCTATTGCTCATAAGAAAGCTCACGCTTGCGATCCTGTAAGTGCTTACGGCGGTGTGATTGCTTGCAATTCAACTGTTACACTAGAAATGGCTGAAAGTGTTCGACCAATTTTTACAGAGGTAATTGTTGCTCCAGATTATGAGCCTGAGGCTTTGGAGTTATTGCGCACTAAGAAGAAGAATTTGCGAATCTTAAAAGTTGCAAATCCTCCAGTTTTGGGCTTGCAGGTGCATCCTATTGATGGTGGTGCATTGGTACAAACCGCAGATAAGATTGATGATTTTGGCGATAATCCTCAAAATTGGACTCTTGTATCTGGAGAAGCTGCAGATTCTGATACTTTGAGAGACTTAGAGTTTGCATGGCGCTCGCTTCGTTGCGTAAAGTCTAACGCAATTCTACTTGCACACGATAATGCTACTGTTGGCATTGGCATGGGGCAGGTTAATCGCGTGGATTCTTGCCACTTGGCTGTTGAGCGTGCTAATACTCTTGCTGATGGTGTTGAGCGTGCTCGTGGAGCTGTTGCGGCTTCGGATGCGTTCTTCCCGTTTGCTGATGGTCCACAAATTCTTATTGACGCAGGTGTGCGAGCAATTGTACAGCCAGGAGGGTCAATTAGAGATGAGGAAGTGTTTGAAGCTGCGCGTGCGGCTGGAGTAACAATGTACACTACTGGTACAAGGCACTTCTTCCACTAAATAGTATTTTATAAAGAGGACCTTGGATTGTATTTTCGTATACTTTCCAAGGTCTTTTATGTATTATACAAGTATGACAATTAATGATCGGTATGAAAAACAAGACGATGTATCAAAAATTCAAAAGAACATTTTAAATGCTAATGAATCTGAATTAGCAAAAAAATCAAACCATATATACGTTTCAGAATCAAAGGAAGGAAAACCGTATGCGCAATGGATTGTCGCAGTAATAGTATGCGTAAGTGCAGCATTTGCGTTTATGGGTAAAACAATGGCTGCCACGGTAATAATTGCCGTAACAGCCATCGTTCTTGGAATCATACGCCTAATATTTACTCAAAAAAGTCCATGGAAGGTTAGATCTGTAGCCTTCGATTCTTTCATAAGTATTTCGCTAGGAATTGGACTATTGATAACGTATTTTTCAATTTTTTTCTTAATGTAGAATCCGATAGATTTAATTCACGAAATTCTATTTATCATCTCTGTTAAAAGGATTAAATGGAACATTATCGTTTCCAGTAGAATCCAAAGTCGTAGAAGGGGCTACTGAAGACTCTGTGTTAACAGGAGGTTCTGGAACTACAGGAACAGTATTCTGTAGAACAGGAGAAGTCTGATTTGAGTAATCAGCAGCAACAGGATTTTGATTACTTGAAGAAGGTGCTGCAAGCTTGCAAATAAGCATAACAAATCCTACGAGAGCAGCGGCAAAAACAGGTGCAATCCAAAATACCCAAAGTTGACTTAATGGGGAGACGGATAACTTTTGCGATTGAGCAAGAATGGCAATGCCAGTAGAACGGGCAGGGTTTAAACCAGCTCCAGTAATTTGATACGTGATGAAAGCTCCGGCGGCATAAGCAATGCCCATGTGAGTAGAGTATCCGCATTTAGTGCTGCCATTGTCATTCATGTACGTCATTGCTGTTGCAACAATAACAAGAACTGCAATAATTTCAACAACAAGAGCAGTAATAACGCCAAAAGATGCATTAACACTCTTAAGCTGGTTTGCTGAAATGGAAGCGTTTTCAAAACCATTAACAACAGGAGCAAACCAAGTGTGAGCTGGAACCATCTTTGTTTGTGGCAGAACAAAAACGGTTACTCCAGCGGCAGCGATCGCGCCAAGAACTTGAGCAATAATGTATAAAATTCCAGAAATATAAGGAGTTCTGCCAGTAAGCATAGATGCGATAGTTATAGCAGGGTTTACATGTCCGCCAGAAAACTTAGATGCAATACCAATAGCAGCAGCATAAGCGATACCAGTTCCTACTGCAATCATAAGAACGTTTACGCCATACATTGCAGTAACAATAGATGAGAACATGTAGATAGTGAACATTGCAAAAGCGCTTGCAATGAATTCTGCTCCTATTCTAAAAATGAGCGGAGTTCTAGGTGCAGAAGATTGTTTAGAAACAGAGCATTCTGCATTTGAAGTGTAGTTCATAACAATTCCTTACGTTAATTGTGTACACCGCTATGCTGGTTTTTATTATTTACAGCACAACCAAACGTTTGCTATAGTATCACGGCTATGCCATACGCTAACATAGAAAAACGTGGTAATTTCCTGTATTTATTGCAGAATATGAAAATTTACTACTATTTTATTAGAAGAATACGAATAAGGTCACGTTGGGAGAACGATGCCAAACGCATATTCCCGCGCCAATCAGGCGCAACAAGAATCCAAAAACGCTGTTCGACTGCAAAAGCTACTTGCTGAAGCGGGATTTGGTTCACGCCGAAAGTGTGAAGAAATAATCTTAGATGGGCGTGTTGAAGTAGATGATGAGCTTGTAACAACACTCGGAACTCGAGTAGATCCAAGTAAACAAAAAATACGCGTAGACGGATCGAGAGTGAAATTTAATCACAAGCTTGTAACGCTCGCGCTTAATAAGCCAAAAAGAGTTTTGAGTGCAATGGATGATCCAAAAGGTCGCTTCACTTTAAGAGATATTGTTGGAGACAAGTACGAGCGAATTTTCCACATGGGACGCTTGGATTACGATTCTGAAGGTCTTATTTTAATGACTAACGATGGTGAGCTAAGCCAGCATGTTATGCACCCAAAGTACGAAGTTGAGAAAACTTATATTGCAACTGTTGAAGGAAAGATCAACGGAATGGTTTGCCGCCGCTTGGTTTCGCAAGGCGTAAATCTTGAAGACGGTTGGATTAAGCTCGATCGCTGCGCAATAATCGACCAGAATCACGATGCAACTATCGTGAAAGTTGTGTTGCACTCTGGCAAGAATCGTATTGTGCGCAGAATTTTTGGAGCCGTTGGCTTCCCTGTAAAGCGTCTTGTGCGTACTCAAATCGGTCCTATTAAATTAGGTGATTTAAAAGCTGGATCGTATCGAGTGCTTTCTCAAACGGAAGTGCGCTCGCTTTCTAAGGAGGTTGGCCTGTGATTTGCGTAGCAATTGATGGACCAGCAGGAGTAGGTAAATCTTCTACTTCTCGTGCTTTAGCGCAATACTATGGTTTTGCGTATTTAGATACGGGTGCAATGTATAGGGCTGCAGCATGGTGGTGCTTGAAACAAGGTATTGATTTAAGCACGCAGCTTGAATTGGATGAAGAAGGAAATCCTGTAAATCTGGCGGATACTGAACGTTTTAATCAGATTGTTGAAGCTGTTGGAGCATTATTTACTGAAAGTGACGCTGACTTTAGTGTTGATCCTAAGAATCCTGTAGTGACTGTCGAAGGCGAGGATATTAGCGAAGAATTGCGTTCCAGCGAAGTTTCTTCGCATGTGTCTACTGTATCTTCAATTCCTGCAGTTCGCCGTATGCTTATTGCTGCTCAGCGTGCGTATATTGCTTCAGAGTCTAGTGAAGATTCTTTCTCAGGCGGAGAAGGAATAGTTGCAGAGGGTCGCGATATTACTACTGTTGTTGCTCCTAATGCGCAAGTTCGAGTGCTTCTTACTGCTCGTGAGGATGTGCGTCAAGCTCGCAGAAACAAGCAGGATATTGCGCAAGAAAATTTGCATAATAATGAATCTGAAAATATTGAATCTGAAGAAGACGATATTCGCGCTCGTGACGCTAAAGATTCTAAAGTTACGCATTTTCTTCAAGCAGCAGAAGGCGTTACAACTCTCGATAATTCTGATTTAACTTTTGAGCAGACTCTTGACACTCTTGTTGAAATGGTTGATGCTGCGATTGAGCAGGATGAGTATGATCGTTATGCTGCTAATCTTGAAGGCTACGATCTTGACGATGAAGATCGTGCGCTTCTTAGTGGAGATTTAGCAAGCGAAGATGAATCGAAAGACACTAAAGCTGTTGGAGTAATTGCCGTTATTGGCCGACCAAACGTTGGAAAATCAACGCTTGTAAACCGTATTCTGGGTCACAGAGTTGCTGTTGTAGAAGATACTCCAGGCGTTACTAGAGATCGTGTAAGTTACGACGCTGAGTGGGCTGGAACCAACTTTAAGCTGGTTGATACTGGCGGCTGGGAAGCAGATGTTGAAGGAATTGATTCTTCTATTGCTCAGCAGGCGCAAGTAGCAGTGCGTTTAAGCGATGCTGTGATTTTCTTAGTAGATGGTCAAGTTGGTTTAACTGCTACAGATGAGCGTATTGTTTCAATGCTTCGCGCTGCCGGTAAGCCTATTACTTTGGCAGTTAACAAGGTTGACGACGCTAGAAGCGAGTATTTGACTGCAGAGTTTTGGAAGCTTGGAATGGGTGAGCCTTACGGAATTTCTGCAATGCACGGAAGAGGCGTTGGAGATTTGCTTGACGCGGCTCTTAACTCTTTAAAGAAAGCGAATAAAACTTCAGGATTCTTAACTCCAGAAGGACTTCGCAGAGTTGCTTTAGTAGGCCGTCCAAACGTTGGCAAGTCTTCGCTTTTGAACTATTTAGCTCACGAAGAACGTTCTGTTGTGAACGATTTGGCTGGAACTACTCGCGACCCTGTTGATGAGGTTGTGCGAGTTGATGGAGAAGACTGGCTGTTTATTGACACTGCTGGTATTAAGCGCAGGCAGCACAAGCTTACGGGTGCTGAATACTATTCTTCACTTCGTACGCAAGCTGCGATTGAGCGTTCTGAACTTGCTTTGATTCTTTTCGATTCCTCTCAGCCGATTGCAGAGCAGGATTTGAAGGTTATGAGTCAGGCTGTAGACGCAGGCCGCGCAATTGTACTTGTGTTTAACAAGTGGGATTTGATGGACGAGTTTTCCAGACAGCGCATGGAACGCTTGTGGAAAACTGAGTTTGAGCGAGTTACTTGGGCTGAGCGCGTTAATCTTTCCGCAAAAACAGGATGGCATACGAATCGTCTTGCTCGTGCCATGAGAACGGCTTTAGACAGCTGGGATAAGCGAATTCCTACAGGCAAGCTCAACGCTTTCTTAGGCCGTATTCAGTCTGCTCATCCACATCCTTTGCGAGGTGGAAAGCAAGCGAGAATCTTGTTTGCCACTCAGGCTTCTACGCGCCCACCGCGTTTCGTGATATTCACAACCGGCTTCTTAGAGCACGGCTACCGTCGCTTTATTGAGCGATCGCTTCGAGAAGAGTTTGGATTCGAGGGAACTCCTATTCAAATCTCCGTAAAAGTACGAGATAAGAAGAAGCGCAAGTAAAATCGCAAGTAAATAAATCTGCGATTAAAATCACGAGTAAAGCTTAAGTAAAGTAGGAGCGTAATATGGCTGGTTTGGGCGAGTTAGCTTTCGATTTGCATCATGCTAGCGAAGATGAGATTTTTCAAGCATTTGTTGATTGGGTTAAAGATAACAAACATGTAGATTTGTGGCCGCATCAAGAAGAATCCGTTATGGATTTGCTTGCAGGAGACCACGTAATCTTAAACACTCCAACAGGTTCTGGAAAATCTCTAGTAGCTCTAGGCATGCATTTTGCAGCGCTCGCAACCGGCAGACGCTCCTACTATACTGCGCCAATCAAAGCTCTTGTATCCGAAAAATTCTTCGATTTAGTTGCGATTTTTGGGCGAGACAACGTAGGCATGATTACTGGCGACTCGCATATTAATGCGGATGCTCCAATAATCTGCTGTACGGCGGAAATCTTAGCAAATCAAGCCTTACGTGAAGGCGCAAACGCTGAAGTTGATTGCGTTGCAATGGACGAATTCCACTACTATGGTGATCCAGAGCGCGGATGGGCTTGGCAAGTGCCGTTACTTACACTTCCAAATACGCAATTCTTGCTTATGAGCGCAACTCTTGGAGACGTAACGGATATTGCGGAACGCTTAGAAAAATCAACAAATCGTAGTGTTGATATTATTGCGGACGCTCCAAGACCAATCCCACTCGAATACGAGTACACAGATAAGCCGCTTGCCACAACTGTAGAACTCTTATTTAACAAGGGTTTAACACCAATCTACGTAGTTCATTTTTCGCAAGACGCAGCTCTCGAAACAGCTCAAGCGCTCGCAAGCACGGGAGTTTCAAGCAAAGAGCAGCGAGACAAAATAGCTCAAGCAATTAAAGGCACTAAATTTACTACAGGATTCGGCAAAATTTTGCAAAGGCTACTGCGCACTGGTGTCGGCATACATCATGCTGGTATGCTTCCACGATATCGTAGGCTTGTCGAACAGCTCGCACAGCTTGGGCTTCTACCAGTTATTTGTGGAACGGACACTTTAGGAGTTGGCATTAACGTGCCAATTCATTCGGTTGTGCTTACAGCTCTTACAAAGTTTGATGGGAATCGTAGTAGAAAGCTTCGCGCTCGCGAGTTTCATCAAATTGCAGGACGTGCGGGCAGAATGGGTTTCGATACTGAGGGCTTAGTAGTTGCAGAGGCTCCAGAGTTCGAGATTGAAAACGCGCGCGCTGTTGCAAAAGCTGGAAATGATCCTAAGAAGCTTAAAAAAGTTAAGCGTAAGAAGGCTCCAGAAGGCTTTGTAGTTTGGGGCGAACCAACGTTTACTAAGCTTATTGAAAGCGCTCCAGAAACTTTGAATCCTCACATGGTTGTAACGCACTCAATGATTTTGAACGAAGTTACGCAAGGTGGGGATGCTAGAGCGCGCGTTGAAAAACTTATTGAAGATAGCGCACAAAAGCCGCAAGATAAAGAAAAATTACTTGAGCGTTGTGACGATATTTTCCAAACTTTGCTCGATACTCAAGTTATTGAATGCAGAGAGCTTTCGGATGGTTCTTGTGATTATGATCTTGATGTTGCAATGCCAGAGGGTTTTGCTCTAGATCAGCCGCTTTCTCCATTCTTGCTTGCTGCTTTGGAACTTCTTGACCCAGAATCTCCAAGCTATGCACTTGATGTAATTTCTATGGTTGAAGCAACTTTAGATGACCCTAAGCCTGTGCTTCGCGCCCAAGAGCGTAAAGCTCGCGATGCTGCGATGGCTGGTATGAAGGATGATGGCATTGATTACGAGGAGCGCATGGAACGCTTAGCTGAAGTTAGCTATCCTAAGCCTCTTGAAGATTTGCTAGCTCCTGCTTTTGCGCAATATCGCAAGGATGTGCCTTGGGCAAACGACTACTGGCTAAAGCCTAAATCTGTGCTTCGAGACATGGTTGAAACTGCTTCCGATTTTACTGGCTACATTTCGCGTTACGGCGTTGCTAGAAGTGAGGGAACGCTTCTTCGCTACCTTTCTGACGCTTACCGTTCGCTTGCTCGCACTGTGCCAGAAGACATGCTTAACGAAGAATTGCGCGATATTATTTCGTGGCTTCGTCTTGTTGTGCGCTCTATTGATTCAAGTCTTGTAGACGAGTGGGAAAGTGCTGGAGGATCGGACGCTGAAGCTAGTGCTGTAACTACGGCTGCGCCTTCAACTTCTGAGTCTGTAGTTGAGGATCGTCGCGGTCTTATTGTGTTGATTCGAAACGCAATGTTCCGCCGTGTGCAGCTTATGGATTTGGAAGATGCGGATACTTTAGGAGAGCTTGACAAGGCTTGGGGCTATGGCGTTCACGAGTGGAATGATGTGCTTGATGACTATTATGATGAGCACGAGTATGTTGGAATAGATGCCAAGGCTCGAAGTGGAGACTTGTTTATTTTGGATGATTCTCTTGAGAAGAGTGAACATTCGTGGAAAGTTCGGCAGATTATTGACGATTCAGACGGAGATCATAATTGGGCTATTACTGGCGTTGTTGATTTGGATACAACGCAAGACGAAGGCGAAGTTGTGTTCTTCGATTACCAAGTTTCGCATGTGTGATTTTTTAAAAATGTGCTAACAGAATGCAGAACGCAAAATGCAATCGAACGTTTGTTCTATATGTAGTGTAAGCTGGTATTTATGGAGCAAGATTTATTTTCCGCAAGTAGTGCGCCTAGCGATGTGACGCGTCCGTTGGCAGTGCGTATGCGCCCAAGCAGTATTGAAGATGTGTTGGGGCAGTCGCATGCGTTAAAAGATGGTTCGCCTTTACGCAGGCTTGCGAATCCGCAATCTAAAGGTTCTCTTACTGCTCCAAGTTCTGTTGTGTTGTTTGGTCCTCCAGGAGTTGGTAAAACTACGCTTGCTTATATTGTGGCTAGACAGTCTGGTCGCGTGTTTGAAGAGCTTTCTGCTGTAACTTCTGGAGTTAAAGATGTTCGAGCTGTGCTAGACCGAGCGCATGAGCGTTTAGTTAGTAAAGGTCAAGAAACAGTTCTGTTTATCGATGAAGTGCACCGTTTTTCTAAATCTCAGCAGGATGCTTTGCTCCCAAGCGTAGAAAATCGCGACGTAACTTTTATTGGTGCTACTACCGAAAACCCAAGCTTTTCAATCATTAAGCCGCTACTTAGCAGATCAGTAGTTGTTAAACTTGAGTCGCTTAGCGTAGAAGATTTACATACTCTTATAGAACGCGCGCTAACTAGCGAAAACGGTCTTAATAATCAGCTTAAAATCGACTATGACGCAATAGATTCAATTATTCGTTTAAGCGGGGGAGATGCTCGCAAAACTCTCACTATTTTAGAGGCTGCAGCAGGTGCAGTAACAGGAGATGTTGCGTTGCAGCATGGCAAAAAGAAGCCTGTTATTACTGCTGATATTGTTTCTAACGTAATGGATACTACTACAGTTCGTTACGACAAAGATGGCGATGACCACTACGATGTGATTTCTGCTTTTATTAAGTCAATGCGTGGAAGTGATGTTGACGCTTCTTTGCATTATTTAGCGCGAATGCTTAGAGCTGGGGAAGACCCGCGTTTTATTGCAAGGCGAATTATGATTGCTGCTGCCGAAGAAGTTGGTATGGCGGCTCCACAAATTTTACAAGTAACTGTTGCTGCAGCTCAAGCGGTTGCTTTAATTGGCATGCCAGAAGCGCGCATTATTCTTTCGGAAGCTGTGATTGCTGTAGCAACTGCTCCAAAATCAAACGCAAGCTACAATGCGATTAATCAAGCACTCAAAGACGTTGATGCTGGAAATATCGGTCAGGTGCCTCTTCATTTGCGAAACGCTCCGACTGCTTTGATGAAAAGTTGGGGCAATCATGACGGATACAAGTACGCTCACGACTACCCAGGAGCTGTGGCTTCTCAACAATATATGCCAGATGAGCTTGTTGGCCGCGAATATTATCACCCAAATAATCGCGGCTACGAGCACGAGATTTCACAACGTTTATCTCAAATCCGCAATATTCTCCACAATCCTGAAAATAAAAATGATAAAACTAATTCGTAAATGTTTTATTAGTTTTATTTATTCACGAACAAGCATAATGTGTTCAATATCTTCGCGATTTGAAACGCGGAATAACACAAAACGGTTGCCAATTACTTGAACGACTTCTGCACCAAGATGTTCTGCTAGCTCCTCCGCAGCTTCTTTAGCGCTTAATCCAGAGCCATCTTGTACAGCGCACTTCATAAGCTCGTGAGATTGCATTGTTTCGTCTGCTTGCTTAACAGCAGCATCGCTAATATCGTTTTTTCCAACATAAAGCAATGGGCTTAAAGTGTTAGCGAGCGCGCGCAATTGCTTAATCTGCTTTTTAGTTAATGCCATTATTTTCCTTCCAAATCGCGTTCAATATGAGTAAAACGCTAAAACGCTATATTGTTAAACGCAATTATAGACAACCAACTATCGACTATTGATTATCTACTTCGACTATTGATTATCTACTTGTAACGCTTAAATTTTCAATGCTTATCGGATTATACATTAACCGTAAGAATCCGCGTTCAACACGTTCAATGAGTTCAATATACAAATATTCCAGCAAAAATTATTCCGCACACAATGGCCAATGTAATTATTAAAAGCGCAAAGTCTTTTAAGCGCATTTTCTCCGTATGTAAGTGTGTGCGTTTTGCTCCAGGAACGTAGCATCTAGAATCTAGCGCAAGTCCCAGTGTGTTTGCGTGCCGAATCACGCTTGCAAATCCTGGAACTATAAGAGATGTTATTGCTTGCAATCGCTTTTTTATAGACCCGTCTTTTATGTTTCCGCCTCTTGCAATTTGAGCTAAAGCTACAGATTCTGCTTCTTTTGCAAGAGTTGGCAAAAATCGCAAAGCAAGGCTCATAATAAGAGCAATTTCTTGACTTGGCAATCCTACGATTTTAAGAGGCGAAATAATAGACGCGCATGCTTCAGTCAATCGCGTTTGGCTTATTGTCAGTACAATTATTGACCCGATTAGTATAACAAGCGAAAATCTTGAAGCGAAAAGTATTGCAAACTTTATTCCATCGTCTGTTATTAATAGTGGCCCGATTCTAAAAAGTCCTTTTCCAGAATGCACAACTAGAAGATTAAACAATCCAGAAAATACGAATATTGCAATAAACATGTGCAATGACAACAATAATTTTATAGGCGATATTCTAGCGAGAAATATTAGAGCAAGTGTTGATAACGCAAGGATTCCAAGTTGATAGAAGTTCGTAATGCTAAACGCGCTAAACATAAGAATTAAGCATGATATTAGAATGATTCGCGTATCGAATAAGCTTAGCAATGACTTGTTTTTGTTTTTATTTTTGTTTTTGTTTTCGCTAACATTTTCGCTAGCGTTTTCAAGCTTTTCGTCCTGTGCTTGTTCCTTCTTTTCGCGCGAATCAAGCGTAACTATGCGCGCTCCAAGTGCTTTTGCTTCACTAAAATCGTGTGTAATAACAATAATTGTTATGCCTTTATTGTGCAAATCGCTTAAAATTCTTAACACGATTTTTGCATACTCAAAATCTAACCCTGCAGTAGGCTCATCTAAAACCAAAATTTTTGGATTGCAAGCTAAAACACCTGCAATTGCTGCTAATCGTTGCTGTCCTCCAGAAAGTTCGAATGGGGATTTTTGTGCTAAATGCTCAATATGCAATGATTTTAGCGTGTTTAATACGCGGGAATCTAATTCGCATCCTTCTAATCCAAAGTTTTTTGGACCGTATGCTACGTCTTCAAAAACAGTTTGCGCAAAAAGTTGCTGTTCTGGCAATTGCATAACGTAACCAATGTTTTTGCGAATTTCACGCATTTGAGATTTGCTTGTTTTTTCGCTAATTTTTATTCCGTTTATATAAACAGAGCCAGAATCATATTTAATAAGTCCGCATATTGCTTTTGCTAGCGTTGATTTTCCGCATCCGTTTTTTCCCATTATTGCAACGATTTCGCCTGTTTTTACGCTTAGAGAATAGTCTTTTATTATTGGACTTTGACTATTCGCATAGCTCACATTTAAATTAGATATTTCAATTGCTGTATTTGATTTTTTTGCATTTTCCGTCATGCTTTTTGATTCAATAACAGCTGGCGATTTTTCCTTACAAAATCCCTCTAACTTAGATATGCATACATCACGCAACCTACCGTTTTCTAGCATCAATATTTGATCCGCATTTTTGCATTCGCTAATCTTATGTGTAACTTGTACGATTGTTGTGCCGCGCGTTTGTAATGTTTCAAAAAGCTTGTCGACATCTGCTTTTGCACAAGAATCAAGCATGCTTGTAGGCTCGTCTAATACAAGAAGTTTTGATTGCATAGCAATCGACGACGCAATAGCAACGCGCTGCTGCTGACCTCCACTCATATTGCTTGGGTTGCTAAAACGCTGATTTTCCATGTTTACAGCGTGTAAAGCATTGTTTATATTGTGTTTCATGAATTCTTTAGAAGCGCGTAAGTTTTCAAGCCCAAAAGCAACATCGTCTTCTACAACTGTTGTAACGATTTGGTCTTCTGGGCTTTGAAACAATGCTCCAATAGATTCTCGTGCTTTTTGGTACGCTTTTGGATCAACGTTGTTGGTTTCAAAAACTTTTATTCCACATAGCGTAACAATTCCAGAATCTGGGGAAGAAAGTCCTGCAATAATTTTAGCTAGCGTAGATTTTCCGCTACCATTTTTGCCGATTATTGCAATTCTTTGACCATATGCAATTTCAAGATCTATTCCGTCTAAAATCCAAGTTTTTCCGCCATCATAGCTAAAGCGAATATTTTGCAAAGAAACAGCATTATCTTTTTTAGTGCAATAATCCATATTAGTTTTTTCATCTTTGCAACTTGTTTTATCTTGAATAAATTTATTGCTTTGCATAATCAGCTTGCTTTTTGCTTAATTTAACTAATGCTATTTTTGGCTAATGCTATTTGTTGTATTTAAGAAGTTTTGAAACAGGCTTATAAACAAGCATAGTTATTGCGCAATGAATCGCAAGCTTAATCACATTAAATGGTAGCAGAGCTGGAACTATAAGAGCGGCAACTTGTTCAACGCTAATATGAGCATAAAATGGCGTAATAATAAGGTTTCCGACTATTGCAAGAACAATCGCAACTATAGAGCCAATTACAAGCGAAATAATAGCGCCTTCTTTGGTTCTAATTTTTTTGTAGACGATTGCAGAGCTAACAGAAGCGCCCAGTGAAACCAATATTGCCATTATTGCGCCAAACGGGTTAGTGAAGAAGTGCGGAGCAAATCCGAGAACACTTACGATTGCAGCGGCGAATGGTCCGTAGGCAAATCCTGCAATTAAGCACACAATTCCCGAAGGATCGTATTTAAGGTAGCTTAAGTCTGGAATAAGTGGGAATTCTATAAAGCTTACAGCCATAGAAAGCGCCACGAATAGTGCGTATTTAGCAATCTTTTCACTTGACCAATAGCTTGTGCCAGAGTAAGTTGCGTGATTATTTGCTATTTGATTATTTGCTGCGTGATTGCTTGTTTTATGATTATTTTCGCGTGAAATGCTCATTAGAGCCTCCGTTTCTTTCATCCGGACTTTAACCGTTGGCTTCGGATTTTAACCGAATCAGCAGCAGTAGTGCCGCTCGCGGGCTTCGAGAAAATTCAGTAATCCAAGAATTACCTCGTTACCGCCAGTAAGGATTTTCACCTTCCCTGAAACTACTCTTTATTTTTATCTTATGCTAAGAACATTTATCTGAAAATGAAAGTTTGTACTAAAAAATTTGAATTTTGTTAATAATATTGATGGCAATGCTAAGTGTAATATTAAAAATATGAGCGAAGTTATAAATGATAATACTATTGATAAGCTTGCTGTTGTTGTAGTTACCTATAAGCGTCAGGAGTTGCTTGAAAATCTGTTTAAATCTTTTGAGCGATTAAACCAATGCCCATGGAGGATTGTTGTTGTAGACAATGAGAAGAGTGAAAAAACTCGTGATATGGTGCATGATTTAGATGATGCTCTTACACGTCGCTGGGGTTCTGCTAGCAAGAACGATTCTGGCGATTCAAGCCGCGTTGTTTACGCGCCTCAAAGCAGCAATCTTGGTGGAGCTGGCGGTTTCAGTGCTGGTGTTAAAAAAGCGTACGAGCTTGGTGCTGAGTGGTTTTGGGTTATGGACGATGACGTTGAAACAGTGCCAGAATCTATTGAACGTCTTTCAAAATGGACTAAAAGCCATGATGTGATCCAAGGCAGCCGATTAGACTACGACGGTGGCGATTTTTATTGGCAATATAACTTTATTGTTTCTCTTGGAATTCCTAACCCAATTGCTCCAGCAGCATTTGGACCATCTGGATATCGTGTTATGAACACTATGTGCTTTGAAGGTGGATTATTTAAGCGCAATATTGTAGAAAAAATCGGTTTGCCAGATCCGAACTATTTTATTTATTGGGATGACACAACTTATGGATATCTTGCCAGTAAAGTAACAAATCCGATTGTTGTAAAGGATGTTATTCTTCGTAGAACTCGTAATATTCCTAATTGGGATATTGCTGGCGTTCGACAGTTAAATTCCACTTCCGACATGAATCGTTACCATATTATGCGAAATCGTGGTTTTATGGCGCGATACTTTATGACTCATGGCGATTATCGACCATTTATGTTTGCTCTTGGAACTGCTTTGACTGCAGCAAAAGAGATTATTAGACTTGTTGCAGTAGATCGTGAGCATATTTTAAGTGGAGTTAAAAAACTTTTTACTGGTTGGATTGCAAGCAGAAGAATTTTGCATGATTCTAACTGGAAGCCAATGCCACCATTGAAATGATATTTAATATTAAATATTTTATAAAATTTTAATAGTTATGAAATTATAAACTAAAAGCCACCTAGCATTTGCCAAGTGGCTTCTAGTTTTTATAACTTATCTCTTTTTCAGTGGGAGAGGTCGATTACCATTCGACCACGAATCTTACCGCTGAGCATCTCGTCGAAGATGTCGTTAATGTCTTCCATCTTGCGCATATGGCACTGTGGAACAACCTTTCCTTCAGCTCCGAACTGGAATGCTTCTTCCAGATCCTTGCGAGTTCCAACCAGGGAACCAACCAAACGGATTCCGTCAAGAACAAGGCGAGGAATGCTAAGTTCCATGTCTTCTGGTGGAAGACCAACAGCTGCAACGGTGCCGCCTGCTCGTACAGAGTCAACTGCAGAGTTAAAAGCAGCCTTGCTTACAGCGGTTACAACAGCGCCATGAGCGCCGCCTACCTTCTTCATAGCAAATTCAGGAACATTTTCCTTAAGTGGGTTCACGCACAAATCTGCGCCATATTCCTTAGCAAATTCAAGCTGAGCATCGTTAACATCTACCGCGATTACATGTACGCCAAATACGTTCTTTGCATATTGCAACGCAAGATTGCCAAGACCGCCAAGACCGAATAGAATAAGCCATTCGCCTGGATGTACGCCAGATTCCTTAATAGCCTTGTAGGTTGTAACGCCGGCGCAAGTGATGGAGCTTGCAGGAGCTGGATCCAATCCTTCTGGGACCTTTACTGCGTAGTCTGCTGCGACGATGCACTCTTGAGACATGCCACCATCGGCAGTGTATCCTGCGTTCAAAACGCTACGGCAAAGTGTTTCTCGGCCGGTGGTGCAATATTCGCAATGTCCGCAACCCTTGAAGAACCATGCTACGGATGCGCGATCGCCTGGCTTCAACGTTGTAACGCCAGGACCAACTTCCTTAACAATGCCAATACCTTCGTGTCCAAGAACGACGCCTGTTTTATCGCCAAAATCTTGGTTCTTAACGTGAAGATCAGTATGGCATACGCCGCAGCATTCCATATCGAGTAAGGCTTCACCAAATTCCAATGGGCGGAGTTCCTTCTCTACAACCTGAGCCTTCTTATCTTTGGTTGCAACAATAGCCTTCATAGAAACCTCCTTGTTCTATGCTTCGTTTTAGAAAAACATTACCTTTTCAGTTTTCTTTTACCTGTTTGGTAAAAGCTAATTTTCATTCTACATTATTTTTACGATTTTTCATGATAAAAATCACATTTTAAGAAAAATTTTATAAAAATTTATGGCTTAATGATAATAATTATCGTATTCAATATTTTTCTTATCGTTTTCTTATCGTTTTATGTTATTCAACACTCCGTGAAATTGCATGTATATTGCAGAAAAATCACTATATATTTTTATTTTTACTCATAACTTGCATTTAAAGAGAAATCAGGCTATTATGGCATTTTGTTTGCGGACATAGCTTAGTTGGTAAAGCGCAACCTTGCCAAGGTTGAGACCGCGGGTTCGAGTCCCGTTGTCCGCTCCATTTTTTTCTGCTTTTGTAATAATTTTTTTTTTAGTTTGCTTTTAATCATCTTTGTTTTGTGAAAATATAAATTTATTAAATAGTTATTGATGTATGCCATCTAGTGTTATAGATGTTGCCTATACATATAGTCTTTTTGATATAAATAATCTATTATGATTTTAATGCTGAATTCAGATTCTAAATAATTGGAATAATTGGATTTAGCAAATAGGTCAAAATATTGCTAATTGCAAGAAATGAAAATTTTTTAAATAAACAATTAAAGATTGGAGTTGTTATGAGTCTTATTGGTACGCATATTCTTCCGTTTAAAGTAAATGGATATAAGAATGGCGAATTTGTAGAAGTAAGCGATAATGACATTCTTGGAAAGTGGGCTATATTCTTCTTCTATCCAGCAGACTTTTCGTTTGTATGCCCAACAGAGCTTGAAGATCTTGCAAATCACTATGAAGATCTTCAGAAATTAGGCGTAGAAGTTTATTCTGTTTCAACAGACACTCATTTTGTTCACAAAGCTTGGCACGATGATTCTAAAGCTATTTCAAAAGTAAAATACACAATGCTTGGTGATCCAAACGGTGCGCTCTCTAGAAACTTTAATGCTTTGAATGAGGAATCTGGCTTAGCTCACCGTGCAACATTCTTGGTTGATCCTCAAGGAAATATTCAATTCTACGAGATGACAGCAGATGGAATCGGCAGAAATGCAGATGAGATGCTTCGCAAAGTTAAAGCTGCTCAATTCATTGCAGCACATCCAGGAGAAGTATGCCCAGCAAAGTGGGAGCAGGGAGAAGAAACACTTGCTCCATCTATTGACTTAGTTGGGAAGATCTGATTTTTTAAAAGTCTGTTTCTCTAATAATTAATTTACTGCTAAAGATCTGCTACTTAAGAATAGAAAGTGAAAATAATGTCTTTATTGGATTCAAACTTAACTACTCAACTTGCTGGATTACTAACAAAAATGGTTAATCCTATTAATCTTGTTGCGTATGTTGAAAATGACGAAAATTCTCAAAAAGTTATTGAGCTTTTAAATGAAGTAGCAGATCAAAGCAGCAAAATCACTGTTATAAAAGGTGATAAAAATAGCGCAAATCGCAAACCAAGTTTTGCAGTACTTAATCCACAAACTAATGTGTCTGTAAGTTTTGCTGGTTTACCTCTTGGACACGAGTTTAGCTCTTTAGTTTTGGCTATTTTGCAAGTAAGCGGTTATGCTCCCAAAATAAGCGATGATCAGCGCAAAGCAATTTTGAGCATTGGAAGTCATGAAGTTACTACATACATGTCTGTTTCTTGCATTAATTGCCCAGAGGTTGTTCAATCACTTAATACAATTTCGATTATTAATCCTAAAGTAAAACATATTGCTGTAGAAGGAAGCGCTTTTAAAGACGAGGTGGATGCTCTTGGAGTTATGAGCGTTCCTGCTGTTTTTGAAAACGGAAAGATGATTTCTTCTGGAAGGTCTTCTATAGACGAATTAGTTGCGATTCTTTTAAGCCAAGAGAAAAATAGCGATTCAAGAAATTCAAGTGATTCTACGGTTTCTGGCGATTCTTCATTAGCGCAAAAAATGAACGCCAAAAATCCGTACGACGTTATTCTCGTAGGCGGAGGTCCTGCTGCGAGTGCTGCAGCGATTTACACAGCTCGCAAAGGTCTTAAAACAGCAATGATTATGGATCACAGAGGTGGTCAAGTTGTTGAAACTGAAAGCATAGAAAATCATATTTCACAAACGCACACAACAGGTGCAAAGCTTGCTAACGATTTAACAAACCACATTGCTCAATACGACATTGACGTATTTACTCCCGATTGGGCTACATCTTTAGATATTGCAGAAGAACCTTACGGATTGCACACGATTAACACCAAATCTGGCGGAAGTTTAAAAGCTAAAGCAGTGATTATTGCAACTGGAGCTACGTGGAGAACTCTTGGTGTTCCTGGGGAAGATGAATATAGAAACAAGGGAGTGTCGTTCTGCCCGCATTGCGATGGTCCATTGTTTAAAAATAAGAATGTTGTAGTTGTTGGCGGAGGAAATTCTGGAGTCGAAGCTGCAATAGACTTAGCAGGTGTTGCAAATCACGTTACTCTAATCGAGTATATGAACACACTTAAAGCAGATCAAATATTAGTTGATTCTTTAAATAATCTTTCTAATACGACTGTAATAACAAGTGCTGCTCTTAGTGCTATAGAAGGAGATGGTACAAAGGTTATTGCAGTGCATTATACGGATCGCAATGCTAATGGTGAAAACAGTGAGAAAATTTTGCACACAGACGGCGTGTTTGTTCAAATTGGTTTAATGCCAAATACTAAGTGGATTTCAGACAAACTAAGCTTGAATAATCGTTCGGAAATAGTAACAGATAGAAAAGGATGCACGAGTGTTCGTGGCATTTTTGCTGCTGGCGATTGCACAGATGAACCTTATAAGCAAATTGTTACAGCATATGGATCTGGCGCAAATGCTGCTCTTAGTGCATTCGACTATTTAATTAGAAATGTGCAAAAATTAGATTAACTCTTAACCCATAAGCTTTTAATGCTTAAAATTTACATATATTATATTTTTTACTACCTTTAATAAGAAAGATGATTACGTGAACATTAAATCGCTTGAATACTTAATTGCTTTTGCAAAAGAGGAAAGTTTTACAAAAGCAGCTGAACGTGTGCACGTTTCTCAACCAACGTTGTCTACGCAAATTAAAAAATTAGAAGATTTGCTTGGAGTTTGTCTTATTGAAAGAACTCCTGGAAAGCAAATTCTAACTCCAGCAGGCAGAGAGGTTGTGTATTATGCAAAGCGTATTCATGCCGACGTTTCAAGTATTTATCAAGCAGCAAGGCGATTAGAAGACCCATGGTCGTCTACTATAGTTTTAGGCGTTTTTCCAACATTATGCCCTTATCTTTTGCCAAGAATAATGCCAGTTTTGCGTAAAGTTAAGCCGAATTTTAATATTCGGTTTGTAGAAGAAAAGTCTGCTAGCCTTGTAGAAATGTTGCATAGCGGTCAGATTGATGGCGCAATATTAAGCGAGCGATTAAATGAATCTTCTTTAAAAGTAAAACATATTTTTGACGAGGACTTTTTATTGGCTGCTTCTACAAATTCGCAGTTTGGTCATGAAAAAACTCCAATTGATGTTTCGCAATTGTCTAGCCAAAAAGTGCTACTTTTAGAAGATGGTCATTGCATGCGTAGAAGCATGATAGATGTATGTCAAAAAGTTGGCGCAAAGCAGTCTGAATTTTGTGCTACGTCTTTGGAAACATTAAGATACATGGTTGTTGGAAGTAAAGATGTGACTTTGCTTCCGCGTCTTTCTATTCTTCCTCCAATTGTTCAGCCGTCAGGATTGACAATTCGCGAGTTTAAAGATCCAAAACCATATCGTTCACTGTATTTAAACTGGAGAGCAGCTTCTCCTGTAGACCAAATTATGGACGGTTTATCTAAGATTATTTCTGGTGCATGCGCAAATTTGCATAAGTGAAGTTAATAAAATTTATATTTTTAAACTTTAAAAGTAATTAAAGCATTCACATCTTAGATTAAAACAAGATTGAAATGAATATAATTTGATTTTGTTCTCAAAGAGTTAAAGCATATTCTACTTCTAATTGTGTTTTTCGAATCAATAATCAGCTATACTTAAAATGTTTGAGTAAGAATAAATGCAACACGTGTGGAAATCACTTAAATATTTAGTTTTACGGGTTTTACGAAAATAGTAGTTGGCTTTAAAACGAAAGAACGAGGAATATGCAAGACGAAGTGCAATCTAGCAAGAAAATAGATTCTGCCGAAAGTAATGAGGAAAATCGCTCAGATATTGCAGATGATAGTATGCAGATTGTGCAGGAAACCATTAAAACATTGTGGGAGAATAGAGAATCTATTCCAGTTAGGCTATTTTCTATAAAACATATTTTTAAAGATTTTCCAATGATGCCAAAAAACGTAAAGTTAGGTTGGATTAAACTTTCTGGGAAAAAACATGGTATAGCTATTGGACTATTCAATGATGATTGCAAGCGTTTTCGTCAGCTTGCTGTTGCAGATTTTGAAGGTCGTGTTTATACAGGACATGACATTTCTATTGAGGATACGATAGAAAGAATACCAGAGTTATCTTTTGTAGAACAAAATTCTATGACTCTTAAAGATTCGTTACGTTTCTACGGTGTTGATGATAAGAAGATTACTCACGCGAGTCATGCGCGTAAAAAAGTAAATTCAATCAATAAAAATAATCGTGAATCTGATTTAGTTGTGATAAGAGGAGATGTAGTTGTTCAACTATCACAAGATGAAGGCATGCAATGGGTATCATCTTGGATTCGTAAAGTTAATGACAAAAAAGAAGCATATACTCTTGAAGAAACTAGAGTTTTGCTTCCTGACAGACTCCGTTGCAATCTTTCATACTGCGATGCTATTTCAACATCTTTCTTTGCATCGTTCTTTATTCCAGATATAACGAGAGCGTTTAGCGGTTTTGGATCTGGCAATATTTTTAGGCGTCTTACAAAGGAAGCCCCTCTTGGAGCTATTAGAAGAAGCATTATGGATTCAAAAGTGGCGGAAAAAGCAGGTTTGCGTGTTTCGTCAATGGAAAAATATTTTGCTTACCTTATGTTAGATTCTGGCGCTTTAGAACATAGTGGTCCTCTTGAAGCTGTTCATGGGGCAGAACGCTTGCATCTGCAAAAGTCGCAAGTTTCAGACGCTAATTTCCTAGTATGGGATGATTCTTTAGAAGCAAAAGCTGCGTTGAAAGTATTGCGAATAGAAGGTGCCATTAACCGTTTCCAGTCCATTAGTAGTTGTTTAGAAGAAAATTGTGCTAATGGTGGTAATTTAACGGAAAATTCTGTAAACTTTGGTCAAATATCTGAAATAGATTTATCGTTTATAGAAGATCCAGCGTTTTGCGCTAACGGCGAATTGGATATGAATAGTTTTGGTAATCCTTTACAAGACGACAATATTCGCCCATTAATGCACTTGTGGAATACGGCAAAAAAATCTAACGACCTGTATATTTACAAGTCAGATGGATCTTCTAATTGTGAATGGTCTTATAGGCAAAGATTATCTGGATTAATTAGAAGTCTTTATTTACCATTTAGATTTGATACTGATTTTCGCTCTAATCTAGAAGACGGTAATGTTGCATTAGCATTTATGGCAACTGGCAATTCGATGATGCCAACTAGAAGATTTGATTCTGCTAACCAAAAATGGATTACTTTAACTAATGCAGATAAGTCTCGTATGACAACTGATTACAATCTTCGACTTGGAATAATCATGGCAACCCTTGCATTTGGAGCAAGTGAAGAAGTACAGAATGTATCTATAAGATTAGATTCAATAGGCTTAGAAGAAATGGTTGCTGCTCAAGATGATGCTATGAGTAAAATCCTAAATCAAACAATTAATGCTTTGAATAATATGAATCGTGAGGCAGCTCGTTCTAAAGGCGATCCTAAAGATGGAGATATTCATGGAGATGTTAATAACGGATTAGCGAATGTTCAAGATTTACAAAACTTTACTAATCATCCTATTCTTCACGAAGATGAAGTGACTGTGTCTGATAGTAGCAATAAAGCCACTGCTGGCAAATCGATAAACTCTAGTGATAGCTACAGTGATACTGAGATTAGTAATAGCAATACGAACGATATTGAATCGGACTCTATTGAACCTGATCCTATGGATGCTTTTAGCAAATATCCAACTGTAAAGTCTTTATTGACAGTCACATTCAATCGCGGATCTTTTATAAAACATATTCGTGCAAATGGGTTGAATAATCCTCTTGACGCATACAAGAAATTTAACGCAAATATGAAAATAGATGGAGAAGGCGCATTAAACCCGATTGAACCAAGCTTTGATCTGAGAGATAGTTGTTTTTCTCCTCATGGAGCACAGGAAGAACCTGAGTTTTCAGATGTAATTTTTGACATTAAATCTCAAAAAGCATTAGGTACTACCAACTCTAAAGGTCTTTCAATTCAAAGAGAAGATTTATTACAACAGGCTGTTGCAGATTTTCATCACATATCGTCAGAAGTAATGATATCTAATGCAGAAAAAGCTCGTATGGCAATGGATATTGTGGAAAGTATTGACGATCCAGAATTAAATGAGAAAGCCAATCTTATAACAAGCGCTTTAATAGACGAAAAAGAAATACCAGAAATATCTTTTAAAGTTTCAAAAGATATTTATAATATGAGACTTCATGCTCATGAACAATTTATGAGTGGAGACTTGGAAAATGCCATCGAAGAATACGAAAATGCAGTAAAACATTTCGATTCCATGTTTTCTTTCAACGATGTTGTACCAAGATACTTTAATTCCTACGCAGAGCGAGTTGTCTACAATCGAATATTTGCGACCCAAAATGAACGTATGATACTTATACCAGATGGTCTTTTTTACGCACATATGGAGTTAGCAGATTTACTAACTCAACTCAACAGGCATGAGGATGCACTAAAACACTTAAACACAATGGTTTCATACGCTCCAACATATGTTATTTCTCATCTCAAGTTAGCTTCACAACTTACAGAGAAAGAAGATTGGACTTCTGTAGAAGCAGTGTGTCTAAACGCATTACCAGTATGCTTTGATAGAGAAGACGCCGCTTTTATATACTACAGACTTGCTTACGCAGAATGGATGCAAGATAATTTCCCTCTTGCTGTAGCAGCATATAAAATGGCAGACAATTTATCTTCTGGAAAAATTGAGTCTATTGAAATAGAGCTTGATGAATTACTGAGCCGCATGCAGTCACAGTGCATTCCAGCTCCTAATGATATGTCTCAAGTAGAAGAAGTTTTAAAAATAAACAATGTTCCAAAATGGCCAGATGTTGAAGCTTATGAGATTATCGATGAAGCTGCAAAAATAACAGTAAACGAGGGAATGTTTGTTATTGCACGAACGCTTTCCGTTGCAAGAGCAAGAATGCTGTTCAGCAACAATTCATCAGATAACGTTGTTCAAATGCAGTTTTTGCGCTCGCTTAACTCATAAACAACTCTTATTAAACAGTAATTATAATCAGTTATTGACGCCTGTCTGGTAGATAGGATAGTTAAAAGGTTTTGAAGGGAAAGCTTATGATTGCGTCTAATAGCGATAAGTCGTCACACGCAGTTGGAGAACAATTATCTCTTTTCGACGATTTTGATGATTCGCTAAATAATGATAAATCAAGTGTTAACAACGATTCATTATCTTCAAGCATTAACAAAGTCGATAATCAAAACCAAAATGTTCATGAGCCAAGCGAGAATAATACATCTAGCACATCTAGCACATCACACGAGTTTAGTTCAACTACAGATTTTAATGATTGGATCTCTAAATTAGAGCCAACAGATGTAGACGCTATTGCATTATCTAAGCTAGAACCTTCGCTTTTAACAAGTGAGCAGGCTGCTAGATTATGGGCAAAATTAGCTGCCTGGGCTCAATCAGACCAGATAGCTTATTATGTTGATGATTCACCAAGTAGTTCTGACGCTGCTTATGACACAAGAATGCGAGTTTTAAGCTCACTAGAATCTACATTCCCAATATTAGATACGCCTCAATCACCAACACATAGAGTTGGCGGAACTTTTTCGAACGATTTTGCGTCAGTTAAACATCCATCAAGAATGATGAGTTTGGATGATGTGTTCTCATTAGAAGAGCTAAAATCTTGGTACGATAGCATTATTCGCGATTTAAAATGGCCTCAAAATAAGCCATTGCCAATGACATGTGAAGTAAAAATCGATGGACTTGCGTTAAATCTCATATACAGAAATGGAACTTTGGAACAAGGTCTAACTCGAGGAGATGGCGTTACTGGAGAAGACATATCTCTGAATGTAAGAACAATCGAAGAAATACCGACTCAGCTTAAATGCGAAAATTCAGACGATATTCCGGAATTTGTGGAAATTCGTGGTGAAGTTTTTATGAAATGGGCGGATTTTAGAAAGCTGAATATTGAGCAAGAAGATTTAGGAAAGCCTGCTTTTGCTAATCCAAGAAATGCTGCTGCAGGGTCTTTAAGACAAAAGGATCCTAGAATCACTGCAACAAGAAGATTAAGCTTTATAGCGCATGGATTAGGCGATTTAAAGTGGAAAGATTCAGTAAAAAAAGATTCCGAGCATCAATCACATACGCAAACATCGTTTAATCAGTCAGACGCATACGAGCTGTATAAAAAATGGGGAATACCAGTATCTCCTTATACTCGCAAAGTCACGTCTTTTGAACAAATAGAAGATATGATTGAATACTATGGAGAACATAGAAACTCTATTATTCATGCCTTAGACGGAATTGTAGTTAAAGTAGACGATCGTGCTTTGCAAAGAGAACTAGGGTCTACATCTAGAGCACCAAGATGGGCAATTGCGTACAAGTATCCTCCAGAAGAAGTAAATACTGTTCTCAAAGACATTGTTGTTCAAGTAGGAAGAACAGGTAGAGTCACTCCTGTTGCTGTTTTGGATCCAGTAACCGTTGCAGGATCTACAATATCGCGCACAACATTGCATAATCCTTACGAAGTTGAGCATAAAGGTGTTCTTATAGGCGATACTGTTATTGTTCGTAAAGCTGGCGATGTTATACCAGAATTAGTTGGTCCAGTACTAAAGTATAGGGATGGGAATGAAAGCAAATTACGCAAATTTGTTATGCCAGAGTATTGCCCATCATGCGGATCTAAGCTTGCACCTGCTAAAGAGGGAGACAAGGATATTCGTTGTCCAAATGTAGAAAACTGCCCAGCACAATTAACAGAGAGAATAATTAATCTTGCATCGAGGCACGCATTCGATATTGAAAATCTTGGAGAATCTTCTGCACTAGCTTTAACAAATCCAGAAGATTCTAGACCGACAACTGCAGAGGTCTATCATCCTGATATTGACAAAATAGTAGTTCAGCGCGGTTCTTCTTTGCAACCAACTATTCCAGAATCCGTGTTTGATCTTCCAAAATCTCAAGAACCTGTTATAAGAAGCGAAGCGGATATTTTTAACATTACTGCAGACGATTTGCGAAATATTAAAGTTTGGAAGGAAATACCTCTTGTTGAAGAATGGAAAGAATTAGGAAAAGACGGAAAATTAAAGAAAAGAACTAAAAAAATAGGCGGATCTGGATTGTGGAGACAGGTTTCTGCATTCTGGACTAGACCCTTAGAAGCTACAAAAAGAAAATCCAATGATGATTCCAACAGTGATGAGCTTAAGGAATCTTTAAATCCAGATTACCCAATGTTTGAAGTTCCTTCTGACGCTTATGTAATAAGGTTAGTTGAAAAGAAAATTCGTAAAAATAATGTTCTTCAAACAGTGAGTGTTCCTGAATACACTCGTCCAAGTGAAACAACAAGAGCAATGTTAGAAGAAATAGCTCAAAAGGGTAAGTCTGCAACACTTTGGCGTGTGCTAGTGGCTTTGTCTATTCGTAGACTTGGTCCGCCTACAGCACGACTAATAGCGGCAAGATTTGGTTCAATTGAGAATATTTCTAAAGCATCTGTTGAAGATTTAACACAAATTGATGGAGTTGGTCCAGAAATTGCCCAAGCAGTATACGATTGGTTTGAAAAATCGAAGAATCCTCAAGATTGGCGTAGTGAAGTTTTACGTAAATGGAATGAAGCTGGAGTAGTTGGATCTTCTGACTCTTCTAATGCGGACAGTGTCGAACAGACTCTTAGTGGCAAAACGGTTGTTGTTACGGGATCATTAGAAGGTTTTACCAGAGATTCAGCTAAAGAAGCTATTTCTTCTAGGGGAGGAAAAGCAGCTTCTTCTGTTAGCAAAAAGACGTATTGCGTTATTGTCGGAGAAAATGCTGGTTCTAAAGCTACTAAAGCAGAAGAACTTGGTATACCTATGCTAGATGAGAATCAATTTAAGATTTTGCTTAATACTGGCAGTATTGAATCTGCTCTAGATAGCAAATACGAACTTGATTTTAAGAGCGAATCGTAAAAGTTAAAAATGAGCAGCACTATTGAACTCGAAACTCGCATTTACGATCTATTAGGAAGTGTTATTGATCCAGAATTAGGTCGTTCAGTTACTGAACTAAATATGGTAACTGGCATACACGTAAGTGAAAAACAAAATGTCACTGGTGTATGCGATTTTGATAATTCTTATCCAACTTATGATGTGACTATAAGCATAGAACTTACTGTTCCAGATTGTCCTCTAGCACAAGTAATTACACAGAGAATTCAATCAGCTGTAAAAAAATATCCTAATGCAAATCTCGTTTCTCACGTAAATATAAGCGCTATGAGTAAGGATAAGCTTGCAAAACTTGTTTCGGATTTGAAAGAGGAACGTAAAGAAAATCCTTTTAATAAAAATGGCGTTAAAACAAGAATTTTTGCTATAGCATCTGGAAAAGGGGGAGTTGGAAAATCTTCCATAACTGCCAATTTAGCAGCCACTTTCGCGGCTCTTGGATACAAAACAGCAGCAATAGATGCAGACGTTTATGGATTTTCTCTACCGCGTATGTTTGGTGTTACAAGTCAGCCTACTAATTTGAATGGCATGCTTATGCCAGTAGAAGCTTGGGGAGTTAAACTGATTTCTATTGGAATGTTTGCTGGAACAGATCGTGCGATTTTGTGGCGTGGTCCTCGTTTGCAACGTTCTCTTGAACAGTTTCTTTGCGACGTTTGGTGGGCAGACCCAGATGTTCTTCTTTTAGATTTGGCGCCTGGAACTGGAGATATGGCTTTGGCTGTTGCTCAATCATTGCCTAATGTGGAGCTTGTGGTCGTTACAACTCCTCAGCCTAGTGCTTCAGATGTTGCCGTTAGAGCAGGGCTTATGGCGTTGCAAATTCCAGTTAATGTGCGTGGAGTTGTAGAAAATATGAGTTGGTTTGAAAATAATGGAGCGCGCTTGGAAATTTTTGGTTCAGGTGGCGGAAAACGCGTTAGTGACCAGCTTTGTAAAGCTCTTGGTAAGAATGTGCCTCTTTTAGCACAAATTCCGTTAGATACGAGTATTAGAGAAATTGGAGAGTCTGGCAGACCTGCAGTTCTTAAAGAGGACGGAAGTCTAGCAAATTCACAATTAGCTAACACCTTTATTCAACTTGCAAAGGCTTTAATGGAAACTGTTAAATAAAACTATTAAATATGGGGTCACTTAATTTCTAAGTAACCCCATATTTAAATGATTAACGATTAATTACTTAATAGCATTCAACCATTGTTCTTTTGTAGCTTTTTCAGCCTGAAGCTTAGCCTTACGCTTTGCATCTTTTTCGCTTGCAATCTTAGAATCAAGCTCCTCGAGCTGAGCCTTCAATTGTGTAGCAAAACTAGACTTACGAGCATCTGCCTCTGGGTCAGCATCTTTCCAAGCAGCATCTTCAACAGCCTTAATCTTCTTATCCACATCATTTAAGCGGGATTCAATTCTGCGCATATCTTCGCGTGGAACAAAACCAATCTTGTCCCATTCTTCTTGAATCTCAGACAATGCTTTGCGAGCTGCTTTTGCTGCTTCTTCATCTTTAACAGGAAGAAGAGCTTCTGCCTTAACAAGCAAAGCTTCCTTCTTGGAAAGATTTTCTTTTTCACCAGCATTCATCTTTTCTCTATCTTCTTGACGAGCATGATAGAATGCGTCTGCAGCTTCGCGGAACTTAGCCCATAACTCATCGTCGTGCTGACGACCAGCATTTCCAGCCTTCTTCCAGCGATCCATCAAAGCATTAAACTTCATAGAAGTTTCACGCCATTTAGTTGATTCCTTTAAGCTTTCAGCTTCAGCAATAATGGCTTCCTTAATTTCTTTAGCAGTATTTCTTTCAGTATCACGTTCCTTAACCCAAGCGTTGCGTGCTTGAGTGAAAGCAGAACGAGCTTTAGAAAATCGCTGCCACAAAGCGTCAGCATCCGCCTTATTGAGATGGATAGTAGTGCGCTGATGTTGCTGCCACTTGTCAAACAGGGAACGAAGCTTATCTGAAAGCGAACGCCAATTTGTAGAATCACCTATTTGAGCAACTAATGTTTCTGCTTGTTCAACAATAGCAGTACGTTCTTTAAGAGCTTTATCTAATTCATCTTTGCGAGCTTTTGCAAGTTCTTCTTTTTTAGATGCAGCCTTAGCCTGCAATTCGGCGTGTCGAGCATTCAAAGCAGCGATGTCTCCAACTACCGATGGCTCTTTAAGATCTGCCTCTAAAGTAGCTAAAGTCTCATCAATTTCCTTAGGTCTCACATTAGACGACTCAAGTCTTTTTTCGAAAAGATCAAGCTTGATTTTTAAGTCAAGATAACGATGTACGTAGAAAGTCAAAGCATCTTCTGGAGTACCAGTAGAATACTGACCTACTTCGCGTTCGTCAGCTCCTTCACGAACATAAACGTTTCCATTTTCATCAACTCGCCCAAAGGTTTTAGCGGTTTTAACATCTTCGTCGCTATACGAGATAGTTGGAACTGCAGCAACAACGCGAGCCTTGTTAGCAAAGTTTGCAGGCGACGGCGCATGCGGCTTTGGGGTAGTTTGTTTAGTAGTTTCTTCAGGTTTAGTCTGTTCGGTCACGGGTCGACTCCTTACAGCAAATGCACGGTAACAGTGTTACGAATAAGTATGACGGTAAGCCATGATTTTTCCGCAACATAACCTATTATAGTGGACATGGTACAAGGCTCATCAATATCTGGTTTTCCAGAGTGGCTTCCTAGTGAGCGCGCTGTTGAACAGCGTGTTATGGACACATTGCGGGAAGTATTTGAATTAAATGGTTTTATAGGCATTGAAACTCGTGCTGTTGAGCAGGGTTCAAGTCTGTTAAAAAAAGGCGAAACTAGCAAAGAAATCTATCTTTTGTCTAGATTGCAAGAGGTGGGGCATGAAAGCGACACTCCTGTTGAAAATCGAATAGGTTTGCATTTTGATTTAACAGTTCCTCTTAGTCGTTATGTTGTTGAACACACTGGCGATTTAGCTTTTCCTTTTAAGCGCTGGCAGATGCAAAAGGTTTGGCGCGGCGAACGTCCGCAAGAAGGACGCTTCCGTGAATTTGTTCAAGCAGATATTGATGTTGTGGGAAATGGTGATTTGCCGTCTCACTACGAAGTAGAGCTTCCTCTTGTTATGGTAGAAGCACTTGAGCGTTTGCGCGAATTCGGATTACCTAAAGCCACTGTTCATGCCAATAATCGTAAGCTTTCTGAAGGTTTTTATCGCGGTATTGGTTTAAGCGATATTGAGGGAGTTCTTCGAGAAATCGACAAACTCGACAAAATTGGCGCTGAAGAAGTTGCTAAGCTTTTGGTAAAAGAGTGCGGAGCTACTGAATCTCAAGCTGCTGCATGTTTAGAATTGGCTGAACTTACTGCCGAAACAGGAGATGAGTTGAAGTCTCGTTTCGACGAATTATGCGATAAGCATGATATTTCTCGCAGTGAAGATAACGAGTCGTACACTTTAGCTTCACAGGGTGTTGAAACTCTTGCAATGATTGTGGATGACGCAGCAAAAATTCGTCCAGGTGCTGTTGTGGCAGATTTGAAGATTGCGCGAGGATTGGATTATTACACAGGTTCCGTGTATGAAACATTCTTAAATGGTGCTGAATCCCTTGGATCAATCTGCTCTGGCGGACGCTACGACAATCTTGTTTCTCAAGGTAATAAAAAGTATCCAGGCGTAGGTCTTTCTATAGGACTTTCGCGTTTACTTTCTTATATGCTTCACACAGCTGGTGCCACTGTTTCCCGTGTTTCTCCTGCTGCAGTATTGGTGGCAGTTTGGAATGAGGAAGATAGGTCTGCTTGTAACGAGATTGCTCGAAAGCTTCGTTCTAGAGGAATTGCTGCTGATGTTTCTCCAAGTGCAGCAAAACTTGGTAAGCAGATCAAATATGCAGATAAGTTAGGTATTCCTTATGTGTGGTTCCCAGCTGATAGTGCAGATTCTGAATCTATCCATGATGAAGTGAAGAATATTATTACTGGGGAACAAGTTTCTGCAGACGTCACGTCTTGGCAACCAGATACTGTTTATGCCCGGCAGACTGTTTCTTGCGCTCAATAATTTGCTTTATATTTTAAGAATATATTTTGCAATATTTGAACGCGCGATTCATGCGGTAAACTATTAAAGTCAAAACAAAAATTAACAAAATTATTTAAACAAGGAAGTGGACTTATGAGCCAGACGGCGTATCGCACACACCATGCCGTTGAAGTGACTGAGACCTTGGTCGGACAGAACGTAACCATTGCTGGTTGGGTTGATCGTCGCCGTGATCACGGTGGCGTCGCTTTCGTAGATGTTCGTGACAACACAGGCTTAGTGCAGGTTGTTATTTACGATGAGGAAACTGCGCGACCATTGCGTAGTGAATTTGTTGTTCAGGTTACTGGTGAGGTTCGCCTGCGTCCAGATGGAAATGAAAATGATCATTTAGCAACAGGAAAAATCGAAATTGTTGCAAATAAAGTAACAATTCTCGCTAAGTCCGACGCGTTGCCATTCCAGGTTTCTACAGCTTTGGAAAACGAGTCCGAAAACAAGCTTCCAAGCGAAGATGTTCGTTTGAAGTATCGTTATCTTGATTTGCGCCGCCCATCAATGCAGCGCAATTTGAAGCTTCGCTCTGATATGGCTAAAGCTGCTCGTCACGCTTTGGAAGATATGGACTTTACGGAAGTTGAAACACCAACATTTATTAAGTCCACTCCAGAAGGCGCGCGCGACTTTGTTGTTCCGGCACGTTTGGTTCCAGGATCTTGGTACGCGCTTCCACAGTCTCCTCAGCTTTTAAAGCAGTTGCTTATGGTTTCTGGCGTTGAACGCTACTATCAGCTTGCTCGCTGCTATCGCGATGAAGACTTCCGTGCAGACCGTCAGCCTGAGTTTACTCAGCTCGATATGGAAATGAGCTTTGCAAGCCAAGAAGATGTTATGGCTATGGCAGAGCGCGTTATTGCTGCTATTTGGAAGGAAGCAGGTCACGAAATCACTCTTCCTTTGCCTCGTATTACTTGGCAGGAAGCTATGGATAAGTATGGTTCCGACAAGCCAGATTTGCGTTTTGGAAACCCACTTATTGAGTTGACTGACTTCTTTAAGAACACTCCATTCCGCGTGTTCCAAGCTACTTACGTTGGTGCTGTGCTATTTAAGGGCGGTGCTGAAACTCCTCGTCGTCAGTTTGACGCTTGGCAGGATTGGGCTAAGCAGCGTGGAGCTAAAGGATTGGCTTACGTTGTATTTGGTGAAGATGGCGAGTTGAAGGGCCCTGTTGCTAAGAATCTTAGTGAAGAAGAGCGTGCAGGTCTTAAGGAAGCTGTTGGAGCGCAAGATGGCGATGCAGTGTTCTTCGCTGCAGGAAGCCGCGAGTCTTCGCAGCTTTTGCTCGGTGCTGTTCGTGTAGAACTTGCTAGCCGCGCAGGATTGCTTCACCCAGATGAGTTTGCTTTCACTTGGGTTGTTGACTTCCCACTGTTCAAGCGCACGGATGATCCAGACGATGACGATGTTGCAGTCGGCCACTCCAAGTGGACTTCTATGCACCATCCGTTTACAATGCCATCTGCTGATTGGATTGATAAGTTCGATAAAGATCCAGAGCATGCTATGAGCGATTCTTATGATATCGTGTGCAACGGTAACGAAATGGGCGGTGGCTCCGTTCGTATTCACCGCGACGATATTCAGGATCGCGTTCTTAACGTTCTTGGAATCGATAAGGCTGAAGCTGACGAAAAGTTCGGCTTCTTGCTCGAAGCATTTAAGTATGGTGCTCCACCTCACGCTGGTATTGCTTTGGGCTGGGATCGTACTGCTGCAATTCTTGCAGGCGCAAGCTCGATTCGCGACGTAATCGCCTTCCCTAAGGCTGGCGGCGGACGCGACCCTCTAACTGGCGCTCCTGCTCCAATTTCTGACGAACAGCGTGCTGAAACTGGCGTTGATTACGATCCAGAAGAAGACGAGTAATCGTAAATATAATAGAATGCAATAATTTACAATTTAAATATTGCTAATAATGCCGTTAAGTTGTGTGATTGTATTAGGAAATCCGCACTTAACGGCATTTTTAAACTAAAATTAACATTTTTGTATCATTTTTATTGTTTTTCGTAACTTTATAAGCGTTTAAAAGTAACTATTACGATAAACGCATGTAACACAAGAACATTAGAATCCTTTCTATGGATACTAAATTAAACAACACAAAAAAATTAGCACAGCCGTTGGTGGAACTTAGCCACGTTGAAAAACACTATGGTAAGCTTCACGTTTTAAAAGATATTAACTTGACAGTTAATAAAGGCGAAGTGCTTGTAATTATTGGACCGTCTGGCTCTGGCAAGTCAACAATGTGCAGGACGATTAATCGTCTTGAAACTATTGACTCTGGAGATATTCGCATTGATGGTAAGCCTCTTCCTCAAGAAGGAAAAGAGCTTGCTGCATTGCGTGCAGAAGTAGGAATGGTGTTCCAGTCTTTTAATCTTTTTGCAAACAAGACGATTCTAGAAAATGTTACTCTTGCTCCTATTAAGGTTCGTCATATGGAGCAGCAAGAAGCAGAAAGTTTGGCAATGGATCTTCTTGCTAGAGTTGGCGTTGATAATCAAGCTAACAAAATGCCTTCTCAGCTTTCTGGTGGTCAGCAGCAGCGAGTTGCAATTGCGCGCGCACTTGCAATGCACCCAAAGGTGATGCTTTTCGACGAACCTACATCTGCACTTGATCCAGAAATGGTTAACGAAGTTCTTGATGTTATGGTTGAGCTTGCAAAAGAAGGCATGACAATGATTTGCGTTACTCACGAAATGGGCTTTGCTCGTAAAGCAGCAGATAAAATCGTGTTTATGGCAGATGGTCGAATTCTTGAACAAAATACGCCAGAAGAGTTCTTTGAAAATCCAAAGACAGACAGAGCAAAAGACTTCCTTTCAAAGATTTTGACTCATTAATTTAAATCATTAGTATCGATTTTTTAAATCTTTAAGAGGTAGTTATGAAATATTTACACAATATTGCGCTTAAGTGTAAGCGTTGCAGACTGGGATTAAGGCACACGTATCGTGTAATTTTATCTATGCTTTGCGTAATGTGCTGCATTTTCCCTCTTACTGCTTGCAGTAGAAATAGTCGCAACGATGTAATACGAATTGGCATTAAGTTTGATCAGCCTGGTCTTGGCTTTAAAAAGTCTGGAACCTACGTTGGCTTTGATGTAGACGTTGCAAAGTACGTTGCCAAAAAGTTGGGTTACTCCGAAGATAGGATTGTTTGGAAGGAATCGCCTTCAAAACAGCGCGAAGCAATGCTTCAAAATGGCGATGTTGATATGATTGTTGCAACATATTCCATAACAGATGCTAGAAAAAACACTGTTTCTTTTGCTGGACCATATTTTGTTGCAGGTCAAGATTTATTAGTTCGTAAAGATGAGCATAAAGTAAGCGGTCCAGATGATTTAGACGGAAAGCGTTTATGCTCAGTAACTGGTTCTACGTCTGCAATAGTTATTAAAGAGAAATACTCTTCAAAAGTACAACTTATGCAACAGCCTGGCTATGCGGAGTGTGCAACGGCATTATTCTCTGGAATCGTAGACGCTGTTACAACAGACGATATTATTCTTGCCGGTCTTGCTACAGCTTCTAGAGGCAGACTAAAACTTGTTAGTAAGCCATTTACTGAAGAACACTACGGCATTGGCATTAAAAAAGGAAACACGAAGCTAGCTAAGCGCATTAATAATGCTCTTAAAGACATGATTAAAAATGGTTCATGGAAAAGGGCTTTAGACGATAACATGCGCGGAACTGGTTTTAAGCCAAACGCAAAGTATAATCCGCCAGTACCAAATGAGGGGGAGGAGTAAAATGCAAGACTTTGTGCAATTATTTACTTCGTACAATATTCCAGGAGCATTCTTGGTAAATATTGAAATCACATTATGGAGTGTGCTATTTTCCACGATTCTTGGTGTGATTTTAGTTATGATGAGGATTTGTCCAATTCATTCGCTTCGCATTATTGCAAGCGCATATGTTGAGTTCTTTAAGAATATGCCTCTAACTATAATCATGGTGTTTATGGTTCTTGGCGTGTATGCACAATTAAAGCTCGGTTTCTCAACTGTTTTCAGCATAAACTTCTTCTGGCTTGCTATAGCTGGTTTGAGTTTCTATACTGCAGCATTTGTTTGTGAATCTTTAAGATCTGGCTTAAATACTGTACCTTTGGGTCAGGCAGAAGCATGTAGAGCGCTTGGACTTAACTTCTTCCAATCAGCTTTTAATGTGATTTTGCCTCAAACATTTTGCGGATCTGTAGCACCTCTTGGAAACACTTTTATTGCGTTGCTTAAAAATTCTACTGTTGCCGCAGCTGCATCCGTAGCAACTGAAACATCTACTCTTATGAGTGAGATGATTGAAAGGCACGCAGATTTGATTGTTCCAATCTTTTTGATTTTTGCGTGCGGATATATTGTGTTGATTATTCCAATCGGTATTTTCACAACTTATTTGTCTAATAAGCTTGCGGTTAGAAGGTGATAAAAATGGCAAAAAAACAAGAAAAATCTCTGTTATTTGATGCGCCTGGACCTAAGGCTTTAAAGAAGATTCGCATTGCAAATATTGTCGCGTGCGCTGTGTTTGCGCTTATTGTTATTGCTTTGCTTTTAAGACTTAGCAATCCTCCAGAAGGTGAAAACCAGCTTTCGTGGTTTTTGTGGAATCCTGCTGTAGAAGCAGAGGCATGGACTGATTTTTATCTTCCAGGATTGTGGATGACTCTTAAAGCTTCTCTTCTTGCCGTTGTGGGATCGATAGTTTTTGGACTTTTATTTGGTCTTTTAAGACTATTGCCTAACCTGTTTCTTCGCAGCATTTCTGCCGTTGTTGTTGAGTTTTGCCGCGCTGTGCCAGTGCTTTTGCTTATGATCTTCCTTTGGCGAGGATTTGCGTTTGCAGGAATAAATGGCGCGTCTTATTGGGCTGTTGTTTTGTCTTTGATCTTGTACAACGGTTCCGTTGTTGCAGAGCTAGTTCGATCTGGCGTTGGAAATCTTCCTAACGGTCAACGTGAAGCGTCTTTGGCACTTGGACTATCTCAATATCAGTCTTTAACACAAATCGAAATGCCACAAGCTATCATCGCAATGCTCCCAGCAGCTGTGACTCAGCTTGTTGTTGTGTTAAAAGATACTGCATTAGGTTCCATCATTATGTACACTGATTTGCTCCAAGAATCTAGACGACTTGGATCAATGTACTTTAATATTTTGCAAACTTTGACTGTTGCTGCAGTTGTGTACTTCTTGATTTGCTGGGCGCTTTCTTGGTTTGCTGAATGGCTCCCATCAAAGCTTAGTGGCAGAACGGCAGCTCCGACTGAGCCAGAACCTGTTGCGCCAATCGCAATTATGGATCCTTCTAACGTGAATCAGATTGCTGTTGCTAAGGAAGTTAAAGAGCTTCCGTACGGTGGAACTCCTAGAAAGTACCACGTGCATCATCGCGGTACAAACGCTTCTATTCACCATTGGCGTCGTACTCGTTACTTGCAAGGCTATGATGAGCATCATCTAGAAACTGGTGACGAGAATTTAGATGATAGTCAAAATACTAACCAAGATAAAAATAATAAAAAGCATGATTAATCCTAATTTTTAGATTAATTATGAGTAATAGCGCAATGGGTTTGATTCCGCCTGTTGCGCTATTTTTTTGATGTTTAGTAATAATGTTTAGTAATAAAATCAATTCACCTTGTTTGCAACATATAGATTGAATAGATAAACTATTAAACATAATGCATACAAGGAGGCTGTCTTAAATGGGCGACACTTTTGAATTGTCCGCTGCAAAGATGCGCGAACAAGGTATGAGTGAGATTGCGATTAATCAATTTGCGCATCTTTATGACTCGTGGATTAATGATAAGTCTGGTGAATTTATTCGCGAAAATACTGTAGAGCCTATTAAGAGTGTTCCTAATTTTCACGAAATTTATGAGACTATTGATCACGATAAGGCTGTAAACGCCTTCGCAAAAACAGCGTTTATTAAGCTTAATGGTGGTTTGGGAACGTCTATGGGATTGTCATGCGCAAAATCTTTGTTACCTGTCCGTAGGCACAAAGCTCGACAAATGCGATTTATAGATATAATAATCGGTCAGGTTCTTACAGCACGTCAACGCTTAGGTGTTGATTTACCTCTTATTTTTATGAACTCTTTCCGCACATCTAAAGATACATTACAAGTGCTGAAGCGTAATCGTAAATTTTCTCAAAAAAATATTCCTGTTGAAATTATTCAGCATCAAGAACCCAAATTACTAGAGGAAACTTGTGAGCCAGTTTCTTATCCAGAAGATCCTGAGTTAGAGTGGTGTCCTCCAGGTCATGGAGATATTTTCTCAACAATTTGGGAATCAGGATTGTTAAACGTTTTGAAGAAAAATGGTATTGAGTATTTATTTATTTCAAATTCGGATAATTTAGGCGCTAGACCTTCTCGTACTCTTGCGCAGCATTTTGAAAACACTGGTGCTTCAATAATGATTGAGGTTGCTAAGCGTACTCAAGCAGATCGTAAGGGTGGTCATATTGTTAGAGATCTCGAAACCGGAAGAATGATGCTTCGAGAAATGACTCAAGTTCATCCAGAAGATCGAAGAAGTGCTCAAAGTATTAAAAAACATCCCTATTTTAATACAAATAATATTTGGGTTCGCGTTGACGCATTGCAAAAAAAGTTGGAAGAATACAATGGAGTTCTTCCTCTTCCTGTGATTTGCAATAGAAAAACTATTGATCCTACAAATGAAAACAGCGAGAAAGTTATTCAGCTGGAAACTGCGATGGGCGCTGCAATCTCGCTTTTTAATGATGCTATTTGTGTAGAAGTAGATAGAATGAGATTCTTACCCGTTAAGACAACCAATGATTTGTTTATAATGCGTTCAGACAGATTCCATCTTACCGATTCTTATGAGATGGAGGATGGCAACTACATATTCCCAGATATTGATCTTGATCCTCGTTATTATCGAAATATCAATGATTTCAATGAAAGATTCCCTTACTCAGTACCTGCTTTAGCTGCTGCAAAGTCAGTTACTATTCGTGGTGATTGGACATTTGGAAATCAGGTTTCTATGTTCTCTGATGCTGTTTTAGAAGATACCGGAGAGCCGAGCTACGTTCCAAATGGGGAATTTGTTGGACCTCAGGGTATTGAACCAGATGAATGGGTGTAAATAGCGTGTGAAATTTGGGAATTAAAAAATATTTATGGCGTGTCGCGTGTGAAATGGCTTGTTTTCAAGGGTTTTCTTACCCTTCATAATAATAAAATAAGAAAAATCATGAGTTTTTTTAAAAATGTCCACACGTATAGCAAAACACCATTAAAATAGATAAAGTGTGTGTGGAGGATTTAGCGTCTTACATTAATCGCAGATTCTCTATGCATGGAAGGAAACTACAAAAGAAACGATACGTGAGGACCAATGGCAGAAGGAAGTAACGGAAGACGTCGTTTTTCCGATAAGTGGGGCAAACATGAGCTAGACGTGCTCGCGGTGTTGTCTTCCGCATTTCCACAATGGCTGACTTCGCGTCAGATTGCACAACGAGTTAAAGCTTATGCTGATTCATATGGGGAACTTGCAGATCAGGCTGCTAAGGCAGCTTTTGCTAAGCAGTTCCAAAGGGATCGTGCAAAACTTGCGGCTATGGGAATTGCAATTGAGTCAAGACAGCCAGAATATTCTTCCAAATCCGAAGGGCAAGATTTCGCATCTTATAGATTGCAGCTCGGCGATGAGCCAAGAGTTCGTATACGTTTCGAGCAAGAAGAACTTCCTGTTTTGGCTGCTGCCAATTATTTGGCTAGGTCTATGTCTATTTCTTCTTCTGAATCTCGTAAAGTTGAGCAACAGCATTCTTCTGCATCTCGTACAGCTCCGAGGGTTCCTCAAACTCCTATACCTGGATTAGGTCTTGATTCTATTGCTCCGGGTCTAGGCACTCAGACAATCCCAGATGCGTTAGTTAAGGTTATTGATTCGCGTAGATTTGCTGCAACAGTTGATGTTGATGGCGAGCATTTGAATGTTGCTTATACCGATTCGGATGATTTAGCGATGTTTGTGCTTGAACATCCAGGTTCTTGTGTTGTAAGCCCACAAGAAGCAGTAGATGCATTCCATCGTAGACTTAATGCTGCAACGGAATTTGTGTCTTGCGATGAAGATTATGTTGAGCAAGACGATTTATCGCAAAATAGCTCTGACGATAATCAAGATTTGTCTGACTCTGAGCCAGACAAATCACGCCAAAAGAAAGCATCTTTCCAAACTGGAAGTGAGGTTGATCGCAGACTTCGATTAATGCTCTTCCTTTCTGCGCATCTTGGTGAAGAGTTCCCATTGGATGAGCTTGCTGTTAGATTTATAGGCAAGCCAAAGAGTGAAGATGAACTTCGTAGATTTGTTGCTATTTTGCACAAAGATATCAACACTCTTACGACTGTATCCGATGATGGAGAGATGGCTGGTAGTCAGTTCTTCGATATTGATTGGTCTTTGCTAGAAGCTGAAGGAATTGTTTCTGCAACAAATTCATTAGGGCTTGAGCGATTGGCTGGCGTTTCTCAGCAGTATATGAGCATGTTGACCGCATCAGTTAATTATCTTGCTCATTCACCGCTTCTTCCTGTTGAACAGAGAGACCAGGCTAAGGCTTTGTATATGCGTTTGCGTAGGCATGTGCGTCCAGGTGAAACTCCTTGGCTGAGCCTTACTGGTTATGAAGTAGAGCCTAGAAACTGTTCTATAGTTCGTAGCGCTATTAATGCTGGTGCTCTAATTGACATGGAGTATACAGACGGAGCGGGCAGAACTCGTAGGAAAGTTGTTGCACCTTCTAAGATTTTTGTTGATGAAGGTGTCTATTACGTTGCAGTTTGGACTGATGTCGAAAATCAGGCTCCAGAAGATAAACGTAGTCTCGTTGCGAAGGATACTTCTATCAATAAGGCAAATGGTTTGCCTAGAATTTGGCAAGTCCTTCGCGTTGCTCGCATTGAGCACGCAGAGGTAATTACGCCTGTTTGCCCTGTAGAAATTCCGGATGTTCCTATTAGCGAACTTCGTAAGTGGAGTTTTGACAATGGTACGCAAACATGCTTTATCACTGATGAACCTGATTTAAACTTCTTAAAGAGTCTTTCGGGTGCTACGGTTGAGCCTTGTGGGAGTGGCGTTAAAGTTCATTTGACTGTTTGCTCAGATTCTTGGTTTGTTGCTTTCTGTATTGCTCATGCCCGTCATATCAAAGCCGTTTCTCCAGAAACTTTGCGGACTATGATTATTGCTCGTGCTCAACGTGAATTGAGTGTTGATCATAGCGATTCTCCTATTGTGGAGAATTAAAATGCCGTGGTGGATTTGGATTATTATTACGCTTTTCATGCTTTGTATGATTGCTTGCGGAACTGTTTTCGCTATTAGAAATGCTTTTAGTATTTTTGAGAATTCTTCAAGTTTTCTTGAAAAAGTTTCTTCTTGCTTTGAAAGACTTCAAGACAATAATGATTCTTTAGCTAATGATACAAGTCCGCTATTCACTCGTCCTATAAAGGATGCAGCGCGTAGATACGAGCATACTCGAATTAAGGTTAATGAGCGTCATAATCGTATAAGAGAAACGCATAAGTCCATTTGGCAAAATTGGAATACAAAGTCGTTGCGTCAAGAAGATATTGATAATCCTATTTTTAAAGAGTCAAAAGAATCTTAGTGAATTGCGAACTTAAAATTATTCTGATTTAAGAAGAAAGAACTAAACTTTTTTATGTCTAAGACGTCATATCGCAAGAAAAAGAAAAATGATATTCTTGTTGATTCAAACGATTGCAAGAATGATTCTGAAATTCCTTTATCTCCAGCTGAGCGCTTTAATTCATTTAAGAAAACTATTAAGCACTCTCGATCTATGGCTGCAAAATTTGAACAATCTTTAAGTTTTGATTTAGATGATTTTCAAGTTGAAGCCATTGATGCTCTTGAAAATGGAGATAATGTTCTTGTGGCAGCTCCTACTGGAGCAGGTAAAACTGTTGTTGCTGATTTTGCCGTTTTCCTAGGCGTAAATCGTGGAGTTAAAACATTTTACACAACTCCTATTAAGGCTTTAAGTAATCAAAAGTATCATGATTTCTGTGAAGTTTATGGAATAGATAGAGTTGGACTTTTAACTGGAGATACTTCGGTTAATCCAGAAGCTGATATTGTTGTTATGACTACAGAAGTTTTACGCAATATGCTTTACGAACGTTCAATTACTCTTAAATCTCTTGGATTTGTTGTTTTAGATGAGGTTCATTATCTTGCAGATAAATTCAGGGGTGCTGTGTGGGAAGAAGTTATTATTCATCTTCCTCAGAGCGTTAAGATTATTGGTCTTTCTGCAACCGTTTCTAATGTGGAAGATTTTAGTGCATGGATTTCTTCTGTGCGCGGAGAAACGCATTTGGTTGTAGATGAGCATCGTCCTGTTCCACTCGAAAGACATGTTATTATCCAAAAGGATGGACGCACAGAGCCTGAACTACTTAACTTATATGATGTTGATAAAAACGGTAATAGTACTAATCATGTGAATCTTGCCTTAACAAGAAAAATCACTCAATGGGAGAATGCTTCTTTACGCCGTAAAGCATCTTATCGTAATACGAATAAACGTTTTAGAAAAGGCAAGTTTTCTAACAAATATGATAATTCATCTAAAAGTAATAGGGGAGAAGTTGCTGTTAGACACACACCTAAAAGGTGGGCTGTTATAGATGAGCTTGATTACCTTGATATGCTCCCAGGAATATATTTTATTTTTTCTCGTTCTGGATGCGATCAGGCTGTTCAACAATGTTTAAACGCTGGATTATCTCTTACTAGCGATGAAGAAATGTATGAAATCCGCAGAATAGTTGATTCTATGATTGCGGAAAATAAGCTAAGCAAAAGCGATTTAAAGGCACTTAGATTTGAGCGTTTTAGGTATGCTCTTGAACAAGGTTTTGCAGCTCATCACGCTGGTATGATTGCTATTTTTCGTCATATTGTCGAAACGCTTTTTGAACGCGGTCTTATTAAAGTTATTTTTGCTACAGAAACTCTTGCTTTAGGTTTAAATATGCCTGCGAGAAGTGTTGTTGTTGAAAAACTCGTTAAATTTGATGGTACAGGTCACGTTCCATTAACTCCTGGTGAATTTACACAACTTACTGGTCGCGCTGGCAGACGTGGCATAGATGATATTGGTCATGCAGTGTTAATTGACAATCCTGATTTTGATCCTTCTAAGGCTGCATCATTGTCTAGTAAACGTGTGTATCCTCTTCATTCTAGCTTTGTTCCTACATTCAACATGGCTGTTAATCTCCTAAATAATAGTGATGTTAAAACTGCTCGCATAACTCTAAGTAGTTCTTTTGCTCAATGGGAAGCCAATGCTTCTGCTCAAAGGCTTTTAAGTCGTATTGAGGATCTTAAAGAAGCTATTAGCGGTTACGAACAAGCATTTCATTGCACTCAAGGTGATTTTGCTGAGTTTATGACTCTTAGAATGCGTCTTAAAGATGCTCAGCATGATCAGCGTAGAAAACTTAAGCATACAATATTTGCTAGTGAAACTGAGCGTACTAAAGCTTTTAAAGAATTAGATAAAACTATCGATACTTTACGCAACGAGGAGCGTAACCATCCTTGTGCAGGATGCCCAGATATTCAAGGTCATTTACACTGGGGTTATTATTGGGCTCGAGAAATGCGTGAACTAAATCAGGTTAAGGATCGCTATAATTCTCGCACTGGCTCAGTTGCAAGATGTTTCGATAGTATTTGTGAAGTCCTTTGTAGATTAGACTATTTAAAAAATACGAACGATGCTTTAGTGTTAACAGACAAGGGTCAGTTGCTTCGTAGACTTTACAACGAGCTTGATGTTGTTTTTGCTCAATCAATTTGTGAAGGAATTTTTAATAATCTAACACCTATTCAATTATTGTCTTGTTTATCTGCATTAGTGTACGAGTCTAGAGGTCCTGTTGGGGGAGAGCCGCGTAGGTATCCTGGAGGATTAAATGCGCCTGTATTCAATACAGTTTTAAGGATGAAAGAATTATTTATTCGTATAAGTGATATGTGCTTGAATAATCATCTTGATGCTTTAAGACCTCTTGATTTTGGTGCAATTGATATGATTTATGATTGGGCTCAGGGTGCTGATTTACTTGACATATTGCAGAATACTGACATAACTGGTGGTGATTTTGTCAGATTTGCAAAAAGACTTATTGACTTACTTAATCAACTTGCTGTTGCTAGCGAATATTTGAAAATATTGCCTAACGTAGATGATTCTTTAGCTCACAATGCTTATGAAGCAGCTAAACTTATTAATCGCGGGGTAGTTGCTTATTGTGATGTTTGATATGTTATTGATATATCATGGTATACATTTGTGTATCGTCCGTGCAATTCGCTAGCTTTATAATGAAAACAAAAAGGAGAATAATATATTATGGCAGAGCGCAGTTTACGTGGAATGAGCATTGGAGCTAAATCATTGGAATCCGACGATAATGTTGATTTCGCTGCTCGTAACGATGTTGCATATGTGTGTCCTAAAGGTCACAGAACGATTCTTCCATTTGCTCAAGGTGCTGAAATTCCTGAAGAGTGGGAATGCCGTTGTGGTGCATTAGCGCATAAGGAAGGCGATGCAGACAGGCCAGATGATGATTTTAATAAGCCAGCACGTACGCATTGGGATATGCTTTTAGAGCGTAGAAGTGAAGAAGAGCTTAAAGCTTTACTTGATAAGCGTTTAAAGATGCATCATGAGGGTTGGATTCCTGATTACGAGTGAGAATTATTTTTACAAACAAAACACTTCTAAGGGAAATAAGCTGTCATGAAAGTTGTTCTTCTTGATTTAGATGGTACTTTAACACAATCGCATGCTGGTATTATTGCGTGCGCTAAAAAAGCGATGTCTGATCTTGGTATGCAAATACCTGATGATACTGAAATGTTGCGTTTTGTTGGACCGTCTATACTTGAATCTTTTCAGAGGAATCATATGCCTAAAGAATTGCAATCTGAAGGCGTTAAATTGTACAGGAAATATTATTCCGAAGTTGCAACTTTTATAGATCCTGATAATCCAAATGGTGATATGATTACTGGGAATTTTTTGAACAAAGTTTATGATGGCATTCCTGAGCAGCTAAAGTTGCTACGAAAGTCTGGTTATTATCTTGCTACTGCATCTTGCAAGCCAGAATATCAAGTTAAACCAATTTGTGATCATTTTGGATTGACAAACTTGATTGATGGTATTTATGGTGCTAGCAAAGATATGTCTAGGATTAATAAAGATCAAGTTATTAGCTATGTTTTTGAAAATATTGGATTCGATCCTTTACGAGACCGTGCTTTAATGGTTGGCGACCGTTGGACGGACGTTGATGGCGCTTTAGCATGCAATATTGATTGTTTGGGTTGCTCTTGGGGTTATGCCGAGCCTGGTGAGCTTAAAGCTCACGGAGCTTATCGTATTATCGACAGTGTTTCTGATTTGAATAATGTCATTAACGAGTATTTTGAATAATTTTGAAATATTATTTGTTTTTTCTTGCTAGAACATATATGAGTATTTACCCGATAATGTACGTTATGTCAGATTAGATATATTTTAGGAATAAAAGATACAAATATATTAAGAAATTTATTTAGATAATTCAGAGTTTAAATCAGCTTTAACCTGTTTAACAATACGACCAACAGCGATAGCAAAAACAGCTGTACCACATTCAAGCATATCTCGCATATTTTCCTGATTACTATCGCATTCAACAACAGATTGGCCATCGCAAATTATAGTCATATTTTCGAGATGCTTTACGCTAAAACAATTTAAAAACACTATAGCAGTAGTCACATTAGTAAGATTTACTCCAGCGTCTAAAAGTCGCTTAGAAACAGCCATAATTGCAATGTCTTTAAAGGAATATAAACGACGAGATCCAGAACCATGAGACGGATTAATAGAAGGTTCAATTATGTGTTTACGCGCCCAATAATCAAGTTGCCTATATGTAATACCAGCGATATTCATAGCAACACTTCCACGGTATCCTGTGGAATACTCTTCATCATCCGAAAATGAAAACAGCTCCCCCTGCGTTGGTTGATGATCATGTTTTAAAGAATCAGCCAACGCACTATCTTCAGGAGAGTTTTCAAAAGTCATTATCGTTTAGTAACAGCGTCACACGTAAAGAACATTAATCGGAACTTGCCAATCATAATTTCGTCACCATTATGAAGAATAGCTTCATCAACACGGTTACGATTAACATACGTTCCATTTAGACTTCCAGCATCAGCAATGCTAAAAACAGTACCATTTCTACGAAAAACAGCATGAGCTCTAGAAACAGTAGAATCGTCTAGCATAATATCAGCTCTAGAATCTCGTCCAACAGACACGACGTCCTCATCTAGTAAATAACGCGATCCAGAAACTGCTCCACGTGTAGAAATAAGCAAGGCAGTACCAGGAAGCAGCTTTGCTATAGTATCTAAATCATCCTGCCTAAGAGGACGATCTGCATTAGAGTTTATTGGAATGGTAATAGCTGGCATACCAATAATGGTTGTTTCGCCAGCAGTAGGAATCGGTTCAGTCATAATTGCTATTTTACCTTCTTATTCGACTGGTTTTGCATATTGATACTGTTTTGGTTCGCGTGTCGAGCGAATTTCGACCTCTTCAGGCGTTGAAACATATACGGAAGCACCGAATTTAACTTTTAATCTAGATCCAACTCCCCCAGCAATGTTTACGGCGTTTTGCAAGTTCTGTGGTTCGCCAATAGCTTTAACAACGTATGGAGGATTAATCTCAATTGCATCACACAATAACCCATGCTTAGTGTCAGAAATATAGCTAGAAGTCACTATACGTATGTCGTTAACAGACATAACCTCAACTCCAGCATTACGAAGCTCTTCGAGCAGTTGAAACATTGTAGCAGCATCCACACGCTCTTTTTCTCCAGCAGTAATGTGAATAATTACTCCCTTACCAACAGCTGGAAGACGACCAGATATTAAACCACTCGTCTGAGAATTCTGCTTAGCAATTCTAGCAGCTTCCTCCTGTTTGTTAACAGACGCTTTTAAAGAATTAAGCTGGCTAGTTAACTCAAACTTTCGCTGCTCTAGATTTTGTATTTGCGAATTAGTTTCTGTAATTAAACGAGTAAGCTCATCCTCACTCATCGTCTGATACACAAGTGTACTTCTATTAACTTGAATCATATAAGCAAATCCAAGCAATGCGCAAAGAAGCATAACAAGTAAGCCAGTTAAAATACGCGTACGCGTAATATGACCTTGCAATGAAGGCTTATTTTTTCGTTTAACAATCGGGAAAGAACCTGTTTGTGTACGGTCACTTTCGCGATCTTTAGCATGCTGACGATGCAATTTTCTGACGATATTGTCAATATTTTTATCAATATTTTTGTCAACATTTTTATCAAAAGTATCGTCTAAATTGTCGTTCTTTATGCTATTTTTTGATGCATTAGAAAATGGATGACGCATATCAACCTCTAAATATAAAACGACGTATTGCAGAAACGTTAGAGAAGATTCGTATTCCTAATACAACAATAACAGCAGTTTGCAATTGTGCTCCAACTCCAAGTTGATTTCCGAGTAAAACTAAAAGAGTAGCAGCAATAACATTCGAAAAGAATGAAATAACAAACACCTTATCAGAGAAACTACGCTCAAAATAAGCTCTTGCAGCTCCAAGCAGAGCGTCCAAAGCTGCAAGAACCATAATCGGCAGATAAGGTTGAATAACTACTGGAATATCAGGATGTACAACAATCCCAATAAGAGCACCTAAAATCAATCCAAGAACAGCTGTCATAACCTATTTTCCTATCTCCTACTCAATAATTCTTTTGCAAAATTAATTTCACCAGTTCCAGCAGCGGAAAGTCTAAGCGCATTTGACTTAGAAATTTGCGGATTAATACCTGCATCGCTAAGAGAAACAAACCACGGAGAGCGCTTTTGAGAATTTAACTTTTCGATAAGACTAGAACTATCTCCAATAGCCTCAATCGTATAAGGGCTTTGAGTCTGATTAACACCTATAAGAATAGTTGACCCAGCAGTACGGATCGACGTTTGAGCGCCAATTCTATGACCGTTTATTGATATTGCTTCTGCACCTGCATCCCAAAGAATAGAAACAAAAATCTGAATATCTCTATCGGTAACAACCCTAATTCTTGCTCCCTTAGCCATTTCTCTAGGAATATTACCGCTAGAAACGTCATTGTTTGTAGAAATAGGATTAGCAATAGTTAAAACAATTCCAGACCCTATAACGCCATGTGTGCCATTCGTCATATTGTCAGATTTATCAACTTGATTTTCATAAGGAGTATTAATCCTTTTTGACTCACGATCTACACTCGTACGCAATCTAGTCACATCTTTAACAAGATTGTCAAAACGACTCGTGCGAGAAGTAAGCTCGTTAGCTAGCGATAAACGTATGGCTTTACGAGAATCCGTATGCAATTTTTGCACAAATTGACTTCCCACAGTGCCAAGAGCAACACAAATAATAAAAACAATTATTCTAGTAATCCAAATATTAATCTTACTAACATTCTGCTTATTAAGACGGGAATCCATAAAAAGAGGATCCACTGGTCTATTGCTCAAATCATCGATTAAGCGTAATGAATAGTCTTCAATACGACGTCTTTTTTCATTGTGGTTAGAAAAGTTATAACTTGAAGTAGTCACATGATGAGGACCAAGAGCAAACACTGATTTGGAAAAAACTGCTCTGCGTTTTGAAAATAAGATAACGGTTGGAGCAGGAAAAGACTCTGGAATAACACTATGATCAGTGTTATTCACATCATGATTTAGATTAGAAGTCTTTTGCACCATAAATATGTCCGTTATTCAAACCAGTTTATAATACGTACAATCCTTATTTAAACTTTTTTATTAATAACTTATAAGCTTGAATGCAATACAACACTCCAGCAAACCAGTAAAGCGTTATTCCCCAAATTGCACAAGCTATTGCTGCAGCATACAAAATAAGCATTGGTTCAGTCGCAACAGCATAAACAATCATAAATAATACGATAGTAACCATCAATAATGCTGTTCCAGTTTTACCCATGAAGTTCACTGGTAAAGGTCCATAATCATATTGCGCAAGAATAACAATCAAAATAGCCATTATTATGTCTCGCAAAACAACAAGAGCCAACGCCCACCAAGGTATAATCTTGGCAAACGCTAAAGCTAAAATGCTGCATGCTATTAAAAGCCTATCCGCAACAGGATCTAAAATCTGCCCTAATTTACTAACCTGATTAAAAGTTCTAGCAATATAACCATCAACGCAATCTGAAAAAGCAGATATAGCAAGAATAATTAGAGCAAACCACATTTTATTTTGCGCAATTAAAATGGCAAGATATGGTATTGAACATATACGCAGAAAACTAATCACATTAGGTACAGTAAAAACTCGATCAAGTGCTTCAGGACTGTACTCCTGATTAGAAACGAACTTAACCATACCAATTTCCTTAAAACAATTTAAAAGATTTACTAATTGTATTCTATTTTGCATAAATAAAATATTGGGGCATTATTCTAAAATGCCCCAATAAAAGTTTCATGCTCGCCAAGCCTCTTGCGCAATATTACGAATAGAATCAATAGCTGCTGATGGATTTTCAGCACCATAAACAGCAGATCCTGCAACCAGCACATCAGCACCAGCTTCTGCGACTATAGCAGCTGTAGAAGGGCTTACTCCACCATCAACCTGAATATGAGTATCCAATCCACGACGAGTAATTTCATCACGTAAACGACGAACCTTACCCATTTGATTGCTCAAGAACTTCTGTCCACCAAAACCAGGCTCAACAGTCATAATAAGAACCATATCGAATTCATCAAGAATATCGAAAATAGGTTCAACTGGCTCAGCTGGGCGAACTGCAAAACAAGCTTTGCAACCCATGTCTCGAAGCTGACGAGCAAGACGAACAGGCGCATGAGTGGCACCCATATGGAAGCTCACAGAATCAGCACCAAGTTTTGCATACTCTGGAGCCCAACGATCAGGATCTTCAATCATCAAATGAACATCTACAGGAAGATCGGTTACCTCGCAAATACGTTTAACAATAGGCTCCCCTAAAGTTAAATTCGGTACAAAATGATGATCCATAACATCAACGTGAACAAGATCAGCATTTGAAATTGCTACAAGATCTCTTTCAAGATTGCAAAAATCTGCAGAAAGAATGCTAGGTGCTATTTGTATATTCATGTGTTCCATTCTAAGAAAAGCAAGCGACTAGAAAAACAAAATAACTATATATTTAAGAATATTTTAGGATAATCTTTTTGTTTTAATATTTGAATTAGATTGAGATTCGCGCTCACGTTCATCTGCAGTTATATCAATAAGACGATTCACAAGATCTGTTCTTGACCTGTGGCTATTCTGCAAAATCATAAAAACAATAATTGAAATAATAAATATAACTATAGAAACCCATACGTTAATTCTTACTCCAAGGAAAGTATGTGAAAAATCGATCCTTAAAGACTCAATCCACATTCTTCCTGCTGTATACCACATTACGTAAAGAACAAACTCAGATCCAGATTTAAGTTTTTGCTTAAGAACTTTGCCGAAAGAAATAAGCAAGGCTGCTCCAACAAAATTCCAAATCATTTCATATAAGAAAGTAGGGTGAAACAGAGTACCCTCTGGACATGTGAGACCATCGTAGCAACTTTCACTGTGTCCTATAGCATTTGCAGCAGAATAATTAAGTTTTAGGCCCCATGGCAAAGTAGTTGGAGCACCATAAAGCTCTTGGTTAAACCAATTACCTAACCGCCCTATACCTTGTGCAATAAGCAAGCTAGGTGCAGCGGCATCTGCAAGCAAGCTTATTGGATATTTTTTATAGGCGCACAGTGCGCTTGCAGCAATAGATCCTAGGATTACTCCTCCCCAGATTCCTAAGCCACCATTCCAAATCCTAAATATCTCCAACAAATCTCCCTTAGGTCCAAAGAACTTTTCGGGAGTGGTAATAACATGATAAAGACGTGCTCCAACTATTCCTGACGGAAGACTAACCAGTGCAACATCTAATATCTGATTAAAATCTCCGCCTTCTCTTTTCCATCTGCGAGTGGTAATCCACATTGCAACAAGTGCACCTGCAAGAATTGATAAAGCATAAAATCTTAACGTGATAGGTCCTAATGTAATCTGAGAAATACTAGGACTAGGAATAGAACAAATCGTCATAAATCCTCATGTTAGTAGAAAACCATGACGGTTACTTGTAATGGTTTTATGACAAAACAAACGATTAATATCTAAAATATTACCTATAAATTAGAACCCTACAACCTTAATCAACGCCATAAGAACAGGCGCACAAAGCAAAATAGAATCCACTCTATCTAAAACGCCACCGTGACCTTTAAGCAAATGCCCCATATCCTTAATACCAATATCCCTTTTAAGCATTGAAGCACATAAATCACCAAAGGTACCGACCATGCCTGATGCAACACCCATTATTGCTGGCATCCACCAGAATTTTATCCAAGAAGATCCATAGAAGCCGGATATGATAGCGTAAGCACCTATCAAAGCAAAAAGCATTGACCCTAAAAGACCCTCTATTGATTTCTTAGGAGAAATACGGGGAGAGAGCTTATGCTTACCAAGCCACGCACCAGCAAACAAACCACCAGTGTCGCTTAAAGCTGGTAGAAACACAAGCAGCAACGCATGCGCTATAGCATACTTAGTATTTGTTAAAGACAAAACAATGCACGAGGCAAGCAAAGGAATATACAATACAACAAATAATGAGACTGCCGTATTAGTGAAAGTATTTGCCTTTGCACTTTTAGATAATGTAGGATGCTGAAGCTTTTTTTCTACAGCGCGCAAAGTCCTTTGAGAAACAGTGCTATTCAATGTAGCAAAAACAACAGTTAAAAGCAATGACGCTGTTATGCCACTTGCCATAGCAACAGCATGCCATCTTGCATAAAAAGCAGAAAGAATAGTGATTACAGAACAAATAGACAATACCAGAAATGGGATCCTAAAACCTGCGGTAGCAAAATCTACATGCAACTCCCACAACGCGAGGACCATAAAAATAGTTAAAAGAATAACAAAAGCATCGATGCTAATTACAAGACAAGCGATAATCACAGCAACCAATAAAACTGCAGTTGCTATAGCTTGAGGCATATTTCTGCCAGTACGACGATTTATATCGCCTAAAGCATCATGGGTGCCGTTAATAGTCTTTTCATGTGAAGAATCAGATTTTGCTGACTTATTATTACCGAGTAAATTGTTATTAGTTAACAAATCAGCTTTGTTAGACAATTCTTCAAGATTTTCTTGATTCATACGACACCCATTCAGCCTAAAAGTTTCTGAAGAATCAGACCTCCATTATTTCCTTCTGCTTGCCATCAAGCAAAGCGTCTAAGGAATCAGTTACTTGCTTCGTAACTTTATCAAGCTCTTTCTGTAAACGCTCTCCTTCATCTTCGCCGATTTCACCATCTTTTACAGACTTATCAATATTCTCCTTGGTTTTACGGCGAATATTTCTAACAGCAACCTTACCTTCTTCAGCTTTTGTCTTAGCAAGCTTTACGTATTCTTTACGACGATCTTCTGTAAGTTCTGGCATTGTAACACGAATTACATTGCCATCTCTATTAGGGCTTACTCCTAAATCTGAGTCGCGAATAGCCTTTTCTACAGCATTAGCTTGCGAAGCATCAAAAGGAGTTACAGAAAGAGTGCGAGGCTCTGGAACACCAATAGAAGCAACAGCCTTAATAGGTGTTGGAGCACCATAATAGTCAACCATAATGCCATTAAGAAGAGCAGGATTAGCACGTCCAGTTCTAATGCCCATGAAATTCTCTTTAGTAGCTTCCACAGACTTGTTCATCTGTTCAAGAGCCTGATCGATAATCGCTGGCATGTAATCTCCTTTATCGGTATGTGCCAATTTTAAAATTTATTATTTAACTATTTTCATGTTTATTCAATTTTAAATATTCAAATTATGAATATTCGCATATTTAAGCAAATGCAGGCTCAGCATCCGAAACTAAAGTTCCGATTTCCTCACCAACCAGTGCTCTAGTGACGTTTCCTTCGCCCTCTAATCCGAATACGCGAATCTTCTGCTTGTTGTCTCTAGCCATAGATAGTGCAGAAGCATCCATAACAGCAAGACCATCGACAAGAGCACGTTGATAATTTAACGTTACAAATTTCTTCGCGTTCTTATCTTTCCGTGGATCAGCGCTATAAACACCATCTACACCATTCTTGCCCATCAAAACCTCATCGCAATGTATTTCCAAAGATCGCTGAATAGATACAGTGTCAGTTGAAAAATATGGCATTCCAGCACCAGCGCCAAAAATAACTACACGACCCTTTTCAAGGTGTCGAATTGCTTTAAGTGGAATATAAGGTTCTGCAACTTGGCCCATTGTTATAGCAGTTTGTACACGAGTTGCCTGACCAGCTTGTTCAAGAAAATCTTGCAGAGCCAAGCAATTCATAACAGTACCGAGCATACCCATATAGTCACCACGACTACGATCAATTCCAGCCTGCTGAAGCTCTGCTCCGCGGAAGAAATTACCACCGCCAACAACAATTGCAACTTGCACGCCTTCATGCACTGCTTTTACAATTTCTCCAGCAATTCTACGAATAACATGAGTATCAATACCAACGGCGCCACCGCCAAATGCTTCTCCCGAGAGCTTCAATAAAACTCTACGAGACTTGCTTTCCCCCGCTTGTGCGATAGTCATAAAACTTTCCTCCAGTCATAACGGCGAACGCAAGCATATCTTTGCCATGATATCTTTCAATGACGACACAGCAAAACACGATTTTATAATGTATAAATTAAAAGAATGGGCTTGCATGACTTATCACGCAAACCCATTCTTGTTTTATGAATTTTTAATAAGCTTTCGCTTAAAAATCATTCAGCAGAGCCTTTGCCAACCTCAACACGAGCGAAAGCCAAAGCAGAACCGCCGACTTCCTTGAACAAATCTCCAATAGTCTTAGATGGATCCTTGACGTAGGACTGCTCAAGGAGAACGGTTTCCTTGAAGAAGGCATTCAAACGACCTTCAACAATCTTTGGAACAATCTTCTCTGGCTTGCCTTCAGCCAAAGACTTCTCTGTAGCAACGCGACGCTCAGACTCCAATACATCAGCTGGAACGTCTTCGCGGCGAAGCCACTGAGCGCCCATAGCGGAAATCTGCAAAGCAGCTTCATGAGCGACCTTAGCACCAGCCTCATCAGTAGCAATCATAGAAACAATGCTTGGAGGCAATTCAACGGACTTCTTGTGAGCATAAATCTCTACATGAGGACCGCTGATCTTGGCAATCTGACCAACCTTAACGTGCTCACCAAACAAAGCTGCTGCTTCTTCTACTTCTTCCTTAACAGTAGCATCTCCAGCCTTAGCGGCAAGAAGCTCTTCTGCGCTGGAAGCGTCAGCTTCAATAGCATTGCTTAACACGGTTTCAGAGAATTCAACGAACTTTGGAGTCTTAGCAACAAAGTCGGTTTCGGAATTCAATTCAACTGCATAGCCAGTTTCACCTTCTGCAGTTTTAACAACCTTAGAAGCAACGGTTCCTTCCTGAGCCTTGCGACCTTCACGCTTGCCAGCGGCCTGAATGCCTTTAGCACGGATAATTTCCTTAGCGCGAGCTACATCGCCTTCGGCTTCGGTAAGAGCCTTCTTAACGTCCATCATGCCAGCGCCAGTTTCTTCGCGCACCTGCTTAATCAACGCTGCAGTAATTGCTGCCATTTTGTTCTCCTCATTAACCGCCAACAGACTTATTCAGCCTTGGCTTCGTCTTCAGACTGTTCAGTTTCCTTAGTGAGTAGTTCCTTTTCCCATGCTGCCATTGGCTGAGCGTCAGAGCCTTCAGACTTTGCGCCCTTTCCAGCACGTTCAAGCAAACCTTCTGCAACAGCGTCAGCCATCAAGCTAGTAAGAAGCTCGACACCACGAATTGCATCATCATTTGCTGGGATTGGATACTCAACAGAGTCTGGATCGGTGTTGGTGTCAACGATTGCCACAACTGGAATACCAAGCTTGTGAGCTTCTTCAACGGCCAAAGCTTCCTTGTTAATATCAACAACGAACATTGCCGAAGGAGTACGGTTCATGTTGCGAATACCGCCGAGCTGCTTGGAAAGCTTGTCCTTTTCGCGCTCAAGAAGCAAAAGCTCCTTCTTAGTCAAACCAGATCCACGAACATCAGTGAAGTCCATTTCCTCAAGTTCCTTGAGACGCTTTACGCGAGTGGAAACAGTCTGGAAGTTCGTCAGCATACCGCCGAGCCAACGCTCGCTCACGTAAGGCATGTTCACACGAGTAGCCTGATTCTGCACAGCCTCTTGAGCCTGCTTCTTGGTACCCACGAACAAAACAGTACCGTTGTGAGCAACAGTCTGCTTAATGAAGTCATAAGCCTTGTCGATCATGTCGAGCGACTTGAACAAATTGATGATATGAATACCATTGCGCTGGGTTAGAATAAATTGCTTCATCTTTGGATTCCAGCGACGAGTCTGATGTCCGAAGTGCAAACCTGCCTTCAGCATTTCACTCATGGTAATCTGTGCCATATCTATATACCTTTCTTGTCGGTTCCTGCCTGGCCATGCCTGTTCGCATGCAACTTGGCTAACATATGTCTAAATCCAAGCCGACCGACACGAACGGACGCGTACATGGCGCGTATTCGCGCATCCGAGTAGACAATAAAAAACGAGCAATCATATAACGCGACAATATTCATGCTCAATGGACACGCAAAGATTAATCATATCAGACGCTTAATACTAAATAAATATTACGAACTAATACTATAGTTGTTGATATTTCTTATTTAGATATTATTTAGCTAATCCATTACGAAGTTGGCGTAAAGCTTGTTTTCTAACATCTTTCTCTAAACGATCCAAATAAACGTGTCCATCTAAATGATCACACTCATGCTGAATCATGCGAGCCATTAAGCCCTTGCCTTCTAGAACAATAGTTTTACCGTCTAAATCAATGCCTTTAGCCCTAGCATAATCCGCCCTGCGAGTCTTATACCATAATCTTGGAACAGACAAGCAACCTTCATCCCCATATTGTTCACCACTCAATTCTTCAATAACAGGATTGAGAATATATCCAATATGACCTTCAATATTGTATGAAAACGCTCTAAGGCTAATACCTATTTGATTTGCACTGAGCCCAGCTCTACCTGGATCGTTTACAGTTTCTAATAAATCTTCTACGAGACTTCTAACTGCTGGAGTAATCTCACGAATTGGGTCACATGGTGTTCTAAGAACAGGATCTGGAACAATGCGAATCTGTCTAATAGTCACAGTACTTCCTTAAAAATTCTAAAAGGCTAATTAAAAATGCAATGCAATTATACAAGACTTAGTGTAATTAAAATTGCAATTTTAATCAGCCTATTTAACGTTTTATAGCTAATTTAATTTCGAATAACTATTCTTTGTCGTTAGAATTATTATTCTTATCAGCATATTCAGTATGCTGATCTTTTACATTAACCTGTGTAGGCAAATCCTCACCAAAACGTTTCAGATGAGTAGCAGCCTGATCTATTGCTTGTTTAACTCTAGGAGTAACCGCTTCTTGAGCCTGTTTAACAGTTTCTTGCGCTTGCTTAACAGTCTCAGTTGTCTTATCTAAAATCTTAACTGTAGCAGGTAATGGTCTACTGTTTGGTTTTGGAGCATAAAGCTGATTCTCTATAAGATCACAATACCTCTTCAAAACCTTAGGACGCACAACTTTCATGCTTGGAGTCAAAGTGCCAGCATCTTGTGAAAATTCTTCATCCAAAATAATAAATTTACGAATAGACTCAGCTCTAGAAACAGTGCTATTTGCCTGATCAATAAACTGTTGTACAACAGAACGAATAGCATCGTTTTCCGCAACAGCACTCATAGAAAGATTTTCATCCATTCCCTGACTCTTAAGCCAAGAACGAACCATATCTGGCTCAACCTCAATCAAAGCGGAAACAAATGGCTTACCGTCTCCTACAACTACTGCGTGAGATACGAGAGGACACTTAGAGATAATACTTTCCAAAGGCGCTGGACTTATATTTTTTCCACCAGCAGTGATAATAATATCTTTCTTTCTACCAGTAATAGACAAGAATCCTTCATCGTCTATCTCGCCTAAATCTCCAGAATGGAGCCATCCATCTTCGTCAATAACATCCGCAGTAAGATCTGGCTTATCATAATATCCGATAAAAACGTTAGGACCTTTTACAAGGACTTCCCCATCATCTGCAATACGGATAGTAATTCCAGGACCAGGGCGACCCACAGAACCAACTTGATTAGCATGTTCAAAATTAACAACACAAGGAGCTGCTGTTTCAGTCATTCCATAACCTTGAATAAAGGTTATTCCATCCAATCCGTTAAAGAAATGAGCAAGTTCAGCATTTATTGGAGCTCCGCCGCAAGCTAACCACGATAGATTAGGTCCCAAAGCAGACCTTATAGAAGATCCAACAGTTTTCATATAGAAGTCATGCTGAAGTTTTGCATAAATTGAATGTGCTCTGCCTTCAACTTCATCTTTAGACCACTCAATAAAATGTTGTACAGCCTTCGCAAAAATCCTACCGCGTATACCTGCTCCAGCTTTTTGAGACGCAGCGTTATAAACCTTTTCAAACACTCTTGGAACTCCAAGCAAATATGTAGGTTTAAAACTACGCAAATCTGCTAATAAATGCTTCGCATTTGGCACATATCCAATAACGCCGTGAGAACCTATTGCCACATATTGTATGTATCTGGCAAAGCAATGAGCTAATGGAAGGAACAGCAATAGTCTACTTGGCTTATAAAGCATATCATTTAAAACGTCATAAGCCGCATACACAATATGCGTAAAATTCCTATTAGAAAGCATTGCACCCTTTGGTTTTCCAGTTGAACCAGAGGTGTATACAATAGTCGCTAAATCATCAGCTTTTACTTGACCTATGCTTCTATTAAGCTCGTCGTCGCTGATTGATTTTCCAAAATCAATCACTGCGTCTATTCCAGCAGCTTTAAAGTTAAAAATAGTCTTTAAAGACATACGCTTATTGTCTTGGCGAACTCGCTCTAAACACTGCGCATGTTCATCATCACCTGCAAAAGCTATAACAGGCTTTACTTCAGAAATAATTTCAGCAGCTTGAATTGCTGAATCTGTTTCATAAATTGGAATGCTTACAGCACCAATGCACGCGCAAGCAAAATCCGTAACACCCCACTCATAACAGGTTGGGGAATAAATAACAACTTTGCTTCCTCGTTCAACGCCAAGAGCAATCAACCCCTTAGCTGTTGCACGAACTTTTAATAGCATTTCCGATGCAGTAACATCATGCCATTGACGAGTATCATCGTCTTGCCATTGGGCTATTACGCCTTGTGGATCTCGCATTGCCCTATTGGCAAGCAGTGAATAAATTGTGTCACCGTCATTTGTTGGGTGAATGACCTCTACAGCAAATTCTCGCAGCATAGTCTTAATTGTACGGTATATCTAACACGACACAAACGAAAGTCGTACAAAAATGTCAACCTAAAATTGGTGGTTTTTACAAATAAACTCTTCTGGTTAGATAATTAGAAACAAACTAATAATGATTACCTAAACCAGAAGAGTCATATTTTTATATTTAACTATTATTTAATTGACAATGGAATTTAAAGGCTAGTACATTTTCTACCAATCATCCCAAGTCAACTAATGTACATATCCAACTCCCGTTTTGAGATTTGAATGCCAAAGACGCACAATAATTTAAGCTTCCAATAGACAATAAAACAACTGCCTCAAAACGAGTTGGACTAATTAGCATTCCATTTATCATTCTTGGCATAGTCGGTTTGCAACGTAGTTGCCAACTTGTATATTCATCGTGTTTGTCTGAGAAACATTGAGATATTAGATACCACATGTTTTCAAGCTTAAAAATACATTCCTCACTAAGAGCCTTACGCATTTGTGACGATATCGGTCTTCCTCTAGAAATGTCACTAGCAATACATGCTACTTTGCACGCTCTTAAAGCGAGGTCCAAGTACAATTCCTCATCTGCCGAATTATTAAAGCATGATGATACATGATATGTTGCCATAAAATGCGAAGAACCCACTGGGAATGAACCTTCGTATACTGGCAATGGCTTGCGATCATTCCACTTGAACGTAGGATGATCATCATTTGCAGCAAAGTCGTTTTTTACAACTTCCCAGAATGCATCATTTTCGTCATAGTTATCGCTGACTATGGTACCAAGAGTATTATTCATTTTCCTGCTCTTTCCCGTTAAAATTTGTTACTTATCCCATTTTCTATTTTTAAATTCCTTATTTTATTTTTTTGTATTTTTAATTTAAAACCAATGTCTAGCAAAGGTTTAAATAAAGCATACAACTTATTTCAAAAATTCAAAGCATTATTTCTAAGTGTGCATAAATAAAATTAAATCCTCGATTTTTGTTGAAAAATCAAGGATTATTTAGTGTTAAGTTATGCACATTATAGTTTTTACTTCCTTGTGCACTTAAATTTTTAGTTTTAAGCTCACAAGGAAGTAAACAAATAATATTAAAAATTACCGAACATCCTGATGGAATGGGTTAAATACAACACTACAACGCTGGAAACTCTTAACATCAACATACCCAGTGGATGCCATTGTGCGCCTTAACGCGCCAACATAATTTGTTTTTCCGTCTGCCATATGACTTGGACCAAACAAAATATTCTCCAGCGGAGCAACAGTTCCAACATTCGTACGCATTCCGCGTGGCAAAGATGGATGGCGAGCCTCTGCACCCCAATGCATTCCGCGGCCTGGAGCCTCGGTCGCTCGCGCTAAAGGAGTTCCAAGCATAACTGCATCTGCTCCCATAGCCAAAGCCTTAATAAAGTTGCCAGAGGTTCCCATTCCTCCATCAGCTATAATCTGAACATACCTTCCGCCAGATTCATCCATATAATCACGACGAGCTTCGGCAACATCTGAGATTGCAGTCGCCATAGGAGCTTGAACACCAAGAGTATTCATAGTTGCAGAAACTGCACCTCCACCGAAACCTACGAGAATTCCAGCTGCACCAGTTCTCATTAAATGCAAAGCTGAAGTGTAATCAGCACAGCCTCCCACAATAACTGGAACATCAAGATCATAAATAAATTTCTTTAGATTAAGTGGTTCATGATCTTTAGAAACATGTTCTGCACTAACAGCTGTTCCACGGATAACAAAAAGATCTACTCCAGCTTCTAACACAGTAGAGTAGAATTCCTGAGTGCGCTGAGGGGAAAGAGCACCTGCAACAGTAACTCCAGAATCACGAATAGTGCGCAAACGTTTAACAATAAGTTCAGGCTTAATTGGTTCAGAATAAATTTCTTGTATACGCTTCGTAGCAATTTCGTTTGGAAGCTCCGAAATTTCCTTTAGAAGTGGTTCTGGATCATCGTAACGAGTCCATAAACCTTCCAAATCAAGTACACCCAAGGCGCCCATCTGACCCATTGCAATAGCCGTATCTGGGCTAGTAACAGAATCCATTGGCGCAGCAATCACTGGTACGTCAAAACTATAAGCATCGACTTGCCAGGACGTAGAAACAGCCTGCGGGTCGCGAGAACGACGCGAAGGTAGTATAGCAATATCGTCAAGTGAGTAAGCGACTCGGGCTTTTTTGCCCAATCCTATTTCAATTTCCTGAGACATACTTACAAGGCTAGTGTCTTATCATGACGAATCAACATGCCGAAAATTATTTAACTAATTTATAAGATAATTCTATTGAATATCAATGTTACTTATGCAATGATTCGTAAATAGATTTAGCTTTAGCTTTACCTATGCCAGAGACCTTTTGCAAATCGTCAATACTCGCATCTTTTAATTTCTTAACACTACCAAATACGGAAAGAAGACGTTTTTTGTAAAACTCTCCAATACCAGGAATCGAGTCTAGCAACGAATTTAGCATGGCTCTTCTTCGTTTTTGCCTATGATAAGTTATAGCAAAACGATGCGATTCGTCTCTAGCTCTCTGTAGCAAATATAATCCTTGGGAGCTTCGTTTAAGAATAATTGGGTATTCATTATCAGGAAGCCAAACTTCTTCAAGCTTTTTAGCCAAACCGCATATGACTATATTTTTTATGCCACAATCTATCATAGCTTTTTGGGCTGCTCTGGCTTGTTCTCTACCCCCGTCAACAACTATAAGATTAGGCGTATAAGCGAATTTTTTATATTTTGATTTTTCAAGATTTTCTCCGTAATCATCATCTACATCGCCACTATTTGTGTGCTTAAAACGCCTAGAAATAGTTTCATACAATGCGCTCAAATCATCAAGTTTTCCGTTGCCATCAGACCCTTTTATGGAGAATCTTCTGTACTCGCTAGGTTTAGCAATACCATCTTCAAATACAACCATTGATGCAACCTGATATTCTCCATTTACCGTATTGGAAATATCATAACATTCAATACGCAAAGGAGATTCGCTCATTCCAAGAGCATCGGCCACCTCGTTCATGGCGCTACTTCTTGCCTCTAAACTGCTGATTCTGCTGGATTTCAGTCTCATTAATGATTGTTTAGCATTATCATTTGCTTGATTCATAAGATTTCGTTTATCGCCACGTTCAGGAACCTTAATGCTAACTTTAGATCCACGCAATTTGCTTAACCAATTTTCCAAATTTTCACATTGATTCTGTGATATCCCAAAAGGAATGATTATTTCTCTAGGGATTGGGGTAATTGGGTCTAGCAAATCTCCCCTTCCTGTTGATTCCTGCCTTTTTTTACGCTCTTTTGTGGTTTTTGCACGATACGCTGAGTCAATATATTTACTCTTGGTATTCTCCAAGTCAATCTGCAATGCATTTCTTGATTGCTCTATTTTCAAAGAGTCTTCATATTGCAAATTATTATTTGATTCATATTCTGAATAAACTCGCATAAGCAAATTAGCTATTATATCTGCATCGCTAATATCCTCGCTTCTTTCAACCTGCCAATTTTTCTCTCCTCGCAATAAGCCTTCGCGAACAAAGAATGCGTGAACGCATGCCTCTAGAGAATCTCCACTAAAACCAAAAACATCTGCTTCAACATTCTCGTCAAAAACAACAGAATTTTGTTGCATAACAGTTTTAAAAATGTTTATTTTATCTCTTATTTTTGCAGCATTCTCAAAATCAAGATTATCGCTGGATTCTTTCATTTCTCTTGTTAAATCGTTAATGTAAGAATCACCTATAGAACCAGTTAGTACACCTACTAATTGTTCAACATTATGTCTGTGAGTTTTACGATCCACTTTTGCAATGCAAGGTGCAGAGCATTTTCCAATAGCTGCAAGAAGACAAGGTCTACCAGTTTTATGAGCTTTGACAAAAACGGATTGTCTACACGTTCTTACAGGAAAAGTCTTAAGTAAAGAATCTAGGCTGTGCCTTAGCTGCCACACTTTCGCATATGGACCGAAGTATCTAGTTGATTTAGAATTCCTATTTCTTGTGATCCAGACTCTTGGAAAATCATCATTCACAGATACGGCAAGATATGGATATGTTTTATCATCTTTAAAAACGACATTAAAACGTGGATTAAACTCCTTAATCCACGTGTATTCTAGTGTTAAAGCTTCAAGCTCAGTGTTTACGACGGTCCATTCTAGGCTTCGAGCTGTTAAAACCATCGACTGAGTTCTAGGATGAAGCTGATTTAACGGTTGAAAATAATTAGACAACCTATTTCTTAAACTTTTTGCTTTTCCAACGTATATTACTTTCCCCTTCTCATCTCTCCACTTGTATACTCCCGGTTGATTTGGAATATCGGAAGTTTTTGGTCTAAATAAGTCTCTCGTGTCGCCTAAAAGTGATGCTCCAAAATTATTTTTAACTGAATTGTTCAAAATGTCAGTAGTACTTATATCACAATTAGATAGGTGAGTTTTCTTCCATTTGCCTTGACTGCTTATAACATCTTCTTTGATATCTATGTTATTATTCACAATTTCCATTCTGTTCACCTCCTTTCATAAAAATACTATTTAACTATATTCCTTTAAGATTTGAGCATAGGCTTTAAGAATTTGCCCGTCCAACTTTCTTTCGATTTTGCAACTTCTTCTGGAGTGCCAGTGATTACTATTTCGCCGCCTTTGTCTCCTCCCTCTGGTCCTAAATCAATAATCCAATCCGCGCATTTTACAACATCAAGATTGTGTTCAATAACTATTACAGTATTGCCTTTATCTACCAAAGATTGAAGAACGCTTAAAAGTTTACGAACATCTTCAAAGTGCAATCCAGTTGTAGGCTCATCAAGAATATAAACAGTTTTGCCAGTTGAACGTTTTTGCAACTCTGTAGCAAGCTTTACTCTTTGTGATTCTCCACCAGATAATGTTGGAGCACTTTGTCCGAGTTTAATATATCCAAGACCAACTTGTACAAGAGTATCCAAATATCTTGAAATGGATGGATATGCTTTAAAGAATACAGCAGCTTCAGCAATTGGCATATTCAGCACGTCTGAAACGGTTTTACCGTTATACGTTACGTCTAGAGTATCTCTGTTGTACCTTTTCCCATGACATTCTTCACATTGTACGTATACATCTGGCAAAAAATTCATTTCAATTTTCAGCGTTCCGTCTCCGCTGCAAGCTTCGCATCTTCCTCCTTTTACATTAAACGAGAATCTTCCAGGACCATAACCTCTAACTTTTGCCTCTGGTGTTTGAGCAAAGAGTGTACGTATTTTGTCCCAGACACCAGTGTAAGTCGCAGGATTTGATCTTGGCGTTCTACCGATAGGATTTTGGTCTACGTGAACAACCTTGTCACAATTTTCAATACCATCAACTCGTTTATGAAGCCCTGGAACAATGCGAGCGCCGTTTAGTTTATCTGCTAAAACTGGGTAGAGTATCGAGTTTATAAGACTAGATTTTCCAGATCCAGATACTCCTGTTATGCAAGTAAATACGCCTAAAGGTATTTGTACATCTATATTTTTAAGGTTGTGTTCTTTTGCTCCAACAATAGTTAGTAAACGATTTTTATTTATTTTTCGACGATTTTTAGGAACTTCTATGCATTTTCTTTTTGCAATATAGTCTCCTGTTATTGAACGTTTTGCATCTTTTATGTGATTTGCTGGTCCGCAATATACTACTTCTCCACCGTTTTCTCCAGCTTCGGGTCCAATATCTACTAACCAGTCGGATTGTCGAATTGTATCTTCATCATGTTCAACAACTATAAGCGTGTTACCTAAGTCGCGAAGATTGTGCAATGTTGATATGAGTTTCTCATTGTCTCTTTGATGTAATCCTATTGAAGGCTCGTCAAGAACGTACATGACTCCAACTAGTCCAGATCCAATTTGAGTCGCCAGTCTTATTCTTTGTGCCTCTCCACCTGAAAGTGTTTTTGCGGCTCTAGAAAGAGTTAAATAATTTAAGCCAACATCATTTAAGAATCCTAATCTTGCCTTGATTTCTTTTACAATTTCTTTAGCAATTATCTTGCTTGATCCTTCTAGTTTTAAAGAATTAATCCATTCAAGACTTTTTTCTATTGGCATATCACATACATCTGCAATTGAGTATGAGTTTATTGTTACTGCTAAGACTTCTGGACGCAATCGTTTACCGTTACATGTTAAGCATGGAACTTCTCGCATGTACGACTCGTAGTATTGGCGCATTTGATCTGAGTCTGTTTCATCATGCTTGCGCATAAGAGTGCGCACTACGCCTTCGAATCCTGTTGAATATTCCCTCTGTCTTCCCCATCGATTTTTATAAGATACTTTTACTTCAAAATCATGCCCATAAAGTATTGAATTTTGCGTATCTTTCGACAATTCACACCATGGTGTATCCATACTAAAACCAAGTTCAACACTTAGCCCTTGTAGCACATGCCTATAGTATTCTCCTGCAGATTTATTTAGTGCCCAAGGTTCTATAGCGCCTTCATTAAGTGATTTTTCTACATTCGGCACAACAAGATTAGGGTCAATTTCTAAGTTATATCCTATTCCTGAGCAATCAGGGCACGCTCCATAAGGAGCGTTGAATGAGAATGTTCTAGGCTCTATTTCTGATAAATTAAGCTGGTGATTGTTAGGACAAGCTCTGTGCTCAGAAAAACTTCGGCGCCTGTTTTTAGAATCAACAGATTCATCTACAAAATCAGCTATAACAACTCCTTTAGAAAGTTTCAGAGCCGTTTCTATAGAATCAGTCAAACGAGTACGTATGCCATCTTTTATAATTAATCTATCTATTACAACTTCGATTGTATGTTTCTTCTGTTTTTCTAAAGTAATATCTTCAGAAAGTTCTTTCATCTGGCCATCTATAAGTGCTCTCGAATAACCATCTGATCTAAGAAGAGTAATTGTATCTTTGAATTCGCCTTTTCTGCCATTAACAACAGGTGCTAATATCTGCAATCTTGTTCTTTCTGGTAAAGAAAGTATAGAATTAGCCATTTGTTGTGGTGTTTGAGCACTGACAAGCTCACCACATTTAGGGCAATGAGGAATTCCAACTCTAGCAAAAAGAAGCCTTAAATAATCATAAACTTCTGTGATTGTTCCAACAGTAGAACGAGGGTTACGATTAGTAGTTTTTTGATCAATAGATACAGCTGGGCTTAATCCCTCAATAAAATCTACATCTGGTTTATCCATTCTTCCAAGGAATTGCCTAGCATATGCGCTTAATGACTCAACATACCTTCTTTGACCTTCTGCAAAAAGAGTATCGAATGCAAGCGAAGACTTACCAGATCCTGATAATCCAGTAAAAACAATCATACGATTTCTAGGCAATTGTAAACTAACATTTTTTAAATTGTGTTCTCTAGCTCCTTGTATGGTTATCTTTAAATCTGAAGGAACAGAAGACAAATCATATACTAAATTGTCATTGTTTTTTACAGGCTGAGCAGAATCGAGCATAGATTGCAAGATGTCAGCTTTTTTAGCACATTCACGGTTTTTGTTATCTAAAATTGCATCTTGGGATAAAGGTAATTGCATGTTTTGCGAAGAATCTGATTTGCTTTGCATTCTGCCTCCCTAAGAGCTATTTTAAGAATCAAGATTTTGCACCAAACCCATTCTTGATTGAGCATTAATTATACAATACGATTAATTATAGAACACTTGTTCGAAGTAGATAATTTTCTGCGTGTTGTCGAAATACATAGAAAAATAAAAGATAAAATCCTTTAGTAAAAACTATGCAAGCCTAACTGTATAATCGTGAGTTTGGCTAACACATTTTGAAGATATTCAGATTAAAGCATTATTTTAAGGAGTGGGTGCAAATGGCTATTGACGCACAAGGATTAACTATACAAATTGGTGCGCGTACGCTATTAAACCCTACCGACTTTCACGTAACAAAAGGCGACAAAATCGGCTTAGTTGGAAGGAATGGAGCTGGAAAAACAACTCTTACACGAGTAATAACAGGAGAAATGCTCCCTGCTGGCGGAACTGTACGAGTAAGTGGTGGCTTGGGGTATCTACCACAAGATACTCATGCAGCAGATCCAGAACAGAGCGCGTTAGATAGAATCATGAGCGCTCGCGACATTTCGTCAATTGTATCTCGTATACGAAAAGCAGAAAAAGAGATGACGAATCCAGATCCAGATATTATGACGAAAGCCATGAATCGCTACGACAAAGCCATTGAAGACTTTGAAAAAGCTGGTGGATACGCTGTGCAATCGGAAGCAATATCGATGGCAAACAGCCTTGGGCTTCCACAAGAAATTATGAAGCAAGCTCTTGGAACTCTATCTGGCGGTCAACGTAGACGAATTGAACTTGCACGAATACTTTTCTCCGATGCAGACACGCTGATTTTAGATGAGCCTACTAACCATTTAGATGCAGATTCTATAATTTGGTTGAGAAACTATTTGAAAAAATTCTCTGGTGGATTCTTAGTAATATCCCATTCAACAGAATTGCTGGATGAGGTTGTAAATAAAGTCTGGCATTTAGATGCACAATTGGCTCAAATAGACATGTATTCAATGGGTTGGAAAGCATACTTACATCAACGCGTTGTAGACGAAGAACGAAGACGCAGAGAACGCGAAGTGGCTGAAAAAAAGGCTGAACGCCTTATGAAACAAGGTATTCGTTTACATGCAAAAGCAACTAAAGCAGTGGCAGCTCAAAACATGATGCGTAGGGCTGAACGACTGTTGAATGAAACAAGCGAAGCACAAAGCCGCGAGAAAGTAGCAGATATTCGTTTTCCAGAACCTGCTCCTTGTGGACGAACACCTATTATGGCTGAAGATATTTCAAAAGCTTATGGATCCAATATTGTATTTGCTGGCATAAATTTGGCTATAGATAAAGGTTCAAGAGTTGTTATTCTTGGATATAACGGTGCTGGTAAAACAACCACTTTGCGTATTCTAGCCGGAGAAGAAAGTGCAGATACTGGCAGCGTAAACTATGGGCATGGCTGCAAGATTGGCTATTTTGCTCAGGAACACGACACTTTGGATTTAGATGCTACAGTATTAGAAAATCTTCAGCATGTTGCTCCAGATTTAAACGACACTCAAGCAAGATCTATGCTAGGAAGCTTCCTATTTTCTGGAGATGACGCAATGAAGCCAGCTAAAGTGCTTTCAGGAGGCGAAAAAACTCGTCTAGCCTTGGCAACTCTTGTAACTTCAAAAGCAAACGTGCTTTTGCTCGATGAGCCTACTAACAATTTAGATCCAGCTTCTAGAGATGAAATTCTTAAAGCCATTGCAAAATACGAAGGCGCTATTGTATTGGTTACTCACGATGAAGGAGCAGTTCTTGCGTTAAACCCTGAACGAGTCCTTCTTATGCCAGACGGTGACGAAGATTTGTGGAGTGATGATTATCTTGATTTGGTTGCGGAAGAATAGGATTTAGGATTGCTATGAGACCAACAGCTAGACTTGCTAATTTTACGCTACAACACATTTTCCATGTTCTTCGCGCGCCTTTAGCAATCTTGCTGTTAATAGCATTGTTTGAATGCACTGTTGGGAATATTCCATTTTGGAATAGTGTTACTGGCAGCACAGATAGTATGTTTGCACACAATGCAACTGGTCCAGGTATTGAAAGACTTTCTTCTGGAGGACTTTTAATTACCGATCCTTCGGAATCTTATTTAGAAGTTAATTCCGACGGATCTTCACCGTATATTCAGCTTAAGCCTTCACTAATTACTCCGAAAAAAATTGGCAAAAATCCTGTTAAAACAGATGTACATGTACGAATTGATGTTAATAAAATCGCTGGAAAGCCGTTGAGCACCAATCCTAGAGCCATTAGTTTTGCTATGCTTCCAGTTCCAGATCAAGCAATTGGAGTTAAAAGCACTCTTAGATTATGGATACAACATCCTAAAGGAGATGTTGTAGACGTTGAGGATGCTAAAGCAAATGTTAGAGCACCTTTTAGCTGGAATTGGGGTCGCGTTTTTCTTCTTATAGTCGTTTCAATTTTGATTTCTTTGTGGAATCCTTGGTCTAAATTATGGAAAATCAAACTTAATACAAAAAGTATTAATCAAAGGCTTTTACTCACTTTATTCTGGACACCTTTCCTTTTTATTGCCATTTTTGCAATATTTTGGAATGTTTTTAACGGTATTCCAATGCATTTTGATGTTGCTGGAAACTACACTTACGATTTTGATCAATACGCACGTACAGCAGACGCTCTACTTAAAGGTAAGACGCATCTTGATTTACCTGTTCCACCGCAAATGCAAAAATTACCTAATCCGTATGATCCAATTGAAAGAAATAATCTTCTTTCTGATTGTGTACACAATATTTATTGGGATCATGCGTATTATAAGGGTCATTGGTATTCGTATTTTGGTGTAATTCCAGTTGTTTTATTCTTTATACCGTATAAGATTATATCTAATTTGTGGATTCCTGGTGGAGCCATGCTCCCTACAACAATAGCCACTTTCATATGCTTAATTGGATTTTTAATTTTTGGCTCACTATTGGTTATTCGTCTAATTAAACGCGTTAATCCTCAGGCAACTCTTGCCTGTGTATCAATTTGTTTAACCTTATTCTTTATTACTTCAAACACCGTTTACTTGTGGTTTAGAACATCCTTTTATTCAGTTCCAATGGCCGCATCATTATTCTTCACTTCACTTGGATTATGGTTTTATCTCGGGTCTATTAAAGATGAAGAAACTACAAAAACGCACAAAATAGTGGAACAATTAAAACCATCGTCAATAATATCGTTTAAGCATATTGCAGCAGGATCATTGTTTATTGCTTTTAATCTTGGTTGTAGACCAACTTTTATAATCGCTTTTCTATTCGCAATTCCGCTATTTTATACTCATTTTTATTCATATATTAAAAATTTGATTATTAGTGACAAAAAATCTATAGAAAATCTTAAAAACTTATTAAAACTAATTCTTTGCATAATTATTCCATTTATAATAGTTGCAATACCAATCGGATTATATAATGCTTTAAGATTTGGGTCACCTTTTAATTTTGGCAATGAATATCAGATTACGATTACAGATATGACTACAATGCGTCTTCCTTCGCAGAACATCATTCCTTCTATCCTAAGTTATATAGCTTTGCCAATACGTTTTATATCAACTTTCCCTTGGATAGCAATTCAGCCTATTGCTTTTGAAAAATGGCAATATGCCGAGCCGATGATTGGTGGAATGTTTACATTATCTCCACTGGCATTACTAGGAATTATATGCGTTTTCACGATGGCTAGAAACATGAGTAAAACCGCTGCAAGATTAGCTATAATATCTGTAATTTCTGGCATAATTGTTATTGTTTTTGATAGCTTAAAAGCTGGTATAGGATGGCGATATATTGCGGATTTTGCATGGCTTTTCGCTTTAAGCGCAATAATAGGTATTAACTCTTTGCTACAAAAATATGCTGATATTACAGTATGTGACACTTTGAAAACGAAAACATTATGCTATTTACTGCGATTCGTTATTTGTGGTCTTCTATTTTTCTCCATAGCAATAGCTTTTCTAAGCTGGTTCGTACCAGGTAGAGAAGACTCAATACTACGTTTTAATCCTCAAATGTGGCATACTGTGAGATGCTGGTTCACACTAATATAATTGTTTTCATTAATTTAATTCTTCCAACATTGTATGAACAGTATCTAGCAACGCTTTAACACCATACACAAATTGTTTTTCTTCTGGCAGCAAAGATAATGCCAAATATCCATTATTCGGCATATCAAAGTAATAGCCAGGCTGAGAGACAAGATGATAATCTTGCATAAGTCTTAAAGCTAAATCATCATCATCTAAACATGATGGAACACGGATAAGAATATTCCATCCGCCTTCTGCGCGCAATGCACTAACACAACAATTTGAATAGTTTGCGAGAATTGTTCTAAGAGTTTTAAGATTCGACATCACTCTGTTTTGAACAAGATCGGTTTGTTCTTTAGCACATTGCAATAATTCTGGAATTCTTTCTGATACAGTTGCACCAATTGGAAGAAAATCATCAGCAATAACATCAAGGCGTTTCATAGCATCCTGTACGTCTTGACTAGGACCCGAAACCTCAATCCATCCAACTTTTGCATGCGGAGCTGCAAGCATCTTTGAGAATCCATCTAAAGCAAAAACTAGCGTAGATTCTTCACCTGCTAACCTACAGTTTCCATCAAAAGGTTCTAGACAATAATCATAAAAAACTTCATCAGCTATAATTGCCACATTATTTTTATTGCATAATTGCAATAATGCGTCTCTTTCTTGAGGTTTTATATAAGATCCTGTTGGATTGTTTGGGTTTATTAAAACAAGTGCACGAATACGATTATCCGTATTCTCTAAAAGTTCTTTAACCCTAGGAATATCAATAGTCCAAGAGCCATCATAAACAAGCGGATAAGGTATAGATTTTACGCCTTGGAGTCTTGCAATCGATTCTATAAGAGGATATCCAGGAGTCGGAGCTAAAACGGAATCACCGCAATCACACATTAGCATCATTAGCCATGCGTATGCTTGAGAGGTTGATGATAATACGTATAGATTATTTGGATTAAGAGCTTTAGCTGAACTACCCTTTTTATTTACAATATTTTGATCTATGCGATTATCTCTATGATTTATAAAGTTAGCAAGAATGCGCCTAACTTCGACAGGTCCTCTAGGATCAGCAGTATATTTTGCATTTAAGCACTCTGGAGAAAGACCATGTACTGTTGGGTTTGAATCGTTAAGTTTTGCAAGTTTAATACCTTTAGATATAGCAACACGTTGAGCCAGAATAATTGGATTTGGCTCACTCACATCAACTCTTGAAGAAAATCGCACTCGACTACACTAGCGCATTGTATAAACCAAATATATAAAAATACAAAAATATGCAAATATAAAAAATGCGCTGAACGCAAAAGCATCCAGCGCAAATAAAATATCAAAAATCCTTAATTGTTTCTTTGCTGCATTGCATAATAAGCTGCACCGATAATACCAGCTTCATTATGCAAAGACGCAACCACAATAGGCGTCTTAATATCGATATGAGGCAAGAACTTCTCGCTAACACGGCTAACACCGCCGCCAACAACGAACAAGTCTGGGTTAAAGTACTTTTCCATCAAACCATAATACTTAGTAAGACGCTTAGCCCACTTTTTATAACCCATGTCTAACTTTTCGCGAACAGAAGAAGCAGCATACTTTTCTGCATCTCCCTTACCCTTTTCAAGCTGAATATGACCAAGCTCTGTATTAGGAATAAGAGTACCGTTATAAATCAATGCTGTGCCAATTCCAGTGCCTAGCGTAGTAGCAATAACCAAGCCATCTTTATCTTTTGCAGCACCAAAGTGTTGCTCGGCAAGACCAGCAGCATCAGCATCATTCACTACGGTAACAGGACGACCGCAAGCTTCACTGAACACTTCTGTAACATCCACACCAATCCAAGACTGATCGAGATTCGCCATAAACTCAAGCTTCTTTCCAGGCTTAATAGGAGCTGGAAAAGCGATTCCAACAGGAACATCTGCAGGAACATCAAAATGCTCAAGTTGCTGACGAACAATATCTGCAACAGCTTGAGGTGTGGAAACCGCTGGAGTGAGAATCTTATATCGCGGTTCTGCAAACTCGCCTTTTTCCAAATTAACTGGTGCTGCCTTAATACCAGAGCCACCAATATCTACGCCAAATGCTTGTGCAGTGTCAATCATCGTTAACACTCCCCTCTGAATGTCGGACAATGGGATATCATGTTCATTCTACAATATTGCTAAAGCGACACGCTTATATATTGTCTATTTAATGATAACGATTGCATAAATGTTTTTCTCAAAATTAAAGCTTTAATATTAAAAATCATGCAAACAATTGCTAAAATCTTTAACTCTAATTTATCGCAAATAGTTTTGAAGCTCTTTGTTTATTAAACCATTTGAAGCAATAACGTCATTTTCGCGTCTCCAATGAATTGAGTCACCATTCCATTGTCGAACATGCCCCTGTGCTTCTTTAACAACAACGGCACCAGCTGAAACACCTGGAATATCCCACCTATGAAGATGTGGCTCAAAATATGCGTCGTAAGTACCATCTGCCACTTTGCACAAGTCAAGCGAAGCGGGACCAATACGTTTAATATCTGCCGGACATTCTTCCTCAAGCGAAGAAACAACGTCTAAAGCTCTTTTAGATTCACCTGGAATATAAGACATTCCATAGCAAACAACAGAGCCATGCAATGTTGATGTTGTAGAAGGCGTGATTTTCTCTCGCTTCTCTCCGTTAGGAGTTTTACGAATACGAATAGCACCCTGACCCTTAGCAGCCAAATATGTAAGCCCTAAAGCTGGTGCATGAACAACACCAAGAACAGGTCTAGCAGAGCCTTGATCGTTAAACTCAAAAAGTGAAACAGTTAAGGTCCATTCAGCCATGTCGCGGTTAAAGTTAATAGCACCGTCAATATTGCCTACACACCAAAAACGATCACCTGTTTTGCAATCATCTGGTCTATTTCTCCAGAATCCTTGAAAAGTATTTATATAAGTAAGACGGTTTTCAATAAAGCGTACTAGCTTATCTCCAAAAGCTGAATCAGATTGATTAGGATCACCTAGAACCATCATACTTGCCATATCTCTAGGATTAAGCTGATCCTGATATGCATGTTTACCAACATCTTCTAATATTCTAGCAACTTCAAGAGCTACATCCCTTAAATTCATACCTGCCATATTCTTCTCACCCCTCTGTCTAATACAGTTGTTTTCAAATTCTTTAATCTTGTTCTCATAAAATCTGCAACTATTCTACTCAACTAATTAAATTAAACCAAACTTCCACACGCAATATTCCAATAAAATCAATAAACTTTCACATTTGATATAAGTTTTATAGAAAAGTCTTACAACGCAAAACGTATAGCAAACAAATCCTTAAATTTCTTAAACCAGCCTTAAAATTAATTCATAACCTAACATCTCTCTTAGAAGATTGTAACATGACTAAAATACTAGAGTTAAAAAACCGAGGATTAATCAATGCTCCTTCATTGCGAAAACCAGGACTTCTTGTTTTAGATGTTGACGCCACTCTTATTGAAGAAGAAGTGATTGACTTACTAGGAGATATTGCTGGAGTCGGGTCAAATTTAGCATATATAACTTCTAAAGCAATGAAAGGAGAAATTGACTTTGACACATCGCTAAAACTAAGGGTTTCAATGCTAAAAGGACTCGAATGCACTTGTTTTAAAAAAGCTATTGAAAGTATCCACGTAACCAGTGGAGCCAAAAAACTTATAGACACATTACATTCCTTTGGATGGAAAATAGGAGCAGTTTCTGGAGGATTCAATAATGTTTTAGATGATTTGCTGCCAAATCTAAACATAGATTTTTGGGTAGCAAACAATCTAGAAGTAGTAGATTCTAAGCTAAGTGGGAAAGTTATTGAGCCTATAGTAAATCGTCAATATAAAGCAAAAGCATTGATTAATTGGGCGAGAAAAAACAATATTGACATTAGTCAAAGCGTTGCGATTGGAGACGGCGCTAACGATATAGATATGATTAAAACAGCCGAATTAGGCATAGCATTTTGCGCAAAACAATCTTTAAAAACCCAAGCTAAAAAAAGCATAGATACGCGTGACCTAAGCCTAGTTTTAGATCTACTAAACTAAACTTAACTAACTGAATTTATACAAATTTTACTTTGCGTTTTTCAAGATTACACTTATCGCTTTAATCCAAATAGGACTCTTGACTTAAATGCGCTCCTCTTGCCCAATCTGCAGCCTTCATAGCCTTTTTACCTTGCGCTTTAACTTCTAAAAGCTCAAGAACACCACTTGCAGAACCAACCCAAACATTTCGCTTGCCTGCAAAAATCTGCCCAGGCTTAAGCTCGCTTAGATTATGTAATGCAATATCTTCATCTTTTGCCAATGCACAAGAAAGAACATGCAAACTAATGATTTGTGAATCTTCGCAATAAGCGTGAAGATTACACCAAGCTCCAGGATTTGGCGTGCAAGCACGAATCTGTCTATCGATTGCGAATGCTGGAATATCAAAACGAATATGAGCATCCTCAACAGTGATTTTTTGCGCGATTTGGCAAGGTGTAGGATCTTGCTCAACAGGAATAATTTGACCAGATTCCATCCCAATAAGAGCAGAGCAAAGAAGATTTGCACCATCATTGCTTAGTCTCATAAGTAAGTCGCCAGCTGTTTCATGAGCACCAATCTCGGTAGTCATTTGTGCAAGAATAGGTCCTTCATCCATTCCACGCGTAATCTTAAAAACAGTGGCACCTGTAATATCATCTCCAGCCCAAATTGCACGCTGAACAGGAGCTGCCCCTCGCCACTGTGGAAGAAGCGAGAAATGCAAGTTGTACCATCCTAGAGGAAGAGCGTCCAAAACAGATTGTCTAAGAATCTTTCCATAAGCAACCACGGCAGCAAGTTTAGCGCCAGTTGCCTTTAAGGCACTCACGCACTCTTGCTCATTGCTGGGATTAACCTCTAAAACAGGAATTCCAAGTTCAATCGCAGCTTTTTTAACAGCGCTAGGAACAATTTTCCTACCTCTGCCTGTCGGAGCATCAGGTCTCGTAAGAACAGCACGAACATCAAAATGCTCTTTATCTTGAGCTAAAGCACGCAATGGCGCAACAGAAACCTCTGGTGTTCCAGCAAATAAAATAGGTAGCACCATACGTAAACCCCCTTAAAAAATATCTTCATTATTCCTAGCATCTTCAAAAATCATATACTCTCAACAATCGAACAGTAACGAGAATAGTCATGAAAATACTAAGAATTAGCGAATTAGCAGAAAGCATCCTTTAACTTGCTAAAGAACCCTTTGTGATTTGTAGTTGAATCTGGGATAGCACGTTGAACAATAACACTATCTTTTCCATCATGCAATTTTTCAAACTCTTCAATAAGTTTACGCTCTTCATCGCTCAGCTTTGTTGGAATATTAACAAGAATATGAACAACAAGATTTCCGCGTTCTTTAGAGCCTAGAACCGTTACACCTAAATTAGGTACAGAAATAGTATTTTCACTTTGAGAACCAGAAGGGATTTCCACGCTCTTTTTGCCGTCAAAAGTATCTATATCAACTCTATGTCCCAAAACAGCCCAAGTCATTGGAACGTCAATCCAACAATGTAAATCGTTTAGATTCCTAGTAAACTGTTTATCTTCTCGAATATGTACATCAACATACAAGTCACCAGCAGGACCACCACATTCTCCTACTGCTCCTTGCGAAGCAAGTCGCAATCGAGAATTGTCTTTTATACCAGCAGGAATAGTAATCCCAATTTCTCTTGATGTACGAATTCGACCATGTCCATGACAATTTGGGCAAACATTCTTAATGATTGTTCCGTGACCTTCGCATTCTCTACATGGCTCAGATGACATCATTTGACCAAACATTGTTCGAGTAACCCTTTGTACAAAACCAGCGCCCTTGCATTGCGGGCAAGTTATAGGGTCTGATTTATCTGCAGAGCCTTTTCCAGCACAATCTTGACACAAGCCAAAAGTCACTACATGAACCTTAGCATTTCCACCAAATATTACTGTTTTAAGATCAACTTTAACTTCTGTGAGTGAATCTTCACCACGATTCACGCGCGGAATAGGAGAACCCGTACTTGTTCCAAATGATCCAGAGAAGAACTGATTTAAAATATCTCCCATATCCATATTCATATTGGCATATCCGCCAGCGCCAGCACCAGCACCCGATGCCGATAGATTGTTTGGGTCAACACCCATATCTACCATTTTGCGTTTTTCTGGATTAGACAAAACGTCGTATGCAGCATTAACTTCCTTGAATTTGTCTTCAAACTCAGGACCTGCGATATCTGGATGGTACTTTCGACTTAATTTTCTATATGCTTTACGAATCTCATCATCGCTAGCGTTAGAATCAACACCTAAAATTTTGTAGTAGTCAGTCACTTAACTCCCCTTTTACCTTAATAAAATAATTCTTGCATAAGGCACAGCCAGTTATATTTTTATGAATTTTCGGATATAAACGCATTAAGATACTTAGCCACTGCTTTAACCGCAGTCATTGTTGCAGCATAATCCATATGAGTAGGTCCGATTGAACCAATGAATGCGGAATCAGGATCGGAATTATATCCGTAAGCACTCGTCACAACAGAAGCGTTCAAAAGACCAGGCGTGTGAGTTTCTGAACCTATTGCAACACTGACTCCACTTGCACAATCACTTGCCTCCTCACTTAGCGAAGTCATCAAACGCATAATAACAGCTTGCTCTTCTAAAGCATCAAAAAGAGCAGCAAAATCACCAATATTTTGTCTATGTGCAAGCTGGGAGGTTCCAGCCATGTATAATTCGTGTGCTCGATCGCCATCGTACATATCTTCAATAGCATTAGACAATTGTTTAATTATTTGTAGCGAGGAAACTAGATCTTTACGTTCCGACAATGCACACACTTTTTTAGATGCATTCAAAAGCGACAATCCAATGCAATCTTCATTAATCATATTTGTTAAATGCAACAAATCATCTGAATCCACATTGGAAGCCTGAATCATATGTTGCGCTACTCCTCCAGCGTCTGTAATTACTACAACAAGAAGAGTTGATGACGATACTTGAACAATCTCAATTCTTTTTACTTTTGATCTAGATAATGCAGGTGACGCAACAAGAGCAACCTGCCCAGTGATACTTGCAAGAAGACGAGCTGAACGTTGAAGTGTGTCTTGCAAACTTACAGATCCACTTAAGAAACTGCGTATTCCTCTTCTTTGTGCATTAGAAAGTGGTATTAGCGCTGCCATTCCATCAACGAAATATCTGTATCCTTTTTCCGTAGGAATTCGACCAGCAGATGTATGTGGCTGAATTAAATAACCTTCTTCTTCTAGTATTGACATATCGTTGCGAATTGTTGCAGAGCTAACACCTAATTTGTGATTTTTAGCCAAAGACGCTGACCCAACTGGCTCGTGTGAACGAATATAATCTTCAACAACCGCACGGAGTATCATCATGCGACGTGACTGCATTGATCCTCCTTTTATTTAGGTAATGTAACTTTTACTGTCAACTATTATATATTCCAGAATAATATGTGATTAACTATTTTTTGTTATCTTAACAACTAACTATAAATATAAACTTTTGTTAAGTTTTGACACACTTTGTTAGAAATTCGTCTGATATAAAAGATAGGATTAAATGGCAATGTGAGGGTGATGGCCAGCGTAAGCTGTGCGCAAAAAACCCGAATTATTGGAAGGAAAGTAGATCACATGACCGAATTCAACTGGTCTGCATTAGACGAGCGCGCCGTAAAGATGGCGAAGGTTCTCTCGGCTGATGCTGTTGAGCGAGCAGGACACGGACATCCTGGCTCCCCTGTTTCATTGGCACCGATTGCGTACACCTTGTACCAGCACTTCATTAAGCACGATCCAGCTGACCCAAAGTGGGCCGGTCGCGATCGTTTTATTCTTTCTGGCGGCCACGCTTCGCTTACGCAATATGTGCAGCTGTTCTTCTCTGGATACGGCTTGACTCTTGATGATCTCAAGTATTTCCGTGGCGGCGCAGACACGCGTACTCCAGGTCACCCAGAATATGGCTTGACTCCAGGCATTGAAATGACCACTGGTCCTCTTGGACAGGGTCTTGCTTCTGCTGTTGGTTTCGCTTATGGCCAGCGTTTTGAGCGTGGTCTTCTTGATCCAGAAGCTCCAGCTGGCACTTCCCCATTCGATCACAAGGTTTGGGTTATCTGCGGCGAAGGCGACGTTGAGGAAGGCGTTTCTTCTGAAGCTGCTTCCTTGGCTGGAAACCAGAAGCTTGGCAATTTGACCGTAATCTTCGATGCAAACCACATTCAGATTGAAGGCGATACTAAGCTCACCTTCTCCGAGGATATTCTTGCTCGTTACCGTGCATACGGTTGGTACACCGATGAAGTTAGCTTCATTCAGCCAGACGGCTCCTACAAGGAAGACGTTCAGGCTTTGGCTGCAGCTATTGAAAAGGCTCAGGAAGTTACCGATAAGCCTCACTTCATTAAGGTTAACACTTTGATTGCTTGGCCAACCCCAGGCAAGACCAACAATGAAGCTTCCCACGGCTCTAAGCTTGGTGAAGAAGCTGTTAAGGGCTTGAAGGAACTTTGCGGTTTCGATCCAGAAGTTTCGTTCCCAATCGACGAAGAAGCTTTGGCTCATGCTCGCAAGGTTGCAGAGCGCGGCTTGGCTGCTCACAAGGCTTGGGATGAAGCTCTTGCAAAGTGGGCTGCTGCAAACCCAGATAAGGCTGCTCTTTACGAGCGTCTTAAGGCTGGCAAGCTTCCTGAAGGATTCGACAAGGCTATTGACGACTTGGTCGCTGGCTTCGAAGTCGGTTCCAAGGTCGCTACCCGTAAGGCTTCTGGCGCAGTTCTTAACGCAATCGCTGCTGTTATGCCAGAACTTTGGGGCGGTTCCGCTGATTTGGGCGGCTCCAACAACACCAATATTAAGGGCGCTGACTCCTTCGGTCCATCCGAAGACGCAACCCGCACTTGGCCAAACGTTTCCGAGTACGGTCGCCAGCTTCACTTTGGTGTGCGCGAGTTCGCAATGGGTGCTATTACCAACGGCATTTTGCTTGGTTCTGACACTCGCCCATTCAACGGCACATTCTTCCAGTTCTCTGACTACGAGCGTCCAGCAGTTCGCTTGGCTGCTTTGATGGAGATTCCAAATCTCTACGTTTGGACTCACGACTCTGTAGCCTTGGGCGAAGATGGCCCAACTCACCAGCCAATCGAACACTTGGCTGCATTCCGCGCTATTCCTCAGCTTGAGGTTGTACGCCCTGCAGATGAGTATGAGACTGCTGAAGCTTACCGCTACTTCTTCGAGAAGAAGAACAACTACCCAACCGCTATGATTTTGACCCGTCAGGGCGTGCCGACCCTCGCAGAAACTGCTGAGAAGGCTCGCGAAGGCGTAAAGCACGGCGGTTATGTGTTGGTTGACTGCGAAGGCACTCCAGACGTAATCATCATGGCTACTGGCTCTGAAGTTCAGTGGGCTGTTGCTGGCGCCAAGACTTTGGCAGCTGAAGGCATTAAGGCTCGCGTTCTTTCTATGCCATCTCTCGAGTGGTTCGAAGAGCAAGACGAAGAGTACAAGGAAGCAATCTTGCCAAAGTCCGTCAAGGCTCGCGTTTCCATCGAAGCTGGCTTGGCATTGCCTTGGTATAAGTATCTTGGCGATTGCGGCAAGGCTGTTTCTATCGAACAGTACGGCTTGCAGGGTGACGGCGGTCAGAACATGATCGACTTGGGCATTACTGCTGAGCATGTAGTAGAAGCTGCTAAGGCTTCTATCGAAGAAGCTCGCGCTTAAGATAGAAATTAAGCAAAATAAAAACTTGATGTATCAAAATAAAATTGATTCATCACAAAACTCGAAGTGCTAATTTAGCAACTTCACTGGAAACAGCAAAGGCGTGTTGATGTTAAGCTACAGTTGGTTTAGCATCAACCGCTGTTTCCTGTAAAAACGCCAACACTACCAACGTGTTCCAACTGGTGGAGCACAGTGTTAAGGAGATAACATGACTGAAGCAACGCAGCGCACTAGCGATTCCGGCGTTTCTATTTGGTTGGACGATTTGTCCCGTACCCGCATTGAGTCTGGTTCTTTGCAGGATTTGATTGCTAACAAGAATGTTGTTGGTGTTACTACCAACCCATCTATCTTCCAGAAGGCTTTGAGCCAGGTTGGTCCATACGACGCACAGCTTAAGGAACTCGGCAAGGTTGACGTTGAAACCGCTATCCGCGAGTTGACCACCACCGATGTTCGTAACGCAACTGATATCTTCCGCGAGATTGCTGAAAAGACCGATTTCGTTGACGGCCGCGTTTCCATCGAAGTTGACCCACGCTTGGCTCACGATACTGCTAACACTGAGAAGCAGGCTGAAGAGCTTTGGGCAAAGGTTGATCGTCCAAACGTTATGATCAAGATTCCAGCAACTTTGGAAGGTCTTCCAGCTATCACCGCTACCCTTGCTAAGGGTATTTCCGTGAACGTAACCTTGATCTTCTCCCTCGAGCGCTACGAGCAGGTTATCGACGCCTTCATCGAAGGTATCGCTCAGGCTGCAGCTAACGGCCACGACTTGAAGCACATCGGCTCCGTAGCTTCCTTCTTCGTCTCCCGCGTTGATACTGCTGTTGACAAGCTCCTCGAAGCTAACGGTTCTGAAGAAGCTAAGGCTCTTGAAGGCAAGGCTGCTGTTGCTAACGCTCGCTTGGCTTACGAACTCTTCGAGAAGAAGTTCGCAGCTGATCCACGTTGGGCTGAACTTGAGGCCAAGGGCGCTAAGAAGCAGCGTCCACTTTGGGCTTCTACTGGCACCAAGAACGCAGCTTACTCTGATTGCAAGTACGTTGACGAGTTGGTTGCTGAGCATGTTGTTAACACCATGCCAGAGAAGACTTTGAACGCTCTTGCTGATCACGGCAACGGTGCTCCTTCCGTTAAGGGTACTTACGAAGAGAGCCACGCTGTTATGAACAAGCTTGCTGAGCTTGGCATCAACATCAAGGACGTTACCGACAAGCTTGAGGCCGACGGTGTTGCCGCCTTCATCAAGTCTTGGGATTCCGTGATTGCTGACGTACAGTCCGGCATCGATCGCGTAAACGCCTGATTTGATTAATCAGTAATAAATAACAAAAGCCGCACATGCAAGTGGATTGATTCACACATGTGCGGTTTTTGTTTAACTAGCGGTTAAAAACGTAAGTAGTAGACCGACCTTTTCCACAAACTGAAATATCTACTCTACTAACTAGATTAGATAACAATTGCTTAGCTTTGGTGCTACCCACGTTAAGAATATTTTGCACTTGCTCACGCTTTATTGTTCCATGATTATTTACTGCTTCAATAATCTTTTTATAGCAATCGTCAACGCTCATACGTTTGTGCGACTTATTAGAATCTTGTGAAAGTGCATTTGCAGTAAGTCCTGAATTATAAGTATTATTCACTAAATTTGACGAATGAACACTAAGATTCGTTTTGTGATTTTCAGGACTAGATACAATGTTATTCTTATCGCTTACAAAAAATTCAAGAGTAGTACGGTCAGGATTAAAGGACTCGCTTAACCTTGGATGAGGTATCCCAGCCCAATCACATCCAGCTCTCATAGCATCAAATCCGCTTCCTGCACGTTCAACAACAGAAATCAGTGCAAACATTTTAAGCAGTGCGGAATTTCGAGAATCAGAAAAACCTCCAGCCAAAGCCACTTCTATAGGCATACGTAAACACCCAGGGTTTGCAAAAGAAAGCTTAAAACCATCATTTGCGCTATTTGTTTTCTATAGAAGATTGTGAAGAACCGTCAACATCAGTACTCACAGCATCATTATATGTAATAACCGCGTTTCCTCGCATATAATAATCAGCATGAATCAACGTGTTTGCAAGAGCTTCTCTAATTGCCATATGCAACGGGGTATCATCAACTCTTAATGATTGAGAATTAATCAAAAATGGTAATAAATGCGATGATAAATTAACACTAAAGACTACTAAAAACAGTACTTCAATCTGGATTGAGAGAACTCGTAGTATTTATACACTTTTTTGAGTGCACACTATGGATAGTGGGTGCACTTTTTAACGATAGGAAGGGCTATCGTTAAAAAGTTTGAGAATCTATTTTCTACAAAACAATTTTTTATTCTGGTAGAAAATTAAAGCACCTTTTTGCAATAATCCCAAAAGTTAGATTTTTGGTCCAACTTTTGGGAGCACTACATTAGTTAATTAGGTGTTTTTAATCAATAACTCAATTATAAAACTTACTTGCAATAATATTCGATTGCCTTGTTGACAAATACTGATGTCCCTTCGCCTGCAAACGCATCTATATTTTTCGTAAAATCACCACCAGAAGCATACATCTTGCCAAGTCCGGATAAAATCTCATTCGAGCACTTATAGAAATTAGCTGTAATAAATTCCTGCAGTTTCTTTACCAAAGCCTGAACTTCAACTGAATCGCTGTGTTGTGATTTTACCTTGCCAAATTCTGCAAAAATAAGCATGAGTTGTTGATGTAGCATTTTTGTTTCCTCGCTGTTTCTCCTTTTTTCTTTAGCTTCAAATTCCTTGAATTCCGGTGTATCTCCCCAATACTCTTTTGCCTGTTTGGCATACTCATCAATTTTGCTTGTGTCAAATGCTGTAAAGTTCATATAGTTACCTCCTAATGCTTTTAATCCCTTTGCAAGACGAATTAAATTTTCCAAATGCTCTTTTTTCAGGATTAATAATTTGATTTGTTGTTCCAGCGCTAAATCTTTGTCGAAATGCTCACTGGTTATTATTTCTTTAATTTCTTTGAGCGGAAATTCCAAAGCTTTAAACAGCAAAATGGATTGTAGTACCTTTAGATCCTCATCACCATACAACCTATATCCTGACTCCGAATAAGCGGACGGTTTTAACAAACCGATTTTGTCGTAATACTGAAGAGTACGAATACTAATTCCTGCTATCTTACTGACTTCATTCACTGTTTTCACTATCTCACCTCCTTCCTTATCACTAGAATAAAGTATTACGCAACGTCATAGTCAAGTATTTTAGTCAAGTATTTTTTGCTACGTTGCCGTCTAATGCTCAACCTAGGACTGTTGTATTTATACAGCTTCAATCAGCAAACCATGAGTTCCGATTGACACCTATCACATCTTTTCTGAGTTAATAGTTATGATGTGGATTTGAAATACTTAGGATTGATTCATCCTAAAATATAGGGCACAATCCCCTTAAAAGGAGGCTATCGTTATGAATGTAAATACAGATACGCTGATTTCAATTTCTGAAGCCAATCAAAACTTCTCAAAGGTTGCTCGTCTTGTCGATAAATACGGCTCAGCTGTAATACTAAAAAACAACTCTCCGCGCTATGTGATTTTAGAGTTCCCTAAAGCCTATGAGGTTTCTGTTCCAGCTGATGATGATGTCATGGCTTTATCGGATATGTTCATCAAAAAGAATAAAAAAGTCTATGAGAAACTTGCCAAATGAAGAACTGATTGATATTATTCTCAAAGTTGCATCAGGCGAAGCAAATGAAAATGACCTTTACACTTGGATTAAAAACCACCAAGCCTAATACTCCAACATTCCGAAGCATTTTTAGAATATGCCAAACTCTATTTCGTGCGATTGGTCAAAGTAGCGGACATAAAACACCGCAACAATATTACTTCACTACAGCTTTCCCATTCAAGCAATGCACAGCATAGTGAGCACATCCGTCTGTTTTGCGCCCAAGATTATTACAACTAAGATTGACCTTATTCTTATCAGAAACCTCGCTAATACCATTCTCACAAACTACTTCAAGACATGCATCCTTAGGTATTTCTCCTTCTAAAACACTCGTACCATTTAACGTATCCACCATGCAAGAAGCAACAACCTTAACATTATTCGCCACAGCAGAACCATTAAGGCACTTTAGAAAAACATCATTCGCCTGAACATTCCTTGCTTCCACCCTGCCATTATGAACCTCCGCATAAATCTTGTCAGCTTTAATATCCGTTACTAATACTTGATTCGACTCAGCTTCAATCTCACAAAAATAAACACTCTCTGGCAACGAAACAATTACCTCAGGAGTGCCTTTAGCAAGCCAATGCAACCAGTAAAAAGCCGACACTTTTTCTGTTTGAACGAGTTTTATACCATCTTGATTTTCTTCAATCCCAAACACGTCTTTTTCACAATTAACATAACTAATACTAAAAGAATCAGCCCTTCTAACCTTTAAGCTAACATCTTTCGTTTTTGCTACAAACTTCCTACTATTCGCCACTTGAACAACTCCCTTGTTAAATATCGGGTTATAGACCAAAAATCAAAAGACCCGACTTGGTCCGCATTGTTAATAGGCGCGTCGGGTACTGTTATTTACGTATGCTGCACCAATGAGAGTATTTTATTAAATCTTTCAAACTAGCACAAATTTTTTCTTTCTAACAAGATTATTTAGTCTTACACTCACCTTCATGAACACAAACAAATGTCAGAACGAAAACACAAACTATCACAGCACACTAAATATCTTGCCCTTTATGAGTTGATGACATGTATTTCACACACAGCGCTTTCCAATCATCTTCACGAACGCCGCCAAACATCGGAACAAAATCGGCTCCGAAAGTCACTTATTTCTTTCCGAGCCTCCACGCTTTGAGCACTACTTCTATTACTCCGTAAGTCAATGCGGCCAACGGCCAAACAATCCAACTTTTTCCCCAATCGGACGTGATGAAACTGTAGGCTAAATAAATGCAGACAACTATAAGCCAGTAAGCTTGGAGGAATAACCTAATCTTTGCAGGATAGACAATCTTTTTCTTCGGTTGCAGCAAACGGTAATAGGACGAGCGGACAATATTCGCCTGTACGAATAAATAAACAGCTGCTGCCACCAGGGCAATAGCGATAACTACAAAAAAGCCGGATGAAAGTTGATAAAATTCCGGCGCTATATCCGAAATTATAAGAAAAATAAAAGCAACCATACATAAAACGACACCGCTGACCGTCCGCAGAACATACGACGGCATGAACCGTTCCAAGCGTTCTTTGAGCACACTGTCAACACCGTAAGCCGTTTCAAAGTCCTCTTTTTCCAAATATTGATAACGCTTTCCGTGGAAACTCTGAATAATAAAAATAGCTACAGCTACGGTAATAATCGCAACACTAAATGCTAAGCCCAAAGTTTTACCGACTTGCGCATTTACTGTGTGAGAAAGCAAAAGATCACTGCCGACCAACGGGATTGCCGCCAGAATACAAAGAAAAACGCCTAGAGCAACATAGGCGGCAAATGATATTCTGTGAGCAATATAAGCGGAGGCTTCTTCCAGCTCAATTACCCGCATGCGAACGCCGGCTTCTTCCTGGCAGGCATTTTCATCTGCGTTGACGTTCTTCCCCATAACATCAATTTCATCTTTTACCAGAAGATCTGTACTAACACCAAACAAACGGCTCAATGCAATTATCCGTTCCATATCCGGGATACTTTGTGCGCCTTCCCATTTGGAAACAGCTTGGCGACTGACGCCCAATTTTTCCGCAAATTCTTCCTGCGACCAACCGTTTTGCTTACGCAGTTCCAATATTTTATCTGCTAAAATCATAAAAAGATCTCCATTTCAAACTAGAATTCATCATGATTATGGTGAAATTATAGCTGAAACAGCAGTTGCGTAGTAGCAAGTGCGGTTGGCAATTGCCATTGAAAGCGCAATTTCTGCCGACAAATGAGCGCAACCGACCGCCAATTTGTTTTCTCTCATGTTCGCACTGCGCTTTCCAATCATCTTCACTGATGCCGCCAAACATCGGAACAGAATTTCGCCAATCGTCGGAATGAAAACTCGCCAATCGTAGTACTAATATCCCGCCAATTCGCAAGGAAAACTATGAAACATCGCACTTACGCTTTCAAATTAAACCTTTTAATAATAGCCATCGCGAAACATAATCTACATAAGAGCAAAATCAAGCAGATTACGCATTCTCTTCCAGTAGAAAATCTGGTAAATATTTGTGTATAATCCCTTCTTGCGAAAAATTCATTGTATCCATCGACAAAACATATTTAGGATAATTATCCTTAACCAATCGATAAACACCAAATTCCCGGCTACGAGTCTCTTCGCTAGCCATCAAATAAGAGACTTGATAATACTCAGTTTCACCTTGTCTAGTAGCAATGAAATCGATTCCTTGATTATTAATACGACCAACTTGAACCTGAAAACCACGAGACAAAAGCTCAATATAGACAATATTTTCTAGAATACATTCAATTGACGCAACGTTTGAGAAACCTACTGCTTGCCTAAAACCATGATCTGTTACATAATATTTTTCCTCAACCGTCAGTAACTTTTTCCCAACACTGTCATAGCGTGGAACTTTTTTTAGAAGATACGCCGCTTGGCAAAAATTCAAGTAATTCAAAATGGTATCGACTGAAACTTTACGATTTTCGCTAACAAAATATTTTCGTAAACTGTTAGCTGAAAAACTTTGTCCAATATTATCTAAACAAAAAAGTAAAATGCGATTAAATACGTCAACATCTCGGATCGAATTGTATTCAAGTATATCCTTAACAACAACGGTATTATAAATGTCGTTTAAATATCTAAAACTCGGCTCCTCTTCCCCATTAAAATAATGAAGAGGAGGCATACCACCAATTTTGATATATAGCTGAAATAATTCCTGTATGCTTAAATTCAAACTTTGATACAAATTCACGAATTCGCTAAAAGTAAAAGGAAGCACCTCAAAACTTACGTAACGCCCTGCAAGCAAGGTGGCAAGCTCTCCGGACAATAATTTTGAGTTAGAACCAGTCAAATAAATATCGCAATCATAATCAACTCTAAGCGCATTTATAACACGTTCCCAGTGAGAAACTAATTGAATTTCATCAAAGAAAAAATATATTTTACCTTCTATTTGTTGACTACGTTCTGTAATTAATTTCTGCAGATCAAAATCATTTTTCACAGATAAGTATTGAGCTGATTCTAAATTGATATAAATAATACGACTTTGAGGAACGTCTACAAGCAATTCAGATTGAATCATTTTTAACAAAGTGGACTTTCCCACTCGTCTCATACCTGTAATCACCTTCACAATAGGCTTGTCAATAAAAGGTTTGATCTTATTAAGATATTTTTTACGTAATATATATGACATATCCTCACACCTTTCGATTACAGCTTTGCTTACAATTTCGATTATAGTCGATAAATTTATTGTTTTTTATAGTTGTTTCTATTATAAACGAAACAAATTAAAAATTCACCTTTGAGATTGAAGCCGCAGTGTTCTAATAATGGGCGTAAATTTCAAGTTCAACTTTAAAATTACGCTCAAATTGGTTAACTTATCTTCTTATGCAGAAAATGCACGCAGCAAACAAAATAGCCAATCAGTGCTCGTTTAATGCTTCCAACAATATCCATCATAAACGAAGCAATCACCTGCAAATCTTCACCCTCATAATATTCAACAAGCAACTTCTTAAACTCAGGACCTAGACTGTACGCAAGCAGGTGTCATCAAAACGATATATTATTAAGTGCGATTTGCAAAGGAGCACCACTGATTCTGTATGGATTGAGAGAACGGGTAGTATAGCTACACTTTTTTGAGTGCACACTATGGATAGTGGGTGCATCTTTTAACGATAGAAAAAGCTATCGTTAAAAAGTTTGAGATTGGCTTAATAGCTTGATTCTTGAGTGAAAAATATTACTAGTTTTCCTTATAACCTATAGCAACATTACCTGTTTTATCAATACCTGGTACTTTAAGAACATCAGAGCTTGGCTTGTCTTTTAAATCAAATTTTCCAACTAAAAATAAAGCTTTAAGCCCTGAACCAGGTAAATTAAACTGTGAGTCAACTAATTTGATGGGCTTACTGCCAAGAGTGACTTTAGACAAATCATAATGAGAATCAAGAATATCTCGTGACGCAAAGAGATACAGTTCACCTTTATTCATGTAATCGGCTGGTAGGCGATATTCTTCCCGAGACACCGCTACTGTTTCCCAATGATACGACGCAATCTTATTGCAATTTTTTAATTGATTCACTTTCAGACAGTATCCTCATTTGTTCAATAGCTATTGCATTTAATTTCTCCAATCTTTCAGATTGACTCATACCTTCATTTATAAATACCGCATTAAGATTCTCAAGATTAGAAAGGCAAACAAGCTGAGATATATCTGCATAATCTCTAATATTGCCTTTTAAATCCGGATTTTCATCACGCCACTCTTTAGCTGTTATTCCAAATAAAGAAACATTAAGAATATCCGCTTCATTTGCATAAATAAAATTGATTTCTACACCCATTGCTTAACAGATAATATAAAACGGTTAAGTCCTGCTTCATTTTTAATTCCCTCGAATTCGGTGGAATTAAAATTCGTGTTATACATTTCTTCCCAAATACCTAAAAACTCTATTGTATTCTTATTCCTAAGCCACTTTTCAATCAAAGCAGAACCGTTATCAATATTTCTAACCATATCCGTTAAAGAAATATAATCTCTATTGCCAATGGCGATAATGCTGATCTCTGAACCTTCAACATTTATTTTAGACACCTAACTACCTCTCGATCATCCAATTTCACTCATTTATCAAATCATAGAAAGTACTCTCATCGATGATTTCTATATCTTGCCCCTCAAGCTTGAGCTTTTCTGCTTTCTTATGCTTTGATGACTTTTCACCTTTAAGAATTGCATTGTAATCATTATCCCCAAGTATCAGATAGTTTGTTTGCTTAGTCACACTATTATCTAAGACACCGCCGAGATTCACTACAATCTGCTGAGCATCCTTGCGAAGCATTTTCTCAAGCTTACCAGTAAAAACCACGTGCCGATTATAGAAAAATCCATCTTTATCAACAACCACTTCATCAGGCTTAATTGCTTTGATATCTATCCATTTACCACCGTGACTTCCGCTAACAGGCCATAAATCTTCAATTACTAGATTCTTCTCAGCCATGCGTGTTTTAACTGCATCATATAATTCTTTCGTCGCAATACAATCAGCTAAAGCACGATGCTCATTATTATGCAAACCCAAATAATCAGTTAAATCAGAAAGCCTGTGATGCTTCAACTCAGGATACAGTTTACGAGCAAATTGCATCGTATCCATATACTGATTAGACAATTGTTCCTTAAAACCCTCATTCAAAAAACGCATATCAAAAGAAGTACTATGCCCAAGAATAATATCCTCACCAATAAATGAAAGCACAGCCGTTTTCACATCAGCGATAGACGGCATACTCTCCAACATTTCATTAGTTATTCCTGTTAATGCTGTAATAAAATCGTCTATGTCAAAGTTTGGTTTAATCAACTGGTCATAACGATCTACAATTTCATTGTTCCTGACCCTTAAAATACCAATTTCAATAATTTCATCGTAATACGCAGATAAGCCGGTCGTTTCGGTATCCAGCACACAGTAATCATCAATGAGTTGCTTAGTGTAATTTGAGTTTGAATTGGACATAAAAAGCACCTCCTTCATCTATTGAAATCAGTCTAGCACTTATTATATCTTGAAAGCTAAGTGCCTTAAGCATAAAAACAGGTCGATTGTAATAATTGACCGGCTGTTTTAACTATTTTTTATAAAGATTTTGTCAGCCTTTTTCGCGCAATTACTACCGTTAGTGTATCAGATTAACTATTAAAAAACTCAAGAATTAGATGCAATTATTTGTAGCATCATTTTAGATATTTCTTTTGGAGACGGGCGATTTTCCATTTGCATCCATTCGGAAAGAAGATTCCAAAGTGCACCGGCACTGACAAGCAGTGCAGCTTTCTTTTCAAAGATGCTATCGTACAAATTTTGATTTCCACGAACGGTGTCATAAATCACAGGTAAGGCCCGATTGAATTCTTCCAGCAGATAATAGAACAGATGATTCCGCTGCAAAAGACGCAAAAAGTTGATCTGTTTCTCCCAAAAGGTAAAAAACACTTCCACAATCTGCTCCAGTGTATAGTGCCTGTCTTTTTGAAAATAAGTAATGTAGTCCTCACATCTTTCTAAGAAGCATTGCTGTAATACCTGCTCCTTCGACTCAAAGATCCGATAAAAAGTTCTCCTTGATAAAAGCGCATGTTCGGCGATTTCTGTTACGGTAATACGAGCGTAGTCTTTTTGGCTCATAAGATCCAACAAGGACTGCATCAACCATTGACGGGATTGCTCAGCGATGGGATTCTTTTCCTTTTCTACCAAACTCATTTTGGTCCTCCTGTCACACTTTTTCGGGATTGTAGCACTTGAACTTCTTCCATTAACAATCATGTCTTTTTGAATATAATATAAATTAGAAAGTGACACAAGTGAGACAGATAAAGGAGGCTCAATTTTATGAATACAATAAATACGATTGTTTGGCTGTTCCCGGTTATTTTTATGCTGCATGACTTCGAGGAGATTATTTTTGTAGAGGCATGGAAACGGAAATATAAAAGAAAAATACAAACAACAAAAATGAAGAAGATTCCATTTGCCGATTTGGGAAGCACCCCGTCATTTTCCATTGGTGTATTGATTGAATTTTTCATTATTTCAGCTTTATCGCTCTCTGCTTGTATCTTTGATTGGTACTTTTTGTGGCTGGGATTATTTTTTGGATTTACCATTCACCTGATTGTGCATTGTATGTTGGCGTCGCAATTTAAAGGCTATGTACCCGGAGTGGTCACCGCAGTCCCGTTACTTCCGTTTTGCTTTTATATCCTTTGGGTCTCAAATGAATTCCTTTCTTTTACCACAGCTCAATTATGGATCAGTTGTGTAGTAGGCGCTATTTTGATGCTCTTAATGGTGGCTGTTTTGCATAGATGTATGAAATCGTTTGAAACTTTTATCAAGAAGTGGGAAGTTTAATTACCCACAAATAGCAAATTTTTAAGGAGGTCTTTTGCATGGAGTTGGAATTTAAACAAGGTATGTATCACCTAAATCCTGATCCTAATTTTAACTTTCAGCTTAACCGTGTCATTCTTTGGGATGGAGGGAATTTAAACGATGTGATGCAGGCTGCCAAAAGGATTACAGACAGCACAAGCTGGAAACAGGAAATGATTTACCTTGGGGATCATGCACTCTCTCAAAACAGAATCCCTCAGGCAATTGCATATTACCAGATGAGCGAATTTTTTGATGGAAATCCTGGCAACAAGGAATACTATATAAAAGCCACAGGACTGTTTTATGAGTATTACCATTCTTATTTCGATGAGAGACGTGTCCAGAAAATTCAAGTTCCATATGAAGATGTTATGCTGCCAATCATGGTTGCAAAAACTCAAAAACAATGTAAGGGCACCATTCTTTTACACGGTGGTAACGATTCATGCTATGAGGAAATGTTTTTGCCGATGTTATATCTTTCTGAACACGGGTATGATGTATATCTATTTGAAGGTCCTGGACAAGGCAACGTTCTTCGTGTTCAAGGTAAACACTTTACATATGCTTGGGAACGTCCGGTCAAAGCAATATTAGATTTCTTTCACTTGAATGACGTCATTATTATTGGTGTTTCTTTGGGAGCTATGCTGGCCCTGCGTGCTGCTGCACTTGACAAGAGAATTACAAGGGCTGTATCTTGGTCTGTTTTTCCGGACTTTCTTGACGTGGTTCTCGACCAAATACCAAAAAAGGTAGCCGGTATCGTTCGGTTTATGTTGAAACATAATCTTCGCATCGTTCTCAGCCCTATTCTTTGCATGATGAAATTGATACGGAAGAATGACCCATTATTTCAATGGGGTGTCAATCATGGAATGTACGCCTATGGAGCTGACAGCATTTATGATTATCTGAAGAAAGTGAGTAAATATCAGATTATGGATGTGGCCTCCATGATTGAACAAGATGTATTGATTCTTGGTGCCAACCAAGACCACCTCGTTGATTACCGAATGATCGGCAAAGAAATCAACGCACTTACCAATGCGAACTCTCTCACATTTCGCCTTTTTACTGAAAAAGAAAATGCGGGAAATCATTGCAATTTAGGAAACGCCAAACTGGCTTTAGATGTGATACTGCAATGGTTGACATTTTTAAAACAGCGTGATTTAGAAGTTAGGAAGAATTGAATTCATTTCAAGAATCTCATGTACATCTATCCTATCATACTCAACGTGTAACTCTTTTAACAGCAAAAAAGCACGTCAGCAGCTTGCTGATATGCTTTTATTTTGCCTTCTAACATTTCCTATAAGCTTAACGCTTTAATTCTGTTTTGCTCCCATCAAGGAAAGTAAGATCAACCTTTCCATCGTGATGCACAGTTAGATGGTCAACCATGCTAAGCCAGACGTTTTCATCGAACACTGTTAACAAGTCCTGTTTTTTCAAGTCCTCGATAAAATATTCAACTCCATCATGCCTCGCTTGCTTTTCAACAATGCGAGCTTTTACTCCCTTAAGCCTTGATTCTACAGTATTGAACCTGTTCACTAGACTCGTATATTTTTTCTCCCACATATGCTACGGTACATTTCCTTTTGCATAAATTTTTTCCACTTACAGGGTGGGTGCAAAGTGGGTGCACTTTTTAACGTTATCCATCCTGTGCACTCGACCCTAGAGCGTTGATATGTTTCCTCAAACAGCAAAATCACGCTCAAAAACCGCGAGAACCCAGCTTAAAGACGCCATACGCTAAACCTTTTAACGATAGTTCTCGTTAAGCCTTGCTACACAAGGGCAAAAATGCACCCACCTAATCAGCCCTTGACATCAATACAACACTCTCGACGTGGATTGAGAGAACTCCTAGTATAGCTACACTTTTTTGAGTGCACACTATGGATAGTGGGTGCACTTTTTAACGATAGAAAAAGCTATCGTTAAAAAGTATTACCTCGACAAACTGGGAGTTGTTAGCTTACAAGCTTACTCGCTAATTTGTATACTTGATTTATTTCTTTGCTTTCTAACTTCCAGTTACAAAGTTCAGCTTTAATTAACTCTGGAAATTTTTTACTAATATCTCTTAAAGCATTCCCTACCGATTTTCTAACATATTCACTCGTATCTTCTTTTAATGCAGCAATTCGTCTGATAGCTTCATTCGGATTATCTTTGAAATATGGTCTACTTGTCCATATTCTAAGTCCCTCTGTAACCGCTCTCCTTGTATTAGGATTATTGTTTTTTAACCATTCATCAATTATTTCAAGTGCTTTTTCATATCCTATTTTCTTGCAAAATTCATCAAATGCCTTCGCCAATACTTCCTGAACTCTCCAATTATCATCTTTGGAAACTTCATCTCTCATAAATGCTAAAATATCATCTTGCTCTGATAAGTATCCAAAAAGAAATACACCATACATTCTAACTTGGTAGACATCAGATTTATATGCTAAAAATGCTAATTTTCTTATATATTCATTATCATTAGATTTGTAATCTGCAAAGGCTCTTTTTTCCTCCTCTTTGAAGCCATTTTCTATCAACGAAAATTCTTTTTCTAAACTCACGATATATTCTTTCATGCAGCTTCATCTCCTTCCAACTTCCAATTTCTCACTTTGTCACCTTTTTAAATCTTATTAACCAGCTTTCTTTTGAATACACTGCAACCATCACTTTCTCCAATAAATTCAAAATCATTTTTCAGCGCAATATGTTTGGAGATTTCCTGATTCGAATCACACTCAATAACCAAGTTTTTCCCTATCTTTGAACTACGTTCTATAAAGACTTTTGTTAAATCATTGGCATATCCTTTTCCCCAGTATCTTTTATTAAGTATCCAACCAAGTTCAAAGGAGTCTTCATCATACTCATGGAATATTACATATCCAATAAAATTCTGATTAAAATCTTCCACCGTATAGATCAAAGGAGGGTCAATCAGTGCGACACTATTTAGAAAATCCGCTGTTTTTTCCAACGAAAAAGGAGGTTCTATAAATTCCATGACATCTTCATCTGAAAGTAGATTATAGAGTTCCGTTAGATCATTATTAGTAAATTTTCTTATCTTTAATCGTTCAGTAACCATACTGCACCTCCTTCTCTTTTCCTATTGTTTTCTTGCATTCTATGATACGTTAATGTAATTGTTTCGATATTGATGAAAAGTACTGGTAGCATATTTACACTTTTTTGAGTGCATACTATAGATATTGGGTGCACTTTTTAACGATAGAAAAAGCTATCGTTAAAACTTTAATTGTCATTTATAACTTTCTCAATATCTCTTTTCCCATAAAGCACACGAGAAACCACAACTTCATGCTTTTCTTCAAAAACAAAATAAAAAATAAGAAAATTATCACACGCCATGAACCTTAAACCTCTACTTCTCCATGGCTCAAAACTAACTAAACGATGCGCAAGAGGAAACTCATCAAGACTCAATATTGCTTTCTCCAACCTATTTACCTGCCCCTGCGCGTTTTTCAAAGACAGTAAATTAAACGCAATATAAGCGTAAATACCACGCAAGTCTTCCTCAGCCTCACGCGAAATGTGCACAACGTAAATCATAAGTCAAATTCCTTATGCAAAGATTCAAAAACCTTACTCGCAGGCTTCACATCACCAGACAAAACCGACTTATAACCCTTTTCCAACTCATCATTCAACTCACCTTGAGTCATAGAACTCACATCACGCGGCTCTCTATAACCCAATTTAACATCAAAAGGAAGCCCCTGCCGTAAAACAACCTGCTTATAAAACATGGTAATAGCACTCGAAGGAGGAAGACCCAAAGAATTCAATATATACTCTGCCTGCTCTTTTAACTCCGGATCAATACGAGCATACAAGTTAGCTGTTTTCGCCATACAATCACCCCTTATTTCTTACGACGATTATACAACATTGCATTGGCATTGCAATGTCACTGCATTAACATTAGCAAATTACACTTATACGTAATATTAAAAGCCAAATCGCATTCAAAAACCGTAAGAAACCAGCTAATAAACTTAAAACATAATAAAATCAAGTCACAAAATTTACACAAAACACTACTCATTTTGATATTCAAGCAAAGCATCAGTATCAATCGTTTTAATTTCAAACGTTTTTCTTGTTGAAACACAAAAATTATGCTTAATCATAAGATTTGCAAGCTTCACACCATCAACCAAATAATATGATGATTGTCAGCATAATCCTTAGCTTTCTGCGAAAACCTAGATGTTGTAACAAAAAGACCATGTCCAAGCTTACCAGCAATTGCACCAACAAAACTTTGAATATCAGGCTGCCCAACAACTTTATCTAAAGCCCATTTCTTAGCTTGTATATAAATCAGTGAGAACCCAAGCTGATCCTCCATTATTACACCATCAATTCCATCATCACTAGAAGCGACAGTAGCATGACTACCATAAGCAATAGCCCCATAACCCATACTGGAAAGAAGATCAACAACAAGTTTTTCAAAAGTATACGGAGAAATATTCAATACTTCATTCAACAAATCAGAAGCAAGAGTCGCGTTAATCTGCTTATATGCTGATTCAATCTGTTCCTTCCTTTATTTTTCGCATAATAAAAGGACCATGCTCTTCACATGATCCTTCAAAGTCTTTTCGATGATTACTTTATACAGCTATTTCATATTTTTCTTTCAGATTATTCAGCATGCTATACTTAATCATTCCTTCCGTCTGCATTCTCCCAACTACTATCCCAGGTGCAATTCCATGTTCTTTTGCAAACTGGAGTACGCTTCTCTCTGAATAATCTCTACCTCTTCTGAAAGCCTCGAACTCCTTAGATGTTATCAGTGTCTCACCAGACCATTTGTCAGCAGCTTTTTCATCATCCTCAGATGTACCGTTAGGCTGTCCTACATGGCCGAGAGCAATGTGGGCAAGTTCGTGGAACAAACTAAACCAAAACTTATCCGCGTCCTTTCCTCTTGCCGTAAGTCCAACAACAATTTTACTTCCATCCATAAAGGAAGCTCCCTGAAGAAAAGATCCTTTAAGGTGTGGCAGAAATACTAAAGCTATTCCACAATCTGCAAGACATTTCTTTATCTGAGGGCAGAATTCCGTTGGCTTAAGCACGGTCATTTTTCGTAACTCTGGCATAGCGGAAATTAAGCCTTTAACGTTGATTGGTGCGGTTTGGATATCTCGTGCCTTAATCTTTGCTTCCTGAGCCCAAGCCATCAACGCCAAATCACTTTTTTCTGTGATTGCCAGACGTCTACATGCAATTCTTGTAATCTGCTCGCTTCCAAGAAGAGAAAGATCAACAACTTCAAAGTATTTCCTAAGATTGACAACTTTATCCTTAGCTTCTCTGATCTTCGGGACCCATCCGAATTTTGCCATCTCGCTATAGGGAAATTGTTTTGCCATCTCGGCATCAGCATCCATTGCGTTTTCTGCTCCTGCCTTAATAATCTTCTCTCTGTAGATTGCCTCAAGGTTATTCCAAAACTTAGCTGGAACACCTAAAACCATCTCTAACCTAACAGCGGTCTCCGGTGTAAGCTGTACGTCACCGTTTACAAGCTTGCTGATATGCTTCTCAGACATATCCATCCTGGTCGCAAACTCCTTCTGGCTCATACCTCTGTCGTTCAACTGCTCTTTAATTGTCGCCCCAGGTGGCGTTGCAATATAACTGCGACTTCTCACCATAGTGCTACCTCCTTGACTTATCATCTTGATCATTAATGATAATCGACTATTTCCAAAATGTTCGCTATTTGGATTTCGTCGCCATTCTTCTCAAATAGCAATCTGTACGGATGAACCAAATCCACTGCGTATTGTCCTTTCCGATTCTGCTTAAGAGGATGACATCGTCCAATACGGAACTGAATCATCATTTCAACAGTGTCTGCTGCGCCAATTTCATCTATACGCTGATGTATTTTATCGGCCATTTCTCGACCGTAGGTTCTCTCTGCAGCTTTGGCATCCATACAAACCTTTTTGATTTTGTTGTTTTTGTACGTGATATCCAAAGCATCACCCTTCTTTCGGATTTACCTTTGAGGTAAATATATGATAACACGGGTATCCAATTTAGTCAAGATGCAGATTCACCTAAGAGGTAAATTCACCCCCGTCAGATTTTCACTTTTCATTTCGCGATTTTGCACACGTGACCCCCGCGCCGTTCCCTGGGAGCCGTACCTGTAGAGATTCGCACCGCCCCCTACCCGCGATGATTTCCCAAATAGTCCCCTCTCTAAAGTGGGCCCCAAAATTGGGACTAGCGTTTTCAAATTAAGCGAACGCTTTCCTTCATAGGTCTTTATAGTTCTTTTTTGAGTATGATGATTTCGTCTGTCCTGTATTCCTCGACAAATCCACGATTCAGAAACATCGTGATTCCCGGATTATCTATGGCGATATCGTCATACAGTATTTTCACTCCGTTTTGTTTAGCGGCACTACACAGCAAATCCAATCCAATGCCGCCATAGCCTTTTCCTCTGTGTGGAGCATAGATTATGACATCTGCGACATAAAAGTTTCGGCCGCTATAACAATGATAGGCAATCTCTCCAATAAAACGACCTGTGTTGTCCTTCAAATATCTGTAATAATGTTTATTCTCATGATTCGCAATCCAGAAATCATACCAGTAGCACCATTCCTCTTTCGGAAAAGAAATCGTCCCTCCCCATGCATGGTTATATGACATGGTTTCCGGATCTGCCAGCATTTCCTGCTTGAACCAAAGTTCTTCCAAAGATGGCGTATAAAGCGTAATGAGACCTTTCCAGTCCTCTATCGTCATCAAATTGACGTGTCCCTTACGCATTTCGCCCATCTGCGGCACAGGTACTTCCTCGGTTGTCCATTGATACTTGAATCCAAGCTTCTCCTGCACACGTTTCGATTTCTCATTGCCATCGTAGTATCCACAACACACACGGGAAAGTTTCAGATTTTCAAAAGCGTAGCGCAACAGCTCACTTGCTGCTTCTAGAACAAGTCCCTGTCCCCAGCACGGAACACCCAGCCAGTAACCCAACTCCGCCTCGTCATCCTTTTTAGCAAGATCGCTGTGGAAATGCAGTCCGATACTACCAACAGGAAGCCCCGACTCCTTCAGCACGATGACATAGGCCTCCGGCACCATCAGCACGTCCCGGATGACCTGACGGCTGTGTTCCACGCTTGTATGCACCGACCACCCGGCAATAGGACTTACACGTGGATCTTTTGCGTATTTATAACATTCTTCCGCATCTGCTTCTTCCCAAGGACGGAGAATCAGCCGCTCTGTCTCCAGTGGCTGTATAAGACTAATCTCCATGCCGACCACGCCGTACTTTTGCTGCTAGTCTTTTGAATAATAAATGCCCATATCAGCCGGTGACGCCGTGCCGATATTCTGAGCGGTGTAGCCGCATTTGAGCAGGGGAAGCTCGTGATAAAGCTCTTCAAAAGACTTATGTTCCCACGGAGCGATTTTGCGGTCATTTTTGTTTCTTGCCGCTGACGATCAGATGCCCGAAAAGCCCATAAAGTCAAGCATTTTTTCGGCGGTTAGCCTTTTACCCTTGACATCAATACAACACTCTCGACGTGGATTGAGAGAACTCCAAGTATATCTACACTTTTTTGAGTGCACACTATGGATAGTGGGTGCACTTTTTAACGATAGAAAAAGCTATCGTTAAAAAGTTTAAGACTGGCTTAATAGCTTGATTCTTGAGCATAAAAACAGCCTAGAGAGGATTCCCCCTAGGCTGAGTTTTGTAACATTTCAAACGCTCACATTCTTTTGACTTTTACGATGCCCTTTCAATATCCACACTAAACTCTGATTTAAAAGTTACGCTGAACCTGTCCTCGTAAACTTTTATTTTCTTTATATACTTTCTTACCAGCTTCTCGTCATACTCACTAATATCGTGACGCTCACTTTTCAGAAAATCTTCCATTTCTCTGATTCGTCTTTTAGCATCTTCTTGACCTGCTTTTTCTATAAGAAGCTGCTGTTTCTTACCCTTCAGTTCATCAATCTCATCAGCTATTTTCGTGTAGTCTTTTTTAGCTTTAAGCAAGGTTAATAGTATCGCTTGTTTGTCCGCAATTCTTTTATCAACCGTTTCAAGCTCACTTAAGTTGTTGCCCGCGATAATTTCTCTAATATTATTCTTCAACGTATCCAATACTTCATCCGATTACCCTAACTAATCACCGGCTAAACAGGACGGACATTGAGCCTGACTTTAAGATTCATAAAAAGAAGTGACTATTACTGACAGAGATCAGTAATAGTCACCCAACGTGAGATATTCAACTATTGACTTGAACCAAACAAAATTCAATCAGTCTTTCGAAGGACAGTCTTAAGCGAGATCACTGTGACACCAATAACAAAAGAGGTAAAACCAACTCTAATAGCAAGTGTGCCACCCCATATTAAGGCAACCAGCATCGCGATTAAGGCAACCGTCAAGCCGAATGTCGCTACTTCACGGCAAAAACGAACGAGCTTGTCCATTCCTTAAAAACCTCCTCGTGCACATACTAATAATCAGATTTCATTTTACCTTTTGAGCTATATTTCTTCAATGCGTTCTATTGCACCATCCCAATCACCAGGATAATTGCAATTGACATCTATGTATTCCTGGGCACTAAACTTCTCATTTGTGCAATGCCAGCGAATAACAGCAAATATTCTCATTATGATAATTAGCCTAAACCTTATTTTCCTCATTATATTGCTGCAAATTACCTTCAAAACCAGTAATCTTTTCATTCTCGATAAGTAACAAAGAATCCGCTACATTGTTGATAAAAGACACATCATGCGTCACGAAAAGCAAGGGTCTGTCGTAGCCTTGAAGCAGCTCTTCTAAGGCTTCTATGGCACGAATATCTAAAAAGTTAGTTGGCTCATCCATCAGCAAATAATTAAAGTTACCTGTTAGAAGCTTCGCCAATTTCACCTTGGCTTTTTCACCATCACTAAGCACATTCACTTGCTTGAACACATCATTTGTTTTGAAACCTAGACGAGCCAAGATGATTCTCGTCATTGACTGGTCATAGATTGAATAAGGTAATACGTTGCCTAGAATCGTTTTTGTATAGTCGAGTGTTTCTCCTAGCTGACTATAGTAACCAATTCGTAAATTCGGATGTGTCCACGTTTCACCGTTAAGAATCATGTTGAGCAAAGTGGTTTTCCCTGAACCGTTGTCACCTAATAAGGCAACTTTATTTGTATTGTCTATCGCAAAATTGACATTCTTAAAAATCACCTTGCTATCAAAGCTCTTATTGAGATTTTCTGCCCTGATGAGTACCTTGGAATGAATTTTTTCTCGCTCGTCCATATTGAGCTTGATGGCTGCATTTTGATATGGCTTACTCTTCACCTCTAGTTGATTTACTCTTTCTAAAGTGGCTTTTACCTGTTTGTCGAGCTTCTTCTTATTTTGTTGCCCACCCATTTTATGCAGCCTAGCTTCTGAGTTACCCATCCTTTTGGGTGTGGTTTTTACTTTTGCTGACTGCTGTTTTATTGCATTTGCAACCTGTAAAAGACGCTTCTTTTCTTTTACATAACTCTCATATTCCCTCTCAGCACACTTATACCTCTTTTCTCTTTCGCATAGGTAAAACGAATAATCACCGCTATAAACCTCAATTTTCCCATTGACCAATTCGAAAATTTTCGTACAGGTTTGATTAATAAAATCTCGATCATGGGAGACAAGAATAAAACCCTTATTGCGAGAATAGAGCCGTTTAGCTAATAGCTTTCTTTGCTTAATGTCTAAATGTGATGTAGGCTCGTCAATAAGCAAAAATGCTTTATTATCAACTAAAAGGTGCTCCAGTTTCAATCTTTGCTGCTCGCCTGGACTACTACTACAATTCTGCTGAAAACGACGCTGATACATAAAACCGAGTTCATCTTCTAAATTGTTGAGCAAATAACTAATCTCGTCGTCCATTTGAACTCGCCCCGCATAGTCAGTATCAAGACTTGAAAGTATGCGTAAAAAGGTGGTTTTGCCTGTGCCGTTATCACCAATTAAACCAACCTTGTCACAAGCACCAATAGATAGATGATCAATCGCAAATAAAGTTCTTGCACCTACAACTTTTGTTAAATCATCAATACGTATCATAAATCCTCCTTGAAAATACCGAGAGGATTTAACCTCTCTACATTAGTTAGAACAGGATTTATTAATTACCATCTTTTGATACCTCCGAAAATAATTGTCACTATTATACCATGTACTCATATATATAACTTAGTACTTCAAGCAACTTAACTATCGTCTTACTTATTTCACAAAGCTGGGTGCAAAGTGGCGAATCGACTTGCATGAGCGATTAAATATAATTCGCGAATGCACTTCGATTCGCTGAGCTTGCTCAAAGTAGAAAGCACAGCGTGCTTTCAACGCAAGCGAAGTACGTTAACATCCTGTGCACTCGACCCTAGAGCGTTGATATCTTCCCTCAAACAGCCAAACTGCGCTCAAAAACCGCAAGAACCCAGCTTAAAGCCGCTTCGCATTAAACCTTTTAACGATAGCCCTCGCTAAGCCTTGCTACACAAGGGCAAAAATGCACCCACCTATTAAGCCCGTGATATCAATACGACACTCCCCATGTAGCCCAAAAATACACGAACGATTGAACTTTTTTGTACGGTGGTACATATATGCAAACTATAAATACGGTATGCGTTTATGGATTTGCTGAACTATCGCCTAGTTTCTTATGAATTTTATTAGCACAAGCAGGCACTCTTCTAACCAGCATCGACAAATAGTGTTTACTTTCAAGCAAGAGCTTGACAGTAAACACTATCTAACTTATACTGTATGTATCGACACATCCGTCGATAGGATGACGACCCCTTAGATGTAGCCAAGGCGCGAAGACTTTTTACGCGTTGACTCATGACAACTATTTGGCGCGTTAACCCTTTACCAGCTTGTGGTGTGAGGTGAATTGCATGGCTCGTAATAAGCGGCTTAGTTTTGATGAACGCAAGCAAGCAATAAAGCATGCTGCTATACGTATTTTTGTCAAACAAGGCTTTGAGAACACAACCATGGAAGACCTGGTAAAAGAAACGGGCTTATCAAAGGGTGGGTTTTATCACTACTACAAGAATACAACCGACATACTCCACGACATCATGCTCGACGGCATCGCATACCGCAACACCATCATGATGAAATCTATAGAGGATGGCAAGCAATGGAGCATTGATCTTCTTGCAGATGAAATGGCCAGAAAAGCAGTTGATAGCAATGCGCTTATGCCCGTCTACGTGGAACTTTTGTTGGCTAAGAAGAGAAACCCCCAGCTTGAACAGGTATATAGACAGCTTGAACACACTGCTTTTGATACGTTTAGGGCACATAACATCGATGCAGAAACGCTTTCTGTTAAGCCTTCGAATTTTGAACTTATGGCGTTTTTTGTAAACGCGATCATTCTTTCTGCGCATGTGCTCAACGAACACAAACTTGTACAAGATAATCAGGCGCTTATTAAGCAGCTGCTCTTGAATATTTTGAAACAGGACACCGCTCAATCCAGTCACGAGGGCAACAGCCGCGGCGCTACTCGCTCCAGCGACGAGGGAAACAATCAGTTAGGCAGCATACAAGAGTCTGTTCAAGCATCTTCAACTTCTTTACCAGCAAAGGAGCTCTCATGAACACATACCGCAAACTGTTTGCCTATATTCCACAGTTTAAGGGTTTAGCTATTGGAGCAGTACTCGTTTCAGCTTTGTCAGCTCTACTAACTACTTGCGGATATTATGCGATACATTGTTTTTTGCATGCGCTTATTATTGACGAAAACTTGCCTGTCGCTCAAAATTTTGCATTCGTCATTGCACTGCTTTTACTTACCGGCAGTTTATGTCTTGGCGCGTCGGGTCTTATGGCTCATTACGTGGGATTCAATTTAGAAAATGTTTTGCGCAAACGCGGTGTTGAAGGCTTAAATCGTGCAAGTTTTACATTCTTTGACACACATTCATCTGGAACTATTCGCAAAACTATTGACGACAATGCAGCGCTCACTCACACGATTGTCGCACACATGATTCCTGACGCTACGCGCGCAATCCTTATGCCATTTTTCATAATTGCATTCAGCTTTTGCATAAGCTGGCGCGTAGGTTTATGCATTCTAATACTTACTATTGTCGGTAGCGCTATTATGGCTAGCATGATGGGCGGCAAGCAATTCATGAAAATGTACCAAGACGCACTCGATAATCTATCTGCCGAAACAGTCGAATATATTCGTGGCATTTCTGTTATCAAAATCTTTGGCGTTTCAGTAAGTTCCATGAAAAAGCTATCCAAACTTATTCACAATTATTCAACATATGCTTACCAATATTCAAAGCATTGCAAAGCAGGATACGTTGTGTATGAATGCCTTTTCTTTGGTATTATTGCAATACTTACACTGCCGCTGGTATTTTTTATTGACGATTTGGGCAGTCCCAAACGTTTGGCTCTCGATTTAATTATGACGTTTTTCGTATCGGGATTAATGTTTGCAGCATTTATGCGCGTTATGTACATTGGCATGTACTCGTTCCAGGGTAATCATGCGGTTGATTCGCTTGAGAAGCTTTATGCGCAAATGTCGAAAGAAGAAATACATTTTGGCAATGAAGATCATTTTGCAAATCACAACATTGAGTTTCGTAACGTTTCGTTCTCTTATGACAAAAAAGAAGTTTTGAAAAATCTGTCCTTCAATTTAGCAGAAAATAAGATATATGCTCTAGTAGGAAAATCTGGATCAGGTAAATCTACAATTGCTAAACTGATGTGCGCATATTACAACATAAGTTCTGGAGAAATTTTAATTGGCAATAAACCTCTTAACACATATTCTCAAGAAGCGCTCATGCAAGAAATTTCCTTTGTTTTTCAAGATTCTAAGTTGTTTAGTGACACACTATATAACAATGTTAGCTGCGTAAAACATGACGCAAGCCACGAGGAAGTAATGTCTGCGATTTCTGCAGCAGGACTTGATTCGGTATTAGATAAATTAGATAAGCGAGAAAATACCATAATTGGAACAAAAGGCGTGTATCTTTCAGGTGGAGAAACTCAACGCGTTGCGATTGCTCGTGCCATTTTAAAAAATTCTCCCATCGTAATTATGGACGAAGCGTCTGCTTCTATTGACGCAGACAACGAGCATGAGTTACAAAAAGCATTTAAACGTTTAATGCGTGGTAAAACGGTCATTATGATTGCACATCGTCTGACGTCCATTACGGGTGTGGATGAGATTTTGCTTGTTGACCACGGACACATTGTTGAGCGCGGTTCACATGCTCAGCTTATGGCGCAAAATGGCCAATATACACATTTGTACACAATTTACACCCAAGCTAATGAGTGGAGGGTTGTTAATGATTAAGTTTTTAAAAAATACGTTTGCTCTTACCGATCAAGGTGTACGAGGCGCTTTTAAATCGGGTGTACTTAGTTTTTTGGTATTTGTTATCAATATGGTTCCTTCAATGCTGCTGCTATTGTTGGTAGATCATCTGTTACTACGCCATGTACATAGTACAGCCATCTATCTTGTGTGTTCTATTGTGACCTTGGTGGTAATGGCAGTGCTATTGAGTTTTGAATACGAAGCACAATATAACGAAACATATAAAGAAGCAGCTCATTTGCGTCTTAATATTGCAGAGAAACTTTCGCGACTAGAAATGTCTTACTTCGCAAAACACGATCTTACCGATCTCTCTCAAAGTATTATGGCAGACGTAGCGTCACTTGAGCATGCAGAAAGTCACGCAGTTCCGAAACTGCTCGCGTTTTGTTTATTCTTACCATTTCTTTCTGTATTAATGTTCATAGGGAACTGGAAAATGGCGATTTGTGCCGTTGGCCCTACGCTTCTTTCGTTTTTGCTGATTGTAGTATCAAAGCGCTATGTACGTGCGCAGCACAACAAACATTACCTGCGATTACGCGAAAATTCTCAAGCGTTTCAAGATCGTATTGAGCTGTCCAAGGAAATTGCGGCGTTTAATCTTGCAGAACGTATAAAAACAAAGCTTTATGCCAAGCTTGATGACACGCTCCGCGTCCAGTGGGAAAGCGAACGCAACGCTGGGTTCTTGCTGATATTTGCCGATATTTTCTCGCATTTTTCGTTGGCATTCACGATTATCGGTGGCATTTTTCTTATGCAAACTGGCGAAATTTCTGTGCTATATCTGCTAGGCTACGTTCTTGCTGCCATGAAGCTCAAAGAATTTGTGGACTCGAATATGGAATTCCTTATGGAAGTTTTCTATATCAATTCGGCTGTGAAGCGTATTCGTGAAATTCGCGACGCAAAGGTATTAGATGTGCAGCCGGAAGCTGCTACAGACGTACACACTACAGATAAACGCGCTACTCAATTTGCTAATTTTGATATAGAGATAAACAAGCTCAGCTTTTCTTACGATGACGCTACTCCTGTGCTAAACGACGTAAGTTTTACTGTGCCGCATGGAACAGTTTGCGCACTTGTTGGGCAGTCAGGCTGCGGAAAAACAACTCTGCTTCGACTTATAGCGCGTCTGTACGATTTTAATTCTGGTAGCATTCGTATTGACGGCGTAGATATACGGAAAGTTTCTACTGAAAACCTGTACCGAAATATATCTATCGTTTTTCAAGATGTTACTCTCTTCAACACAAGCATTTTGGAAAATATTCGTATAGGTCGAGAAGATGCTACAGACGAAGAAGTGAAACATGCAGCTCAGCTTGCGCATTGCGACTTTATTGACGCACTCCCAGATGGGATCAACACCATTATCGGCGAAAACGGTCAGCAGCTTTCTGGAGGCGAGCGTCAGCGTATATCAATAGCGCGCGCCTTTTTGAAAAACTCACCAATTCTTATTCTTGATGAAATTGCTTCAAGTTTAGACGTTGACAACGAGATTAAAATTCAACAGTCACTTACCGAATTGGTAAAAAATAAGACTGTGATTATTATTTCTCACCGCATGAAGTCAATTGAAAATGTTGATCGAATAGTTGTGTTAAAAGATGGTCACGTTGAAGCATGCGGTACACATGCCGAGCTTATCCAGATAAGCCCTACTTATCAAAATCTTATTGATAAAACGTGTGCAGCAGAGGAGTTTTCGTATTAGTTTGAGCGCGTGTAGAACGCGCATGATAGAAAAAGGAGGAATTTGTTATGGAACGCGCAACTAAATTAAGTGGTCATGACCTGATAAACATTGGTATATTTGGAGCCATTTATTTTGTTATTGTATGTGTAATATCAATGCTTGGGATAGTACCCGTCTTTTTGCCGCTCCTTGCGGTATTAATGCCAATTATAGGCGGTATTCCTTTTATGCTCTTTTTGACCAAAGTTAAAAAGCCAGGAATGATTTTTATCATGGCAATCATGATGGGTCTATTGATGGTGCTCACAGGCATGGGAATGTGGTCGTTGTTAACAAGTGCGATTGCTGGTTTGATTGCAGAAATTGTGTTCAAAAGTGGCAACTATGCCAGTGCTAAAAAAGCTGTTTTGACATATGGATTTTTTAGCCTGTGGATGTATGGCAACTATATGTCACTGTTTCTTGATCGCGAACAATATTTTGCACAACGTGCAAGCTTTGGTAAAGCTTGTGCCGAGGCTGTTGCTCAGCTCCTACCAAATTGGATGGCGTTCGTTCTGCTAATTGTATGCTTTATCTGCGGTATTTTAGGCGGACTGTTTGGTCAAAAAGTTTTGAAAAAACATTTTGAAAAAGCTGGTCTTGTTTAATGGCATATTCATCTCTAGCAGCGCAAAAGAACAAACGCAGTTTTCTAGATCCACGCGTAAAAATCGTCCTTGTTTTGCTATTAGCAATATTCGTAATGGGCGGCGTGTGTGGCGCACGCATGAAAGATATAAGTTTTGTATTATCTATCATTCCTTTTGTGCTGCTTTTGATAGAACAACAATGGAAAAAATTTTGGCATGCAAGTATCATGCTCATAATAGGTTATGGCTGTCTTTTGGTGATACCATATTTGCCTAGTATGATAAAACCTATCGCTTTAATGTGCGGATATATTCTTACGCGCTTTGTAGCAACAGTTGCAATGGGCAATTATGTTATAGCTACAACTTCGGTGAGTGAATTTATTGCAGCAATGGAAAAAATACATATGCCACGAGCCATTATTGTGCCAATGTCAGTTATGTTTAGAATGTTTCCAACGATTGCAACAGAATGGAAATCAATTTGTCGCGCTATGAATATGCGTGAAATTCATATAGGAGCAGTTGGTATTGGAAAAATATTAGAGTACCAATTAATTCCTATGATTAGTTCGGGTGTACGTATTGGCGAAGAACTATCGGCAGCAGCGTTAATTCGAGGATTAGGCTACCCTATCAAGCGAACTAATATTTGCCAAATTGGTTTTCGAATACAAGATTGGTTTTTATTACTCATTTCTTTGTCGGTCATATGTTTTTGGTTGTTGTGTAGCTTAGGAGTAAGCGTATGATCGAATTTAGGCATGTTTATTTCCATTATGGAACTGAAGATGACCATCATACAAGTGAATTAAATGATATTAACTTGCGCATAGAAGATGGCGAATTAATTTTGATAACCGGACCTTCGGGTTGTGGCAAAACAACGCTGTTACGTCTTATAAATGGTTTAATTCCACGCTTCTATCAAGGAAATGTAAAAGGCGATATACTATTAAACGGTCGATCTTTTAAAAATAATGAATTATATGATTTAGCACATGTTGTAGGCACGGTTTTTCAAAATCCTAAGTCACAATTTTATAATGTTGATACAACGAGTGAACTAGCGTTTGCGTGTGAAAATCAAGGACTACCAAAATCTGATATTTATCAGCGTATTGATACAACAGTTGCTGATTTGCACATGGAAAATTTGATGGATCGCAATATTTTTCATCTATCTGATGGCGAAAAGCAAAAAATAGCTTGTGCGTCAATTGAAGTAGCAGGATTAAACATAATTTTGTTAGATGAACCTTCAGCAAATTTAGATTACGACTCAACGTTGATGCTTAAAAAGTTGATTTTGCATTGGAAAAAACAAGGAAGAACAATTGTTGTAGCTGAGCATCGAATAGCTTATCTTTGGGATATTATGGATCGCCTAGTGGTTATGCAACAAGGTGAGATCGTTAAAGATATTAAATCCGAACAAAAAGATGCTCTTAACGACATAGATGCGCAAAAAATGGGACTGAGAACACGACTTATGGTATCACCCATACAAATTAATAAAATGCCATCTGTCACACAAGACGATCAGATAATCGCATTAAAAAATTTCAACTTTGCGTATCATGGCGTAAAGAAGAAAATAGTCAATATTAAATCGCTTGCTATTGCGCGTAATCAAATTACAGCAATTGTAGGAAAAAATGGAGCTGGCAAAACCAGTTTTCTCAATTGTTTTTGCGGTTTAGAAAAAAACTGCAAAGGTATTTTTAAATACGAGGATCGCGTTTTAAGTAATCGAGCACGTAAAAAATTATGTTTTATGGTGATGCAAAATACAGGCAACCAGCTGTTTACAGAAAGCGTTTTAGATGAAGTTTTAATTAGTTTGCCTAAGCGCAGCAAAAATAAGAACGATGTTGCGATGAATATATTACGACAATTTGATTTGGACTTTTTGGCACACCGTCATCCGCAGAGTCTATCGGGTGGGCAAAAACAGCGATTAGCAATTGCATGCGCGCTGGCAACAGGTAGAGAAATTCTAGCGTTAGACGAGCCGACGAGCGGATTAGACTATGCGCATATGCAAGAACTAGCACAGCTACTATCAAAACTTAAGTCAATGAATACAACAATTGTTGTAGTAACTCACGATAGTGAACTCATACATGCATGTTGCACAAGATTGATTCATATGTAAAGTTAGCTCTCGAAATGCATAGAATTTATTTATCTTGAACCACATACTATGACCTCCCCAAAAGGGAGTATGAATAAATATAAACGCAAATGAACTCGTTTCTTTTCCGAAGCAAATCAAAATTGTTCTAAAGTTGCGCGCCTTGTTGACACATACGATTCAACTATTATTTCATCATACTGTGCATGAATCGTGCTTAATTAACATTTCCGACTTCACAGCCTGGGTACAAAGTGGCGAATCGACTTGAATGGGCGCTTTGACAGAGCTTGAAATTGCATAACGCATTTCAAGCTCCTTCAAAGCGTGATTTGGCTCAAATGTAAAGTCCAGTGGACTTTACATGCCAAATCAGCCGAACGGCTACTAATAGCCGTGAGGAATAATATAATTCGCGAATTCACTTCGATTCGCTGAGCTTGCTCAAGTTGAAAGCACAGTGTGCTTTCAACGCAAGCGAAGTACGTTAACATCCTGTTCACTCGACCATAGAGCGTTGATATCTTCCCTCAAACAGCCAAACTTGAATTTATATATCTACTGTTTTAATAAGTTTGATTGCCCTTGATGATACTAACTCGTCTTGGCTCATTTCCAAAAGGCTCTTTTTATCTACCCACTTATAATTAACCGTTTCTCCTTTTTGAAGAGCAATTGCATTTTTCTTACAATCGGTTACGCATAGATATTCAACATAAAGAGAGTGGTAAACATCCTGCATAAATCTTCCGATCTCCATAATTTTTGAAGCTTCAATACCTGTTTCTTCTTTTAATTCTCTTACTGCACATTCTAATGGTGTTTCATATTGCAATGCAGAACCACCTGCTGTCAACTCCCACATTCCACCGAATTTCTTTTCAAAATCTCTTTGCATAATAAGGTAAGTCCCATCTATATGTTTAACAATTACTTCGCCCACCAAATGATACATGCCGTCAGGAATTGGTTCTCCTCTCACTAATGTAATATTCTTTAATTTATTAAATTCTTTATCATACGCATCCCAAATCTCAGCCATAAAACCCTCCATAAGGCCTGATTGTCAATTTCATTAAATATGAATTTTATCTTTCTCCGGTGGATACAAAGCCATTGTTCACTTCTACATAAAGCTTACCAATCTCAATATCTGTGATGAGCACTTGATTAGAATCAGATTCAACCTCACAAACTTCCACATCATGTGGCAAACTCACAACAATTTCAGGCATACCCTGAGTAAACCACCTCAGCCAATTCGAAGCTGAAACTTTTTTAGTTTGAATAAGCCTTATAACATTTTGCGCTTCCTCAACACTCAATATATCTTGTTCACAGTTAACAAAGCTCACACCAAAGGTATCAGCACGTTTCACCGTTAAACGAACATCTTTCGTCTCTGCGATAAACTTCTTATTATCCATTACTTACGTTAATTAGATAAATAAATACATAAATTACAATTGAACTAGTATAGAAACATTCTATTTTTCATATAACATAGTAAAAGTAGTGAATAAATTACGAGGAGGTAATTTGTGAAGAAAAGATATATGTTGAGAAATATTTTTAAAACCAAATATAATTTCCATAATATTGTTTTAATCGTTTTCATTGGACTATTAGCAGGTTTCTTATCAGGATTGTTCGCTGTAGGTGGGGGAATTGTGATAGTTCCTGCATTAACTGTTTTTATGAAATTTGATCAGCGTCATGCTACTGCTACTTCTCTTGTTGCCATAATTATAACGTCGCTTTGTGGAAGCATTGTTTACGGTTTAGACGGCAAAGTGTCATTTTTATCAGCATTTTTTCTAATAATAGGTTCAGTTTTCGGATCACAAATTGGGGTATATTTTTCACATATTTTGCCTAAAAAAATATTTCCTTGGTGTTTTACACTTTTTGTATTACTAGTTATATGTTCTAGTCAAGTTTGGATTCCGTTAAGAAATGTAGATTTTAATGTTAGTTTTTTAAAAGCTATATGTCTTATATTTATAGGCGTTTTTTCTGGTATTTTTTCAGGTATTTTAGGCGTTGGTGGCGGAGAAATTATAGTGCCATGCGTGCAACTTTTGCTCGGCATGGGAGACCTTATGGCAAGAGGAACTGCTTTGCTTGTCACGCTTCCTACAGCTATAAGTGGTAGTATTGCTAATGCTCGTTACCATTATACTCATTTTACTGAAGGAATTATTATCGGTATTTTTGCGACATTTACTGTAAACTTAGGCGCAATAACTGCGCGCAGTATTTCACCTTTTATATGCAATATATTGTTTTGTATTTTTTTGTTCAGTGCATGCTTACGAATGATATTAAAAACAGGTATTTTAGCTAAGAATAAGCGTTAAATATGTAAAGTCTTTGACTTTTATTTATTTGAAAAAATAGTTTTTAATATAAAAAGTGGGGCTTAGATTTAAGCCCCACGATATAGGAGAATGTTATAAAGTAACTTTTTACAATTATGCCATTTGAGTAACATCTCTTTTTGCTTGTATAAATTTTATTATCATGTTTTTTGCGTGATAAATAATTACGCAAACTATACTGTATATCCTCACTTCACAGGGTGGGTGCAAAGTGGCGAATCGACCTGCATGAGCGATTAAAACATAATTCGCGAATGCACTTCGATTCGCTGAGCTTGCTCAAAGTTGAAAGCACAGTGTGCTTTCAACGCAAGCGAAGTACGTTAACATCCTGTGCACTCAACCCCAGAGCGTAGACATGTTCCCTCATACAGCCAAACTGCGCTCAAAAACCACACCAAGCCAGCCTAAAGCCGCCACACGCTAAACCTTTTAACGATAGCCCTCACAAACCCCTGCTACACAAGGGCAAAAATGCACCCACCTAATCAGCCTCCTGCATCAGATAGCACGGTGAAGCGCCGTGACGGTGGGAAGCACCACTTATTTTCTCGTTTGAGTTTGAACATAAAAATAGCAGATAAAGGGAAGGAAATGAATTTACACCACTTTTAGGACTTGACCTATGAAATAATTAATAGTTCCATTTTCAATCAATATATAGAGACCGAGTCCAATAAACACGACTGGTACAATTATTTTTTCGTACTTTTCCACAGTCTCTCCGATAGCAGAAATTGAGGCGAGATTTTGAGATAATTTGCATAGAATCAAAATCCCTAAGGCAAATATTACTAAACTTATACTAATCTCAATCAAACTCTTTCCTGTAAAATAAGGGATATAAATTCCTAAATTATCTCCACCCATTGCCACTGTTAAACTTGTAAATGCTAAGATTTTTGATCCATTTCCGGTAATTTTCCCCTCGATATCTTCTTCATCAATATCTTCATCCACAAAAATTGCTCTTATACCAAGACCTAGCGGAATTAGACCAAGGAGTCCGATAATCCAATCTTGTGGAATAAAATTTAAAAAGTAAGCGGCAATAAGACTAGCCAGTACAAGCAGTCCTGTACCTAAATACTGCCCTACATAAATTGATTTCAAACCTTTCTTTCCTTGACTAGCGAATAAAATAGTCAAAACAACTAAGTAGTCAATGGATGTAGAAACAAAAACTAATAAAGCGGATACTATTGTTTCCATTATTCCTCCTTTCAAAATGTTAAATTTTTTAGACAAGGGGGTGCAAAGTGTGTGCACTTTTTAACGTTAACATCCTGTGCACTCGACACTAGAGCGTAGACATGTTCCCTCAAACAGCCAAACTGGTCTCAAAAACCGCGAGAACTCAGATTAGAACAGGCACGCATTAAACCTTTTAACGATAGCCCTCGCAAACCCCTGCTACACAAGGGCAAAAATGCACCCACCTAATCAGCCCTTGACATCAATACGACAGTCTCACATGTTTCAAGACTACCCTGATGATAACCATGCATCAAAAAAGAGCCTTAACGTTCGTTGCAGGAAAGAAGCTGACAAGGGGAATGTCGTATGATGATAAAAGTCTAAGGCACTACAAACTGGGATTTGGATTTTACTTAAAATTGTATTATTTTATTAGCGATATCTTCTACAAATCGCTTATCGTGTTCCACAAATATGAGTGTAGGCTTTGCTTCTTTTATAATTTCCTCAATCTGTATTCTTGATATTACATCTATATAATTCAGTGGTTCATCCCAAACAAATATATGAGCTGGCTTTGAGAAACTTACAGCAATTAAAACTTTCTTTTTTTGTCCATCACTATAATTCTTCATATCCATTTCAAATAATTCTCTTGAAAAATCTAATTTTCTTAGAATTGTTTTACACAATGTTTCATCAACATCTTGCTTGTGAATATATTCATTTAGGCTACCTGTTAAATTAGATGTGTCTTGAGGAATATACGAGATTTTTAAATTACCTGCTAATTTTATCTCACCTGTATACTCGTGATTTATACCTAATAAAATTTTAATCAAGGTTGATTTTCCGCTACCATTACCCCCATATATAGCCACTATGTCGCCTTGCTTTATCTCGAAACTTACATTATTTAGGATCTGTCTCTCTCCATAGCATGATGATAAATTGCTAACCGATATTAGAGGATTTTTATGATGATGTAATGGATGCAATAATAGACTTTCCTTTGTTTCGATATCTTTTAGTAAACTCTGTTTTTCTTCTATTGCCTTGTTTTGTCTATTCTCCAAATTCTTAGATTTTTTCATCATCTTGGCTGATTGATGACCTATATGTCCTTTGTCTGGTTTTACACCTGATACTTTTACACCATTTTTAGTATTTTCAATTTTATCAGACCAAATTTGACTTTGTCTTGCAGACTCTTTTAATCGTTTAATATCTTTTCTTAATCTCTCATTTTGACTAATTTCAAATTGGTCTTTCATCACTTTGTTTTCATACCATGATGTAAAATTTCCCGATTGGACATCAATAGAATTCCTGTTAATAGAAATAACATGATTGATACAACCATCTAAAAAATCTCTATCATGAGATATAAGCAAAAATCCTTTTTTACTTTTCAGATATTCACTTACAATTTTTCTTCCGTCCATATCTAAATGGTTTGTTGGTTCATCAATAAGTAAAAAGCCATCTTCTCTTGTAAACAAAATAGCTAAAAGGATTTTTGTTTGTTCCCCTTTAGAAAGCGTTTCAAACTCTCTGTAAACAAGGTTCTCATCTACATTTAGCAAACTGAGTTCTCTAAATAACTTCCATTCTTCATCATCTGATATTAGTTCTTTATATAACTCAATTCCTAATTTTGAAGTATCGCTTATATTTGGTGGAAATTTAATAAATTCAACATCCTTGCTTATTTTACCTTGATAAGTTTCTTGATTTAAAAGTAACTTAAATAGAGTTGATTTACCGATTCCATTTCTTCCTATCAATCCCGTTTTCCAGTTTGTATCAAAGGAAAACGATACATTTTTAAATATGGGTTTTACATATCCATAATATGAGAAAGTGAGGTTTTCAATTTTAATTACTGACATAAAACGCCTCCCTAAATTATCATTTACCGCCCGGGTGCAAAGTGTGTGCACCTTTTAACGTTTAGTTTTTCCTGTATTACTACGGTTATCACTGCTTTGCTTTTTCAGTTATTTCAATTCTCGATTAGGTAATTTTCCAGTTCTCAAAGCAACAGTAACAAACTCAACCTCTTGCAAGCACTTCTCGCAAAGTTCATAACCTTCATTGAAGTTCACTCTTGACCTAAATGTGCTAGCAATGAATTCGCATGGTGAGGTGATCCTTTCAACTACACCGCACCGTTCGCACTCAGCATACACATTCCCATCCTTAATCGGAATAAACATTCCATGATCTTTCTCATTTCCCATGACGCTAACATCTTCGAAATCATCAAATTTTACATAGAGCATATACGGCTTCCTCCTTTATCGGTATGTCTATATACGCTCTAATTCCAACTTATATCAAGTTTTATTGCTTCTTTTTTGATCTATATGTCTGCTACTTCGCAATAGCTTTCCCATTAAGACAGTGCACCATGTAATGCGCAAATCCATCGTTTTTACAATTTACCTTCTTCTTATCTGAAACCTCGGTGACACCATTCTCACAATCTACTTCAAGGCTTGCATCCTTGGTGATTGTTCCTTCTAAAATACTCATGCCATTTAACGTATCAAGCGTACAAACATGAGTTACTTCTACGTTTGTTGCTGAAGCCGACCCATTATAACATTTAAGAAAGACATCATCCGCCTTCAAATTAACAACTTCTACCTTGCCATTGTTCACTTCTACATAAAGCTTACCAATCTCAATATCCGTGATGAGCACTTGATTAGAATCAGATTCAACCTCACAAAATTCCACATCATGTGGCAAACTCACAACAATTTCAGGCATACCCTGAGTAAACCACCTCAGCCAATTCGAAGCTGAGACTTTTTTAGTTTGAATAAGCCTTATAACATTTTGCGCTTCCTCAACCCTCAACATATCTTGTTCACAGTTAACAAAGCTCACGCCAAAAGTATCAGCACGTTTCACCGTTAAACGAACATCTTTCGTCTCTGCGATAAACTTCTTATTATCCATTCCTTAAGCACCTCCTCGTGCACATACTAATAATCAGGTTTCATTTTACCTTTTGAGCTATATTTTCCCACTTCACAGGGTGGGTGCAAAGTGTGTGCACCTTTTAACGTTAACATCCTGTGCACTCAACCCTAGAGCGTCGACATCTTCCCTCAAACAGCCAAACTGCACTCAAAAATCACGAGAACCCAGCTTAAAGCCGCCGCACATTAAACCTTTTAACGATAGCCCTCGCTAAGCCTTGCTACACAAGGGCAAATTTGCACCCACCTATTAAGCCTTTGACATCAATACGACACTCTCGACGTGGATTGAGAGAACTCCAAGTATAGCTACACTTTTTTGAGTGCACACTATGGATATTGGGTGCACTTTTTAACGATAGGAAAAGCTATCGTTAAAAGGTTTAAGATTGGCTTAATAGCTTGATTCTTGAGCATAAAAACAGCCTAGAGATGCTTCCCCCTAGGCTGACTTTTGTAACATTTCAAATGCTCACATTCTTTTGGCTTTTACGATGCCCTTTCAATATTCACACTAATCTCTGATTTAAAAGTTATGCTGAACCTGTCCTCGTAAATTTTTATTTTCTTAACCGACTATGGAAACTACTAATAGATAAAAAACATGAACAGGGCTGATTTGCAAAATGCTGCAAAAATCAGCTCATCAACTATTGCAAAACTTGGCAAAGGTGAAAACGTCACCACTGAAGTTCTCATCAAAATTTGCGAAGCATTGGACTGTAAACTGGAAGACATCATGGAAAACGTAGAAGAATAAATACTGCCAAAATTTATTATTAATTGTTTATAACACTCAGTATTACTGCCCCATTCTAATAAATGGGGCAGTATAATAGTTAATTCATTAAATGAATAAAAAATCAAGCGTTCCTTCTCTTTGCGAGATATTCAAGCATTCTTCGTGCATTATCTAACATAGTGTCTGAGTTTTCTCCAAACAATTCATTTGCCCATATTCTATCTACTTGTCGTATTTGTGGGTCAATCAATTTTAAAAATCTTATTGAAGAATACTCTTTAAACAACGCATCTTTCGTTTCTTTTTTAATGTTGTCAAAAACTGGAATGAATGTTTTTTCTATATCGCAAATCTCCATTTTTCTCATTCCCTCTTGATCTTTAGATGATACTTCACATATTAATTGATAAAAAATTGTGCTCATCCAAGTGGATAGCATGATTGCTTCGCTCAATGAAGGCAACGTACAAACAACAAAATTTGTAGACACAAATACAGGATTTTTTGATAGATAAATTTTCCCCGTTGCTCTGATGCCCCTTGGAATCAATACAGAATTTGCGCCAAATTCTCCTTTGCTCTCTTTGGCTAATATCTTCTTCCATTCCTGCTTTGTTTTTCTCCCACGCTGCTGTTTGCCTTTTCTTTCAGGTAATTTGTTATATGTGTCAATAATTGCATCTATGACCTGGTCAGAGTTATTGGAAATATCCAGAAAATAGTTATCTCCTGTTCCAATATCTATTGTATCCAATTTAGCATTACGCATTCCGATTGAAAAGCTGATATTTTTATTTTCAAATTTGTTATATAATTCACTACGAGCGTCAAAAAATATAATATCGCTGCCGCCCTCGTTCCCCGCGTGCCCTCTTTTAATTATGTAATTAGAGATAGATAACTCTAGAAATTGACTTGAATTCTTAAAATTATCTTTTACAAAGGCGACTGCATCAGACATTTCACTATTAAGTGTTCTCCATCCATCCTCAATGTCAGCAATCATTCCCTGTACTGAAATCTTTCTCGCAACAATTCCTGGCATCATTGGAGAAAAGTTATATGTCATATCATCTGAGAGAGTTTGCACAAATCTGTGAATATCAATATTAGGAATAGTGTCATAACTTGAAATAACTTTTATGTACTCAGATGAAGTTTTCACTTTGCCAACAAGGACACAAGTATCTTTTGTTACACCATCAAAAATTTCGTCTCCTGGATATGTAAAAACCAGACGGAGTCCAAACTTATTTAATAATAATTTTCTTATAGTTTTTGCTTCTAAACCACGCGCCATTAAATGTGTCTTAGGAAATACGCAAGCTAATGTTGTTCCAGGCTTAAGAAGCTCAATCAGCAATTCTAAAAAGACACCTTCTAATGGCATCTGACCAACGAAAGTAATCGCTTCACCAGAAACTAAATGTCTGATTTTTTGATTAAAAAAACGATTAAAAGCAAAGGAACAGTTTCCAGCAGAGGATAGTTTAAATCGTTATCTAGGAGTATTTTGTATTGAACAAAATGAATTATCTAAAGAAAGAATTCATAGAGGATTTGGATTAGCGTCTTATGACCTGCACGAAAAATTCGAAATCCAATAATATTTGCTTTTCGTAGAAAAGCAAATATTATTGGATTGATAGCTTGATTGACAACTAGTGGAGTTTACACAAAATTCTTGACACTGCCGAATTTTTCTTACCTGCTAATAACTTGGTAAAAAGCACCCGACGATTACAGATAGAGAAATACATGGATAGCTTTACAGACAAAGAACTATCCTTAATGGAATCTTTAGCCAGCGGTATCAACGAAGCAAGAAACATCGAAGACTAATTAAAAGAATCCATACATAACGGAAAGAGCCGATAAAATGAGATTGTATTAATCTCATTTTATCGGCTCTGCGTCTTTGCGTCTGGCTCTGTAATCACAGTTACTTTGAACTGCTTTATTTCAATTAAATTTTCTTGTCTGCATTTCGGACAATAGAGGGGGAATTTTTTTAATTCAGTATCTTCCCTTATCTTTAATCGTGTTTTATTTCCACATACAGGACACAATATCCACTTGTAGTTTATAATAACTATCTCCTCCTTTACACTTTAATTCAAATCTTTATTAAAAAATATTTCATCTTATTTAACAAGAAACCATATTTATATAACAACATAAAATACACTAAGTTATTTTATTGAACATATATCGTACTTTATCTATCCGACTATTTGGACGACGGGGCTGGCAAACAGGTTCACCGGTAGTAACATGGTACCCTTTTAACTCTGTTAAACAAACACTACGTCCATTTGTAAAGAAAGTTAAATCACTACGATATTCTTGAATACACCGAGCAGGGATTTCTCCACTAAGAATGACCTCATTATTTTTCAATTGAGTGTCTACGATGTTCGCACAATATTTAGGAGCATCGTTGTATGCTCGTGAAAGATATTCCTGTGGCGCATAAATTTTAAAACTAAGATATGGCTCTAACAATTCTGTTCCAGCTTTTTTTAAGACTTGTTCCAATACAATAGGAGCAAGCATCCGAAAATCTGCTGGGGTACTAACAGGGCTATAGTATAAGCCATACTTAAAACAGATTTTACAGTCCGTCACATTCCAACCATATAATCCTTGTTCGCAACCATAGCGTATCCCTTCCATAACTGCATTTTGAAATGATTGATTTAAGTATCCAAGAGAAACCGAGCTCTCATACTGCATTCCACTTCCCAACGGAAGCGGTGATACAGATAAACCAATGGAAGCCCAGAAAGGATTTGGCGGCACTTCGATGTGAATGGTATATTCTGCATTTTTTAACGGTCTCTCCATATAAATGACTGTAGGCTCTTTTAGTTCTATCTCCACATGATACTTTTCTTGCAACAGTGCACTAATCACTTCCATTTGTACTTTCCCTAAGAAAGAAAGTATAATTTCATGTGTCGTAGAATCCACGTAATATCGTAGAAGCGGATCACTATCTGAGATTTCCAAAAGGGCATCAAGCAACATTTCTCTCTGTTCAGGTTTACTCGGTTCAACAGTTGTTTGTAGTAGAGGGTGCGGATTTTCAATCTTTTTTCTCTGTGGCAATAGTTTTGTATCTCCAAGAACACTATTTAACTTCAAAAACTCATTTTGCAAAATAACAATTTCTCCAGAATAAGCTCTATCAATCTTACATAATTCACCATTTATTGAAGTATACATTTCTGTAACTTTTATTTTTTCTTTTTCTGATACTCTAACCGAATCTCGTAAATGTAGTACTCCACTATAAAGGCGTATATATGCAAGACGTTGTCTTTTTTTGTATATTCAATTTTGAAAACATTTCCGCAAAGTTCAGACGGACCTCGATGTGTTGATGAATAAAATTTATTCGTAATCACTTCTATAAGGTTATCAATCCCTATATTACTTTTTGCACTTCCATGATAAAGAGGGAACAGAGAACAATTCTGAAATCTTATGCTTTCCTCTTGTTCGAGTTCCAATGCTTCTAATGATTTACCGGACATATATTTCTCTAAAAGGTCATCGTTTCCCTCTATTACCGTATCCCATTGTTCAGATTCGGTAAAGTTCGTCACACACATATTAGGATACAGTTCTACCTTCTGTTTGATTACAATTTCGGCAGAAAGTTTCTCTTTAATATCCTGATAAACCGTTGATAAATCAATTCCATTTTGGTCAATCTTATTGATAAAAAAGATTGTGGGAATCCCCATTTTCCTAAGTGCATGAAATAATATACGAGTTTGTGCTTGTACGCCATCTTTTGCAGAAATCAGTAGAATTGCCCCATCTAAAACTGATAATGAACGATATACTTCTGCTAAGAAATCCATATGTCCTGGCGTGTCTATGATGTTCACCTTCGTATTTTCCCACTGAAAAGAGGTTATTCCTGTCTGAATTGTAATTCCTCTCTGACGTTCTAAAAGCGTATTATCCGTCCTCGTTGTACCTTTGTCCACGCTTCCTAATTCTGTAATCGCTCCACTGTTATATAATAAGCTTTCTGTTAAGGTAGTTTTTCCTGCATCAACATGAGCTAAAACTCCAATATTAATAATTTTCATGTGATTTTCCTCCATTCAAAAACCCAAAAGGGCATAAAAATCCCAGTGATAAATACTTTTATCACTGGGATTTTTATGCATAACCATAGGTATACAAAGCATACAGATATTCTCTGGATACTTTAGAATCACATGATAAAGGTATTCTTAAACTGGGTACAAAAAACTAAGCCCTCCTAAAAAAGGACATCCAATTATTTGTTCCCACTATCAAATTGACAGTTTATTTAAGAATACCTTGCCGCATATTTATTAACTCCTTTTAAATAGATACTTAAATAATAGCACGTAAGAGCATATTTGTAAAGGAATCTCCAATTTTTTATCAAAGAGAGTACGTGATTACAAAATAGCTGCAATAATGTACCAATATTTGTTATTCTATAATCTTCCAATTACTCCCGTTCTTTTCAAGTACCAAATCAAATTGAGATACCTGCGTTGCTTTGGTCTGCTGGTCGATATACTCCACTGTCAGCGATACCGTGACTTGATTATCCTTACGATTGTGAATAGGATTTACCAGTTCTTGAAAGATGTACTCTTTTCCGATTGGTTTTAATATCCCGTCATTCACATAGTAGGAAAGTTCACTGGCTGTCGCTGTAGGATAGAGCTTGAAGAACGTCGTTAAAAACTCATTGATTTCATTGGTTGTAATGGAATCAACCGTCCCCTCACTTTCAATGGCTTTTGGTTTATAACTTGATTTCTTAGGTATGTTGGTAATGGTCGGATTCTTAACCAGTACCATATTTCCAGAACCATCTACATAGACACTCACTATATAAGCAGAGTGGACGGTCTTTGTATTTTCTCCCTCTGTAATGAGCTGGTCTACACTGTAGGTTACATTAAACTCATTGTCGCCAGTTGGATTGAGAGAACGGGTAGTATAGCTACACTTTTTTGAGTGCACACTATTGATAGTGGGTGCACTTTTTAACGATAGGAAAGGCTATCGTTAAAAAGTTTAAGATTGGCTTGATAGCTTGGTTTTTGAGCATAAAAACAAAAAACAGCCTAGAGATGATTCCCCCTAGGCTGACTTTTGTAACATTTCAAATGCTCACATTTTTTTGACTTTTACGATGCCCTTTCAACATCAACACTAATCTCTGATTTAAAAATTACGCTGAACTTGTCCTCGTAAACTTTTATTTTCTTGATGTACTTTCTTACCAGCTTCTCGTCATATTCACTAATATCGTGACGCTCATTTTTCAGAAAATCTTCCATTTCTCTGATTCGTCTTTTAGCATCTTCTTGACCTGCTTTTTCTATAAGAAGCTGCTGTTTCTTACCTTTAAGCTCATCAATCTCATCAGCTATTTTCGTGTAGTCTTTTTTAGCTTTAAGCAAGGTTAGTAGTATCGCTTGTTTGTCCGCGATTTTTTTATCAACCGTCTCAATCTCGCTTAAATTATTGCCCGCGATAATTTCTCTAATATTGTTATTCAACGTATCCAATACTTCATCCGGCATACTAAACACCTTGTTTATGGCTTTCACTGTAGCAGACTGCAGTTCTTCCTCTTTTACTGTCGGAGCATCGCAAGCACTAGGACCGTTTTTCACTCTGGTGCAACAACGCCAAACAACAGAACGCACTCCTCGATTGTTCCAAGCAATTCTTCTGTAAACATCCCCGCATTTAGCACAAACACATAAGCTGGATAAAGCGTACTTGCTGGAATAAACTCTCCTTTTTTATTCTCCTCACCGCTAAACATGTTGGCTCGTCTTACCATTTCTTCTTGAACTTTAAAGAAAATATCTCTTGGAATAATCGAAGCGTGGCTATCTTTTACATAATACTGTGGTTCTGTTCCATCATTTTTTATACGAACATGGTTAATAAAATCTATAGTCTTTTAGTTTAAGAAATTATAAAAAAGCAAAGTACGCTTGACAAAAAAAGCAAAGCGAGCTATACATTATATGTAAAGTGAGCTTGCTGTTGGAGGAGGAAAATGAAAAATGCAATTTCTCAATTAAGAAAACAGCATAAAATAACTCAAGAAGAATTGGCAAATGAAGTTGGAGTTACAAGGCAGACCATAACTTCCATTGAAACTGGGAAATATATAGCGTCACTGCCGTTGGCTTTTAAAATTGCTAAGTTTTTTGATACAAGTATTGAAGAAATATTTAGTATAGAAGAGGATGATTAATATGAACAAATTAGAAAAATATAAAAAAGAAATAGGATTTAGAATTAGTATTTTAGTCTTATTATGTATGGTTGCCTTACTCGCAGTTATTATTGGAAATTTTTACTTAAAATATAAATTCCCATTAAAAGAAGGTGTGACATATTATGTAGCAGTATTTTTTATTGGACTTGAACTTGTATCTGTATTCTACATGTCAATGCTTAGTAGAGCATATAGAAATAGAGATATATTGGAGAAGATGTATACTAAAGAAACAGATGAGAGAATGATATTAATAAGGATGAAGTCAGGATCAAATATAATACCTATATTTTCAATGGTTATTGTAATAGTTTCTTTAATTGTAGCATATGTAAGTTATGAAGCCTTTTTAGCGTTAATAATAGTTGCATTTGTACAAATAATATTTTCTAAATTATTAAAAGTATATTGGTCAAAAAAGATTTAAAAATATCATAGTTAAGGTATTAGACGATAGACAGTTAAAACTCTATCGTCTTTTTTTATACTCAAAATTAGGATGTAAAAATGGCAAGGATAAGAATCCCCACTTAAAACAATTTAACATATAAGACATTTAGCGATTGAAATATAAGTTCAGTCGCTTTGTTAATTGAAATTTGTAGATTAAGGAGAATAAATTAATGGATAGAGAAATGATAATTTAGCTGCCTAATCTTCTATTGTCGCTTGCCTGTTCATGAGCATAGGTAAAAGCCAATCACGTAGAGCTATCAAAGCTCTATTTTCGCGTTGATTAGACGATATAGTCGTATAAGCAGGCATAGTAATGCTATTAAACAGCTTAAGCTCAATCTCATTTGGAATATAAATGGGTCGATTTTGAGTAGTGGTTTTTGTAAATGCTTTAGCCCTGTTCCCAAGAAGAACTTTAAGTTAAGCTCTTGTTTGATAGAATAAAGCAAAGCGAATAAGTAATCTGATAATCCATCAGTACCAGTAATGCACCATGTATCTGTTGAATACAAAGCAGGACCGACATAAAATTTCACGTCTGCATTACATCCAGTATTTAATAAACAGATCCGATTATTAACTAGTGGTTTATCACAAGAAAGTACAGCATCACCACTAATGAAAAATGGGTATTATCCATTGAGATCTTTAGCTGTTTCGACTTGAATGGTAGATTTCTTCTCTTCACTGATAATGTCACCAAGCTTTCCGTTTGACTCTATACGAAAGAATTCGTCACACAAATTCGCCAGTAACGAAAGGTGGGTTATTCACAATCTAGTAAAAGATTTGAATTAAGCCAGTTGGCAACGCCGTCGTTGTTGTTGGAATCACAAACCTCGTCTGCAATCGCAAGCAACCGAGGATTGCTATTCGCCACTGCTACCCCATATCCTCCTGCTAAAAACATGTCGATATCTATAATATCGTCTCCAAAAACAACTGTGCGGCTCGGCTTTACATTTAAGCGATTGCAAATAACATTCAAAGCATGTCCCTTGTTTGCAAGAGGATTCGTAAGCATCCACAAAACATCTTCGCTAATATGCAAGGAAAAATCGTCTGGAATAATGTTCTGAAGTTTTTCCTTCTCATTATCTCGAGGAACAATAATAATCTTGTCTGCTGTGCCACGCGGAACATCAGAAAAATCGGTAATAACAAAATCCTGCTCGTTCCAAAGCATACGAACATCAAAATTAGTGTAACGAACATCGTTCATAACAATGCCAATGCGAAGCGTAGGAATCTCATTAAGCAAGCGCAAACACACACTACAAGCATGTTGAGAATCAAATCCAAAACGCGTAAGAGTATCAAGGCTTCTTTGCGAAGTAAGCTCACCTATCTTGCTGTGAGCACAGTCAAAATCAATAAGAGCACCATTAAGGTACGCGCAAACTTGAGCATTCAAATCGTGAATAAAATCAAAAGCACTTCCAACAGGTCGAGCAGTAATAATCGCAAGCGGAATTCCACATTCACTCAAACGCTTAGAAGCTCTAACAGTTTCTTGGCTTAAATATCTGCTTTCAAAAGCATTAGCATCATGAAGCATAGTGCCATCAAGATCTGCTACCACAAGAGAAGGAGAAAAATGAAGCATAACAATAACCTAATGTATTTTAATTAGTCTAACATCTTCTAACATCTTAAAAAGCATAGCAAAATGTACACCTGCTCTGCTTATAAAATAAAAAGCGCGCAATCTTTCGACTACGCGCTTAAAAGAATACTTAGATAAGTGAGAACTTAGTCATAAGGTTCAAGGCAACAATAACAGCCACCCAAATCAACGCTATAATAACAGTCCAACGATTCAAGTTCTTTTCTGCAACACCAGAGCTACCAGCGTTCTTCGTTAAACCGCCGCCGAACATATCGGAAAGACCGCCGCCCTTGCCCTTGTGCATCAAAATCAACAATGTCAACAAAATGCTGGTCAGCACAAGCAACACTTGCAAAACAATTTTCACAGCGGACACAAGTAACCTCCTGTTTTAGAGTACTTTGTAAAGCATAGTAAAAGCCATTGACCTATGTATTAAATTCGATTTTTGTAAGACGACAATTGAACAATAGTAGCCAATTCCTCAATGTCTAAAGAAGCTCCACCAATAAGAAATCCATCAACGTCTGGCTCACAAATAAGACTTGCTGCATTAGAAGACGTTACAGAGCCGCCATAAAGTATTCTAACTTTCTGTGATACAGTATCCCCGAAAGTTTCCTGCAGATCATCCCTAATAGCCTTAGCAGCATCTTGAGCAGACTGTGCTGTAGCGACCATTCCAGTTCCAATAGCCCAAACTGGTTCGTAGGCAATAATCAAACGCTCTGCCTGCTTAGAATCCAAATCGCGAGTAACGTCGTGAACCTGTCCAACTGCAAAATCAAGCTCTATACCCTGCTTGCGCTCTTCAAAACTTTCACCAACGCAAAGAATAGGTTGCATACCAGCAGCAAGCACAGCTCGCACTTGGTCAACAATATTTGCATCATCTTCTGGATGATACTTGCGTCGCTCAGAATGACCTACAATCACCATTGAGCAGCCCAAGCTTGCAAGCATATCTGCAGAAACATCTCCAGTAAACGCGCCTTGAGCTGTAACGGAAACTGCTTGCGCGCCATAAAGAATAGGAAGATTATCAGACTCAACTAATACTTGCACGCTTCTTAAGGACGTAAACGATGGCATAAGAGCAATATCGCATTTTTTACAATCGAAGTGAGAATCACATAGACGCCACCAGAATTTTTGAATAAAATGAGTGGCTTCAAGGTGATTAAAATTCATCTTCCAATTGCCTGCAACTAGCGGTTTCCTATTGACAACCATAATCACCCTTAAGAATCAACTATTCGAAAGATTAACATTATGCCGACCCCGATCTACAAAAAGAATTTATAAAATCGAAGTCGGCACAATATTTTAAAGTCACTTACTCAAGCACGCTCAAACCTGGAAGCGTCTTACCTTCCAAGAACTCGAGTGAAGCGCCACCACCAGTGGATATGTGAGAGAAGCCATCTTCTGGGAATCCAAGATTACGAACTGCAGAAGCAGAATCGCCACCACCAACGATAGTGAAAGTGCCATTCTTTGTGGCATCTACTAAGCCTTGTGCTACAGCGCGAGTGCCAGCAGCAAACTCTGGAACCTCGAACACACCCATTGGTCCATTCCAAACAACAGTCTTGGAATCAACAATCTTGTCGTGGAAAAGCTTCTGAGAATCAGGACCAATATCCAAGCCCATCTTGTCTGCAGGAATAGCATCTGCTGGAACTACTTCTGGAGCAACTGGAGTGTCTCCTGCTGGGAAGCCAGCGTTAACAACAATATCGGTTGGAAGAACAAGCTCAACGCCGTTCTTCTTAGCGGTTTCAATGTAACCCTTAACTTTCTCGAGCTGATCCTCTTCAAGCAGAGAAGTACCAACTTCGTGACCCAAAGCCTTCAAGAAAGTGAACACCATACCGCCGCCAATAACAAGACGATCAGCCTTAGAAAGCAAGTTTTCAATAACGCCAAGCTTGTCGGAAACCTTAGATCCACCAAGAACTACTGTCAAAGGACGCTCTGGATTTTCGGTTGCTCGAGAAAGTGCCTTAACTTCCTTCTCAACAAGCAAGCCAGCAGCTGCTGGAAGATCGGCAGCAACATCGTAATTTGAACCCTGAGCGCGGTGAACAACACCGAAACCGTCGGAAACGAAAACTTCTCCAAGAGCAGCAATCTTCTTAGCATATTCAGCGCGTTCGGACGCATCCTTACTGGTTTCTTCAGCGTTGAAACGAACGTTTTCAAGCAAAACAACGTCGCCATTATTCATGGCAGCTACCTTAGCCTGAGCATCTTCACCATAAGTATCTGCAGCCAAAACAACATTAACACCAAGAAGTTCACCTAAGCGAGCCGCTACTGGAGCCAAAGAAAGCTCTGGAACAACCTGACCCTTTGGACGTCCAAGATGGGCCATTAAAATAACCTTGGCACCCTGCTCACGCAAAGCTTTAATCGTTGGCAAAGCAGCCTTAATGCGACCATCGTCTGTGATAGTCGTGCCCTTGAGAGGAACATTAAAATCAGCACGAACGAGTACGCGCTTGCCGCTCAAATCTCCCAAATCTTTAAGTGTCTTCATTGGTATCCTTTCCAAAACATGATTCAACCAATCATGATGGCGAATTTAACAAGAAAAAAGACGAAAGCAAAGCTAAAACGTCTATAAATTCCATGAGCAATTATATCGCATGTGCGCAACAAGCACGCCCAAAATCAGATAATAAAAAACTACAAAAATGCCGCATACTCAAAGTATGCGGCTAATACGAATAAATACTTAGTCAAAAAGCAATTACATTCGCGACTTTTCTACTTTAGCGCAAAGCTGCAAAAGCCTACGAATACGACCAGCAACAGCATCTTTTGTAATCGGAGGATCCGCTAAATGACCAAGTTCTTCTAGACTTGCATCACTATGCTGCAATCGCAACTTTCCCGCCATTAAAAGATTTTCTGGTATATCGTCTCCAAGAATATCAAAAGCGTGACGAACTTTCTCACATGCTTCCGCTGCAGCTTTAGCACTTCTGCGCATGTTAGCATCATCAAAGTTTGCCAGTCGATTAGCTTTTCCTCTTGCTTCACCATCAGAACGCTTACCAGTCCATTCTCGAGCAGAACGAGGAGCTCCAATCAAAATCAGCATGCGCTCAATAGCGTCAGAATCTCTCAAAGTAACACGCTCAGAGCTTTTAACTTTGCGCGCCTTTGCACCAACTCCAAGTCGTGCTGCCATTGCTTGCAACGCCGTAGCAGCCTCATGAGTTGGGCAAACAATCTCTAAATAGCTTGCCTTTCCAGGATCGGATATAGCCCCATGAGCTAAGAAAGCACCTCTCCACGCAGCTTTAACCTGCGCAATACTTCCACCAACAATTTCAGGGGCAAGACCAGCAACGATATGCATACGACGGTCCAACAAACCTGATTGTAGAGCCAAAGCTGCAGCACCTCGCTCCACAAGAACATCGTAACGAGTAACAACACCTGTAGGAGTCTGACGAGTAGTTTGAGAAATCGTTGCTTCTCTTTGGAAACACGTCACAAGCGTATCTACAAGCCATTGCGCTGCGCTTAGAGAATCAAACTGTGCACGAATCACAGCCTGATTATTAACTGGCCTTAAGCCGCCACCAAAACGCATCATTGCTGCTGCCTGAGCCATAACAACCGCTGGTAGCTCACTATTATTTGCGACGAGTTCGTTCTTTACGTCGTCAAGAAGAGCCAAGGGAAACCTCCTATTTTGTTCTTCTTAGAGTATGCGTTGGGATTCATACAAGATGCCGTTGCACAATGTGCAAAACACCTACATGCTCGGCTTTCTGTGATACCCAATGACTTGGACATTTTACCTTTTATAGTTCTGCTTTTTATATTACATAATCCTATAGGAGAAATTAAATCATGTTCTAGATCTCATCTCTCTAGCAGATACTGTAACCTGCAATCCTCTTAATTTTAGTCGTCTTGCAAGCTCTATGCTAATAGCTACAGACCTATGCTGACCACCAGTGCATCCAACAGCAATTGTTACATAATGCTTATCTTCTTTTGCAAAACCATCGATTGCCGTAAGAAGAGCTTTTTCGTAAGAGTCTAAGAATTCTTTTGCCGCTGGATTTTTAAGAACATAATCGCTAACTGCTTTATCTTTTCCTGTTAAATCTCTAAGCTCTGGAACCCAAAATGGATTGGGCAAAAATCGCATATCTGCCACAAAATCGGCATCCATCGGCATTCCGTACTTGAACCCAAAACTAAAAATGTGAACAGATACTGTAGAAGATCCTTTTCCAAGCAACCCTTCATAAAGTTTAGTGGAAAGCTGATGAATACTAAGATTTGAAGTATCGATAATAATATCCGCGCAATCTTTAAGATGACCTAAAAGCTCACGCTCTTCCAAAATACCATCTATAAGTCTTCCTCCGCGCTGCAAAGGATGTGGTCTGCGCACTGACTCATATCTTTTAATAAGCACAGAATCAGATGCATCTAAAAATAGTATTCGAGTTTTTACGCCTAAATCATCTATATGACCCAAAACAGCAAATAAATCATCAAAATATCCACGTGATCTTACGTCAATAACTGCTGCAAGCTTATGAACTTTAGATCCAGAAGATGTCATCATGTCTACAAGAGGAATAAGTAGCTTTGGAGGAAGATTATCAATAACATACCAGCCCATGTCTTCCAAAGCATTTGCTGCATGAGATCTGCCAGCGCCGCTCATACCAGTAATGAGCATTACTTCAAAATCGCTTGCCACCTGCGAGAATTCACTATTTTCAGTTCTCATAACGCCTCCTGCAATGCTTTTTCCATGCAACTTCTTATGTAATCGTAATCTGGAGCCTTGTCAGATTGGTGTTTGTTTATGCAAGAATCATCACTCGAATCATCACTCGCATATCTATATTCAAAAGTCATGAGTTTTACTTGATCTAATGCCTGGTGTAAAAGCATTTCTTCTCCGCCAATACCAATGCCGTATTTTCTCCAAACTTTAAGTATCTGGCTTGGTCGAGGATCATATACAACGTCTAGCAAAGCTCCTAAATGTTTTATTGACTTTTCTTGGCAATATTCACACAAAGCTAGCGCTAATCCGTCTGCTACATGAGCTGGAACAGTGCTTATAACAATATCTGCGTTTGCAATTGCTTCAATTGCATCCAATGAAGAAATAGATTCTAGAATGTGAGATTTATCACATTTTTCTATATCTTGCGATATTTTTATAAATTCAGGATCAATAGTAGGGAATTCTATACCGCAAACAGGCTTGTAATCGCGTTTGTTTTTATGATTCAAGTTAGACGGCTCTATTCTTCTGCTATTTGGAAAATCCGAGTTATGTTTATCTACTAAATCGTTAAATCTACTAACGCCTTTAACGGTTTTACTATCGCTTTGCAATCTTGCAACAACACTAATTTTGCTCAATTTTGAGCCTTGAGCAATTTCTATTAAAGCTGCCATTGCAGAAGACGCAGTGTTTCCGCTGCCAATAATAACCGCACTTTTAGCGTTTAATATTTGAGATTTTAAAGAGTGCATTAATGCCACAACAATCCCATTTACGTCTGTGTTACAAAGCTCAATCGTCTCAGGATTTTCTAAACATGGCTTTTTACTAAACACAGCAGTATTTGCAACACCAAGCGTTTTAGACCAATAGTCGCAAGCTACACCTAGGCTCATAATTGTTTTTTTAAGTGGCATTGTAAGGCTTAAGCCTTTCCAGGAATCGTCAAGATTTGCAATAAAATCTTTTAAGTCTTCCTCGCTAACTTTTTCTTTACCATAATGCCAATTATTTAAGCCCAATGCCTTATATGCAGCATTATGCAGGACTGGAGACAGAGAGTGCGATATGGGATTTCCCAAAACCGCGCAATTGTAGCATTTTTCAACCATTTTAACCTCTTTATTTATAAGTCTTTATTAATAAGTTTATGCGATTTTACAAATCCTTAGGATCCACACTAAATTTTAATTCGCCATTTTTCCGCATCGCAAAATGCTTTGCACATTCTTTTTTCAAACGACTAACTAATTCATCTCTATACTCTAACGGCACTCTCACAACTGCTTTAACTCTGTCGTTTAACTCTTCAAAGCGTTGAGAATTTTGCTCGTGCAATGTTGAAGGAGGCTTCATTGGAACAATTCCAAGTAAAGGAGGAAGATATTCGGATTCATCAGAATCATCATTAGAATCACTATTTTTAGTTTCAACTTTTAACATTGGAAGATTACTAGAACTATCTAAATCACCATTTTTGCTTGCGACTTTTGTAATATCTTCGCTTACATCTACACTCATTGCACCTATAGCATTAAGCGTATCTATTACAGCCTGCCTAAAACCCCATATTCTTGCGACGCATACAGTTGGCGGAAGAAGTGCTTCACTTCTTTCTTGCAACTCTTGTTTAGAAAGAAGTGATGAATCCCATTCTTCCAAAGATTTAGCGAGAATATCGTAAGTTTCACCCAAAATAAGAACGCTTCCACCTCTGTTTTTTGACGCACACATTGAAGCTGCTTTCATCCAAGCATTCAAAGTGTCTATTCGAGAATCTAAACCAGTGTTGTAAAGACTCGTCCACGCGTCTAAAATCGCAACAAGGCCATATTCTCCGCAAGAATCTTTAGATGAGCTTAAAACTCGAGGTTCTGCTCCTAAAGTACAAATGACAATCATCGGCTTCTGGTCAATCCACTCTATAACACCACTTTTCTGCTTCGCAGAAGATATAATTATTGGAACATCCTTAAAAATCTTAAATATTTCCTTGGCAGTAAAATTAACTCCAACACGAATAGCCTCGATAAAGTTAGATCCACTAGAACAATTCGAGCACTTCCATCCAATCGCAGCACTTCCACACCATGCGCATTTAGGAGCAGAACCATCTATAGGTAAGTCAAGAGGACCTGTACAGCGCTTACAACGAGCCATACTGTGGCATTTTTTACATGCAGCACGCTGAACAGTATCGTCTTGTGCTGTAACAAGTAAAACAGGCAGATTTGCGTCTAAAGTTTGTCTAATCGACGCTAATGCAGTATACGGTATTCTAGATCCTGCACTCGGATCATTTATCTTATTAAGGTTATCAGAATTAAGTAGACGAACCCATGGGCAGGCATTATTCACAATAGTATTAAATGGCTTAATTTCAACTAAAGGTCCACTTACTTTTGCAGCAAGATTTTTTCCTTTTAATTCGTCTTGACTTATCACGCTTCTAGCAAAAGACATTGTTATGAAAACACCATTATGATTTTGTGCACGTAATCGCATAACGCCTCTAGCTTGAGCGTAGGGCATCATACCATCTGCGTACTGATATGCGCTATCTTCTACAATCACAAAAAGTGCTTGCGATTCAACAGGAGCATACATTGCAGATCTTGTTCCTAAAACACATGGAACAATTCCTTTTTCTATAGCTCTCCACGCTCTATACCTGTCTGCTGGAGAATCATATGCACAAAGACGAGCAACATCCCCACTTAAACTTCCACTTGGATTCTGCGATTTTTTATAAGGCTTAAGACCATAAACCATGAGGGAGCGCATAACATCGTTTACTTCGCGAATTGTAGGAAGAACAACAGCAACTTGGCGACCCGCTCTTATTGCAGTTACAATAATCCACGCTAAATCCTGAGACCATCTCATTGATCCTGGTAAAGCATCTATAAGAAAAGCTTTGCAATTATTTTTATAATTATTCGAAAGCGAACTATTTTCATGATGAAAATAATACGGTTTCTGAACATCCTCTAAGGATTGCTTAAGAAGATTCGCATTCTGGTAGGATGCAATCATACGAGCATCTGTTGTTTTTCTAAGATTCTCACTTCCATCGTATTGAGATATTTCACAAGTATTGTTAGACCTAAAATTTTTTTGTAATTCGTTAATCCACTTTACTCTTTTAGATAAATGAATATCGTCCAGCAAATTTTCTTTATCTACACCAGCAATTCTTCTAGGTAAAGCAAGCCTAATAATATTAGCTCTTGTTCCGCCATAAGCATTAGCTATTGAAGCAATATCTTCCATAAAAGATTTAGAAACTACTTCTCCTATTGGAATAATTTTTTCAATAAACTTTAATGAAGATATTGGTGTTGTGCTTGATTCACTCCTACCCCAAATAATTCCATTTACGCGTCTAGCACCAAATTTGACACGGACCATACATCCTGGCTTAGCGTAATCATCCTGATCTTTGCTAACAATGTAATCAAAAGTTTTACCGAGATGAGATGCTTGAACATCCAGCACAATATGAGCAATAGGGCGATTATCAGCTTGACTCTGTATTGAATCACTCTTCTTACGCCTACGTGGTTTGCGCGCTAAACCATCAAGTGAAGGCTGCTCAAGCATTAGCACATCCTTTTAAATCCTAAATCAATTTTTTAAAGATTTTACCTCATTCTTAATCTGATCAACACGATTAAGTCTTTCCCAAGGAAAATCAACATCTGTTCTTCCAAAATGCCCATAAGCAGAAGTCTTCGAGTAGATTGGTCGAAGCAAATCAAGCTCGTCGATAATTGCTGCTGGGCGCAAATCAAAGACTTTTCGAACAATCTTAGAAATATCCGAACGAGTAATTCCATTTGCTTCGGTTCCAAAAGTTTCTACATTTACGCTAACAGGTTCTGCAATTCCAATCGCATATGCAACTTGTACCTCTACCTTATGTGCTAAACCTGCGGCGACAAGATTCTTAGCAACCCAACGCGCAGCGTATGCTGCAGAACGATCCACTTTACTAGGGTCTTTGCCAGAGAAAGCACCACCACCATGATGAGCGGCTCCACCATAAGTGTCTACAATAATCTTTCTGCCAGTTAATCCAGAATCTGCAGCAGGCCCGCCTAAAACAAACGACCCTGTAGGATTTACAAGCATTCTATAATCGCTATAATCAACGCGATTTTCTAAGACTTTACTAAGAACAGGCTCTACAACATTTTGGACAAGCTGATTTCTAAGCCAATCAGGACTCACATCTGGGTCATGCTGTGTTGAAATAAGAACAGTATCTAAACGAACAGGGTTCCCACATTCATCATATTCGATTGTAACCTGTGTTTTACCGTCCGGTCTAAGTTTAGATACAATTCCAGCTTTTCGTACGTAGGATAAGCGCTGGGCAAGCTGATGAGCAAGATATATTGGAAGGGGCATATAAGCGTCTGTCTCATCGCTAGCATATCCAAACATAACACCTTGATCGCCTGCACCTTGGCTTTTATAACGATCTTCTTTAGACGCTAAGCTTTCAGATTCAAGATTTAACCTAGAAACACCTTGATTTATTTCTGCACTTTGCTCTGTTAAAGATACCATTACTCCACATGAATCAGCATCCAAGCCAACAGTTGAACTGTTGTATCCTACTTCACGTACAACTTTTCTAACAATGCCTGGTATGTCGGTGTATACTTCTCCCCTAACTTCCCCGAAGACTACAAATTGTCCTACGCATGCACAAACTTCAACAGCAACATGCGCATGAGAATCTTGACGAAGCATATCATCTAGAATCGCATCTGCAATCTGATCACAAAGCTTATCGGGATGACCTTCTGTAACGGATTCTGCAGAAATAAGTTTAGCTTCCGACATAACTCCCCTTTAATTAAAAAATTAAAACTTACGCGCTAAAACCAATAACAGCCGCATATCCAATACCAACAAGCATAGGATAATACGGCTGCAATTAAAAATGTAAAGAAAACTTAATTTCCCTCATTCATATCATCTTCACCAAGATTCTCCACCAGCAAACCTTTATTAATTTCTCGGAATGCGATAGAAAGAGGCTTCTCTTGGTTTCTATAATCAACAAGAGGACCGACGTTCTGCAACAATCCTTCGTTGAGCTGAGTGAAATAAGAATTAATCTGCCGTGCTCGTTTTGCGGCAAACAAGGCAAGCGCATACTTGGAATCCGCATGCTGCATCAAATCATCAATAGGCGGATTTGCAAGTCCCGTAGGTGTTGGCTTAGTGCCCAATGCCATAATGTTCTCCATATTCTATGGTGCCACAATAGTTTCCAAGTAGACTATTGTAAGCTATTGCAAGGATATTTAGGAATTACTCATTTAGATTAATCTAAATTAATCTAAATCGTATTCTTTAGCTATTATCTTCCAAAGTTCATCTGCAGCGCGCTGAGCATCATCATTAACAATCACAAAATCAAACTCGCTAGACGCAGCCATTTCTACTTTAGCGGTTTGCAAACGCTTAGCCTGCTGCTCAGAAGTTTCAGTGCCTCTACCAATAAGTCGGCGTTTAAGCTCTTCAAAGCTAGGAGGGGCAATAAACACGTACACAACTTCCAAGCCAAGTCTAGAAGCCTCTTGCTTTACTCTTCTAGCTCCCTGAAGATCAATTTCTAAAAGAGTTGGAACGTTTTGAGCAAGATGATCTAAAACAGGCTGAATTAAAGTGCCATAATGTGCCATTCCATGAACAAGAGCAGTCTCCAGAAACTCACCGTTCTTCTTCCTACGCTCAAACTCCTCTTCATCAATGAACCAATAATGAATTCCATTAAACTCATCATAACGAGGCTTGCGAGTAGTAGCAGAAACAGAAAGCCAAATATTAGGATGTTTTTCGCGCAATACTCCCTCAACAGTGCCCTTACCAGCTGCAGTAGGACCAGTAAGAACAATCAAACGCCTTTTAGTAGCGACTGGCATACTCTGTGTATCGTTTAAACTAACCATATTTGACTCTCTTAAATAATTTTCATGAATCCATTAAAGCTTGACGAATATCCCAAGCTATTCGTTCAGTTGCAGTAGATAATGCACCAATATCTGGACCATGAGAAGCAATAGACCTAGAAACTGTTACTAAAACATTTCCATGAGTACCAGCAAAAACCGTTTTCAAATCGTTAGCTTCCGCTCCCTGCCAGCCGTAACCTGGAGAAAGAATAGGACCAGTAAAACTCGTTAAATCTATTCCACCTCCATTCATCCAATCCCCAATAGTAGCTCCAACAATTAAGCCAACAGAACCCATGCCTTTTGTATTGTTGTTAAAAATTTGCGCAGTTTGAGCAATACCATGAGCAACAGTTGTGCCGCGGTAGGAACCAGTCTGGCGAATAGCAGTTTGCAAGCTAGCGCCTTCGCGATTAGACGTTAGCGAAGCAATGAACACTCCCTTGCCATTATTAAGAGCCTCATTAATCAACCCACCCATTGACCTAGCTCCGTAATACGGAAGAAGCGTAATAGCATCAGTAAGAAGAGGCGCATCTGGCTTAAAGTATGCGTCGGCAAGCGCAGAGATTGTCGTAGACAATCCACCATGACCGCAATCCACAATAGTAATTACGTCCATTTGCCTTGCAGCATACAGCACTCGTTCGAGCGCCGCGAACCCCTTAGACCCGTAGCGCTCGAACATGCTCGACTGGAATTTTACGGCAGCAGCTCTGCCGTTCATGGCCTGAAGCATACGCATGGAGAACAATTCTGCTCCTTGAGCATCCATCTTGTATCCCCAATTAAGCAGCATCTTGCGGTGCGGATCTATACCAACGCATAATGGACCGTATTTTGCCATAGCGTTTTTTAGACGCAATCCAAAATCGGATCTTTGCGCCTGCAATTCCTGCTCTCGTATGCTTTCGGTCATGTATTAAGCCCGACTTTCTTCGTTTTCTGCCTTCTCGATTGCAAACAGTTGCTTGGCATGCTCCTGAATGCTCATCACCTGGTAATCGTTGTTCTTAACAGCTTCTATAGCCATAAGAACTGGTGCAAACTCCGTAATTGTAGTGAATTGCGGAAGGTCTGCTGCAACAGCAGCTGCACGAATAGCATAACCATCCGTACGCGACCCTCTTGAATTCGGCGTGTTCAACACCATATCAATCTTACCATTCTCAATCAGCTCAACCACGTTTTTGCCGATTCTTTCATGCGAAGGCTCAGCATTTCGCACATCCTTCGCCGTGTCGCCTTGGCTGGAAAGCTTATCAACAATCACAGAATCAATGCCGTAGCGTCGAAGAACAGAAGCCGTACCTTCGGTCGCCCAAATAGTAAATCCAAGTTCTACTAGGCGCACTGCAAGTAGCGGCAATTGCCTTTTATCTGCATCACTTACAGACACAAACACGTTGCCACTTGTAGGCAAACCGCCCTTGTACGCTGCAAGCTGGCTCTTAGCAAAAGCATGCGGGAAGTCGCGGTCGAAGCCCATAACTTCTCCAGTAGAGCGCATCTCTGGTCCGAGCAAAATATCGACTGTGCGACCAACAGGCGTGCGGAAACGCTTGAAAGGCAAAACGGAAGCTTTAATAGCAACCTGCTGGCCTGGATGAATATCTCCACCATCTCCCTTAGGAAGAAGAAGACCGCGCTTTCTCTGCTGTGCGATTGTTTCGCCAGCCATAATTCGAGCAGCAGCTTTAGCAAGAGCAACTCCCGTAGCTTTAGACGCAAACGGAACAGTACGAGATGCTCGAGGATTCGCCTCAATTACGTACAAAGTGTTTGCCATAAAAGCATATTGCACATTAATAAGACCACGAACTGAGCATCCGCGAGCAATCGAAAGCGTGCCCTCGCGAAGTCTACGAATTTGATCATCCGAAAGCGTGCTTGGAGGAAGAGTGCAAGCAGCATCGCCAGAGTGAACGCCAGCTTCCTCAACATGCTCCATAATTCCACCAATATAAAGCTCGTTGCCGTCGTAAAGTGCGTCAACATCAATCTCAATAGCGTCCTGAAGGAACTTATCAATCAAAAGCGGCGAAGGCAAACGACCAGAAACAACAGTGTCTGCTTGAGCTTCCTGTAAAGCGCGATCCACATATTTTGCAAGCTGAGCATCATCGTACACGATTTCCATGCCACGACCGCCAAGCACGTAGCTTGGTCGCACAAGAACAGGGTAACCAATTGCGTGAGCAGCATCCTTAGCCTCTTCAAGGCTTAATGCAGTGCCGTAGCGCGGAGCATTCATGCCTTCTTGGCGAAGAACCTCGCCGAAAAGCTCACGATTTTCTGCCAAATCAATAGCCTCAGGCGTAGTTCCCAAAATTGGCACTCCTGCAGCTTTAAGACGCGCAGCAAGCGAAAGTGGCGTTTGACCACCGAGTTGCACAATCACGCCTTTCACTGGACCAAGCTTCTTTTCTGCTTGGTAAATTTCGAGCACGTCTTCAAAAGTAAGGGGCTCAAAGTAAAGGCGATCCGACATATCGTAGTCTGTAGAAACTGTTTCAGGATTGCAATTGACCATGATTGTGTCGTAATCCTTACCCAATTCCTGAACAGCATGAACGCAAGTGTAGTCAAACTCAATACCCTGGCCGATTCTGTTTGGACCAGAGCCAAGAATGATTACAGCTTCGCGATCGCGTGGCTTAAGCTCGCTTTCGTCAGCGTAGCAAGAATAGTAGTAAGGCGTTACAGCATCAAATTCGGCAGCACACGTGTCAACCGTTTTGTAAACAGGATGCAATCCATACGCCCAACGCAGCTCACGAACCATGTTTTCGCCTTCGTCGCCAAGATTACGCAAATGCGCAATTTGAACATCCGAAAGACCAGCAAGCTTAGCATTCTTTAACACTTTTGGCGTCAAATTTTCTGCTTCACGAACCTCTAAAGCTGTTTTGTTAATTAACGAAAGCTGCTCAACAAACCATGGGTCTATCTTTGTTGCGTCAAAAATCTGCTCAGGCGTAGCCCCACCCCATAGCGCGCGCTGAATTTGCAAGTAGCGGTGCTCGGTTGGAGTGTGCATTTCTTCAAGAAGCTTACTAACTTCTTCTTTACTTGGGCGCTCGCCGTCCCAGTTAAAGCAAGCGTGACGCTTGTCGATTGAGCGCATTGCTTTGCCAAGAGATTCCTGGAAGTTTCCAGCCAAAGCCATTGCCTCGCCAACTGACTTCATAGAAGTAGTAAGCGTAGTGTCTGCTCCAGGGAACTTTTCAAAAGCAAAGCGCGGAATCTTAGTTACAACATAGTCAATCGTTGGCTCAAAGCTTGCAGGAGTTGAACGCGTAATATCGTTTTGAATTTCGTCCAAAGTGTAGCCGAGAGCAAGTTTTGTAGCGATTTTTGCAATCGGGAAACCAGTTGCTTTAGATGCGAGCGCAGAAGAACGCGAAACTCGAGGATTCATTTCGATTACGATAATGCGACCAGTTTGAGGGTTGATTGCGAACTGAATATTGCATCCGCCGGTATCAACGCCAACGCCTCGAATAATCGCGATACCGATATCGCGCATCTTTTGATACTCGCGATCTGTTAGCGTAAAGCATGGAGCAACTGTAATCGAATCTCCAGTGTGAACGCCCACGGGATCAACGTTTTCAATTGGGCACACAACAACAACGTTGTCTTTGGAATCTCGCATAAGCTCAAGCTCAAATTCCTTCCAGCCTTCAATGCCTTCTTCAATAAGCACTTCGTCTGTTGGAGAATAGTGAATACCTGCTCCTGCAATGCGATGTAATTCTTCTTGATTGTGAGCAATTCCAGAGCCTAAGCCGCCCATTGTGAAGCTTGGACGCACAACAACTGGGTATCCTAGTGTTTCAACAATTTTGTCTACTTCTTCAATTGAGTGAGCAATGAAGGATTTTGCGCTTTCGGCTCCAGCTTTTTCGACAACTTTTTTGAAAAGCTCACGGTCTTCGCCGCGGTCGATTGCCTCAAGAGATGCACCAATAAGCTCTACATTATACTTTTCTAAGATTCCTGCACGACCCAAGTCCATTGCGGCATTAAGAGCAGTTTGACCACCTAATGTTGGAAGAAGCGCATCTGGCTTCTCTTTAGCAATAATGCGCTCCAAAATTGCCGTGTCTATCGGCTCAATATATGTTGCGTCTGCAAGCTCTGGGTCCGTCATAATAGTAGCAGGATTAGAGTTTACAAGAATTACGCGGATTCCTTCTTCGTGAAGTACTCGGCAAGCTTGCGTTCCAGAGTAGTCGAATTCTGCAGCCTGACCAATTACGATTGGACCAGAACCAATAACCATTACGGATTTAATATCAGCACGTTTTGGCATTATAAATTCCTTTTATCCCTTTATACCTACTATTTTTCGCTCTTATTCTTGTGATTTTGCATAAGTTCTACAAAGCGGTTAAACAAGTACGATGCATCATGAGGTCCTGCGGCTGCTTCTGGGTGATATTGCACAGAAAAAGCTGGAATATCAAGGCATTGTAAGCCTTCTACAACATTGTCGTTAAGATCTACATGAGACACTATTACGCGACCAAAATGTCCATTTTCGTAAGGCGATTGGATAGTCTCACCAATAGGAGCGTCTACAGCAAAGCCGTGATTATGAGCCGTAACTTCCACTTTTCCAGTAGTCACGTCTTTTACAGGCTGATTTATGCCACGATGACCAAACTTAAGCTTGTATGTTCCAAACCCAAGCGCGCGACCTAAAAGTTGGTTTCCAAAGCATATTCCAAAGAATGGGTATCCTGCGTCTAACACGTTACGCAATAATTCCACTTCTCGATTTGCTTGAGCAGGATCACCTGGTCCATTCGAGAAGAACACGCCATCTGCATTAAGCGCTTGAAGTGACTCAAAGCTTATTGAGGAGCTTACAACGTGTACACGGCATCCGCGCTGTGCCAAACGATGCGGAGTCATGGCTTTTATACCAAAGTCCACAGCTACAACAGTGTAAAGAGGCTCCTTGCCTTCGTAATCCCCACAAGGCTCAATCGTATAATCTTCTTGTGTACTAACTTCGTCTGTTAGTCGCAAGCCTTGCATTTGAGGAGTTTGTTTAATCTCATTCACAAAAGATGCAACTGTACGAATTGCTCCAGTAGCTTTGTCTATCAGTGCTTCATTAGAAAAAATGCCGGCACGCATAACGCCAACTGAGCGTAAATGTCGTACCAGCATTCTCGTATCAATACCACTGATTCCTACTATTCCTTGTTTTTCTAAATCATCTTCCAAGGAACCAGTGGATCTCCAATTGCTAACAATAGGGCTTGGAGCTTTTACCACGTATCCTGCAACCCATATTTTTGAAGATTCTGGGTCTTCATTGTTAATTCCCGTATTTCCTATGTGTGGGAACGTTTGAACAACTATTTGTTGATCATAACTTGGATCAGTAAGCGTTTCTTGGTAACCAGTCATTCCTGTAGAGAACACGATTTCAGCGCGCGTAGAACCTTTTGCGCCAAATGGTTTACCAACGTAAACTTGTCCGTCTTCCAATACTAATACTGCATCATCAGTGCCGAATCCGGCGAAGGTGTCGTTATAGCCCACCTTAACCCCCTTATGGCTTTAGGTTATTCGTGGCAAGTCTACTCAGATTGGCGGACGGCGACGCGCCGATAATAGCTATCAACAATTTCTTAATGCAAATTATTATTGCGAATTCATTACTACGAATTCATAATAAAAAAAAATCCGCTTAATGCTACTGCACTAAACGGATTACACGCAATTTTAAATTCACTCAACAGAATCAGCATTAGATTCATTAGAAGATTGTTCAACATCTGAAGAATCAGCTGCTTCAGTTTCATTAACTTCTCCAGCAGTATCTTCCGCAGATGCCTCACCATTAAACTTTGCTAAGCAAGCTTCTTTGTCTGCCATAATCGCGCTTAACAAGCCATGAATAAACGCAATAGCATCATCATCACTATACATTTTTGCAAGAGAAATAGCCTCATCGATAGCAACCTTATCTGGCACTTCGTCGTTTAAGAGAATCTCCCATACAGCTATTCGCAAAATATTACGATCAATCACCGCCATTCTTCCGACTTTCCAGCCAGTAGAATAACGATTCAACGTCTTATCAATCCTATTTCTACGCTCACCAACTCCTCGAATAATATCAACAGCATAATCTGGAAGAGGAGTTTGCGCACCTGGCTCCTTCAAACGTTCTTCAAGCAAAGAAAGAATATTTTGATTCTTTTCATCTGCCTCATACAGCGTATTCAAAGCCCTTTTGCGAGCGGTGGAACGTGCCATAGTATCGTCTTTCTATCAAACTACATAATCTTATAGATCCTTAAAGTCTACAAGAATTAAACTTACATCAATATATATCAAATATTGCACAAAATAGCTATTGCAAAATAAAACGACTCAGCAACAAGAATCGCCGCCGAGTCGCTTTATACAAAAAATTTAATTAGTTTTCACGACCAAGGTAAGAGCCGTCACGAGTGTCAACCTTCACCTTTTCGCCTTCGCCAACAAACAGTGGAACCTGAATCTCAGCACCAGTTTCAACAGTTGCAGGCTTTGTGCCAGCGTTAGAACGGTTACCTTGCAAACCAGGTTCAGTGTGAGTGATGGTCAAAATTACAGAAGCTGGAAGCTCAACGCTCAAAGGAGTGCCGTCATGGAAACTTACAATGCAATCAGTGCCTTCAAGCAAATACTTGCTTTGTTCACCAACTAAGTCCTTAGGAATATAAACCTGATCATAAGTGTTCATATCCATAAAGACGAAGTTATCGCCATCTTCATAAGAGTACTGCAAAGTGCGATTATCAACGGTCTCGAACTCCATTTTCATGCCGGCGTTAAAAGTCTTGTCGACAATCTTGCCCGAGAGCACGTTCTTAATGGTGGTACGCACAAAAGCAGGACCTTTACCTGGCTTAACATGCTGGAACTTGATGACGGTCCAAAGCTGACCTTCAAGGTTCAAAACCGATCCATTTTTAATATCATTGGTAGTCTGTGCCACGAGTTATCCGTTTCTTTCGTTAATTAAAGCTGCAATTTACACAGCTAAGAAATAAACCTTGCTTATTATGCCACAAAGCGTCAACTAATTAAAATAACAACTAAAATAACAACTAAAATAACAACACGCATTTAACGCGATTATTCGTTACTCTTGATCGTTTTGTTCCGACGACTCTGAGTTTTGACTACGACCCATTGGAATATAGCCACCTTGATCATCCTGAGGATGTGGAGCATCAAAAGGATACCCATTGCCATCTCTACTTAAAAATCTATCGCTCACTTTTTTAATTCTATCTTCGTACTGGCTTATAACAGCTTTTATTTTTTGATAAGACTGCTTTAACTCTTGATAATTATTGCTGCTTTTAGCAAGAGCATTACCAGCATCATTAATAGCATTTTCTAGACTTTTAGAAGCAACAGCTAAAATAGGCAAATCTTTCGCTTTTTCTACAAGCTCTCTAGCTTTTTTAACAAGATTTAACAATTGATCGCCAAAAGAAGTTCTACTTGTTTTTAAAAGATTATCAGAAGATTTTTTAAGCGAATCAGCATCTTTATTCAAAGTATCCAACTGGTTGGAAAGCTTATTTTCGACTGATGGTGAATCGTAAGAACTGGCTCCAACTGGACAATCTGAAATATCATTTTTCAAATCATCATTGGCATAATTTAAGGAAGATTGAAAATCGTCAACAGTATCCTTAACTGAATCAAAATCAGCATCAAAATCGGAAGATTTTATTTCAGAAGCATCATGCACGTTTTGGCTTGAAATGATTTTTTTAAGGTCAGCTTTAGCTGAAAGAACTTGTGTACGCAACTGAACGCACTTTTTAGATGGCTCGCCCGCGTTTATATTACTAGAACTATGTGCAAACAAAGATAACCATATTCCGATAACAATTGCTACTGCAATAAGTGAAACAGATATAATCACTGCAATAGCTTTCTTATCGCTTAATAATGATCTGTTTGAATCATTACTAGACCGATCAAAAATGGTATCTTGCTCATACTCAGGCGGATTATTAAATGAAGCTATATCATTCAAATCCTGATATTCGTTATTGTCCTCTTTCATAATCCGCCATTCCTATTTAACAAACATATGTATGAATAAAATAGCAAGAACACAACTCATACATGACTTATATAATTGCTTAATTATACAAGTCTATAATTGTATAAGTCTATATTGCACAGACAATTCATGCACCATATTCTCGCAAATAATTTTCAGCTCGAGCAGCCAAATTCTCATCCATAACAGCGCTTCCGTCATTATTAGTGAGTTTTTGTGCTGCAGCGAAAATTTCACGCACGTTAGCAATTGGCAAAACTGGGAAACCAAACTTCTGCTCTACTGCTTTTACTGCAGAAAGCTCACTGTCTTTTGTGCGTTCCATTCTGTCTACTGCCAAAATCAAGCCTACAACTTGCACATTTGCTTCCGCTTTAAGTTTTGGCAAAGTTTCGCGAACTGCAGTTCCAGCTGTCATCACGTCGTCAACAAGCAAAACTTTCATGCCGTCTTTTAACGGTTTTCCAACCATAATTCCGCCGTCGCCATGATCCTTTCGCTCTTTGCGGTCGAAAGTAAAACCAACAGGCATATTGTGATTATTTGTCAAAGCCATCGCCGTAGAAACTGCCAGCGGAATACCCTTATAAGCAGGACCGAAAACAGTGTCAATATCTTGCGGAAGTTTGCCTTCTTCAATTGCTGCAACAACGCGCTGAGCGTAGTATGCTCCTAAGCTCGCGATTTTCATGCCGTCGTCAAAAGCTCCAGCATTAATAAAATAAGGTGATTGACGACCAGATTTTAACGTAAAGTCACCAAACTTAAGCGCGCCCGAGTCAAGCAAAAACTTTGTAAAACGCTCGTCTAATTCTGCCATAATTAGCTCTCTTTCTTAAAATAATTTTAAATACTTTTTTAAATACTTTCTAAATACCTTTTAAATACTTAATTTCAGCGCCAAGTCTTTCCTTCTGCAAGCAAAGACGCAAGCTTTGGACGAGAATCAAGCAAATCATCAAGCTCTCTCGCAATACGAATAGGAGCAGTAGGATCCACCAAAGCAGCAGCACCAACTTCTACAGCATTAGCGCCAGCATACAAGTATTCCAAAGCTTTTTCGCCAGAATCAATGCCACCAATGCCGATAATTGGAATATCTGGCATAGCTTGACGAACTCGCCACACAAACCCAAGTCCAATCGGGAAAATAGCAGGACCGGAAACGCCGCCAGTACGGTTTGCAATAATAGGCTCGCCTGTGCGAATATCAATTCGCAATCCAACCAGAGTGTTAATCATGCTTAGAGCATCCGCTCCAGCATCAACCGCAGCTTTGCAAATCGAGACGATATCAGTAACGTTTGGCGTCATTTTTACAATCATCGGCTTATCCGTCATTGCGCGAAGACGCTTAATTAAGCGATGAAGCGCAATAGGATCCGTACCAACGCTCATTCCACCATGAGTCACGTTTGGGCAACTTACATTAATCTCAAGCATGTCTGCAGCAGAATCTGCAAGCTTTTCAACAACTTGAGCATAATCGTCATCACTATGGCCTGCAACGTTAGTAATTACAAGAGCCCCCAGCTTTTTAAGCTTTGGCAACTCATCTACTAAATAGTGGTCAACTCCAGGATTTTGCAAGCCAACAGCATTCACCATTCCAGAAGGCGATTCTGCAGTGCGCGGAGCAGGATTTCCTTGCCAAGGAACCGGGGAAACACCTTTTGTACAAATTGCTCCAAGCTGACTCACATCGTAAAAGTGCGCGCAAGCTGCAAGTTGGAATGTGCCAGAAGCGGTCCCAACCATATTCTTCCATTCAACTCCAGCTACTTTAGTGCTGTGTTTCCACACATGACTAGTGTCAAATCCAAGAGTTGATGGGCTATTCTGTGCGCCATTTTGCGCATTTTCTAAAGCATTATTCATTTCATTACTCATATCTTTTTACTCCCAGCCTAATCTTTCGGTGTCAAACACTGGTCCCTCGTTACAAACTTTAAGTCTGCCTTCTAAAGTATCTACAACGCAAGCAACACAAGTTCCATATCCGCATCCCATTCTCGCCTCTAAGCTTAATTGACATTTAACATTACGCTCATGCGCCCAATGAGCTACAGCCTTCATCATTGGCATAGGACCGCAAGAAAGAACAACAATAGGCAAATCTCCATTAAAATCAAAATGATTTTCTTGCTCGAGTTCATTAAGCAAAGTAATAACAGTTCCTTGCGCGTTGCTAATGCTATAAACATTATCAACGTATTCCTTCATAAATGAGTCAGCAAAATGGTTATCGCGATATCCAAGAACCGCAGTCACTTTGCAATTCTTGTTTTTTGCAATCGCCTGTGCAGCACAAATCAAAGGAGGAACACCCAATCCTCCGCTTACAAGAACATAGTGTGCTGGCTTAGAAATATCAAAACCCAATCCTAATGGGCCTAAAGCGTCTACAGTATCTCCTGCTTTGAGCTCCGAAAATTCGGCAGTTCCTTTACCAATCACAGCAAAAATAAGGCTAAAAGTATCTCCATCAACGCTTGCAACACCAAATGGTCTAGGAAGCATAGTTGTAGAATCTGGAGAATATAAGTTAACAAATTGCGCAGGAGCGGCAGTTTTAGCAATAGCATCATCGCGCAAAACTAAGCGATACACGCCTTCGTCAAGCTTTTGATTATCAAGAACTTCTATAGCACGGCGACCTAAAAGACGAGTGTATTTTAAATCATCAGCGTGCAAACTTTTTGCACTAAAAGAATCTGCACCCGAAGAATCATAAGCGTCTTCACGTAACGTAAATATGGCGTTTCTCAAAGATTTTCGAGTTTGAATAAACATGCCATCACTCATCTAGTTTTACCCTACCTTATGTAGTCGTATCGTTGCGTAATTTAGCTATCTTTAGCTATTTTCAGTTTTTAGTTATATTTAGTTATACATGCATAATTGTTTTTACACGCGCATATTCACAATTTTGACACAATGATCTTGAAATAATTCCTAATTGTGATTCGCTTTGCATTAACACTAACACACGATTTATTTATATACTGCTTGTCTTAAGTCATCTCTCATGTTTAAAGCAGATTTGCGAGCAGAATCAGATACAATCTCAAGAATATTATTAAGAGAAAGAGAAGACTTGTTTTTAACATAATCTTGCGATTTTTGCCAAGAACCAATAATTCCGCGAGAAGAATTCACTATTGCACCTCGACCATTTTCATCAAACATTCCAGAAACATCTTGTGCCGTTCCACCTTGTGCACCATAACCTGGAACAAGGAAGAAAGTGTGTGGCATAATCTCGCGCAAACGCTTACCTTCTTCTGGATGAGTTGCTCCAACTACTGCTCCTACTCGTGAATACCCTTTAGTCCCAATATTTGATTCACCCCATTTTTCTATCAAACCTGCCATATGCTCATAAACTGGTTTGCCATCTTCAACAACAAGTTCTTGAAGCTCTTTGCTAGAAGGATTAGACGTGCGCAGAAGAACAAAAATATTTTTATTACGCGCTACTGCCTCATCTATAAATGGCTTAACGCCATCTGAACCCATATATGGGTTTACGGTAAGAGAGTCCTCGTGCCAAACATCTTTTGTGCTAGCGCTTTTAAGAAGATTAACTAAAGATTCGTTAAAATCGTAAGAATCATCTTTAAAATACGAATCAAGATCAGCAAATCCTCGCAAATGTGCTGCATACTGAGCTGCCGTGGAACCAATATCGCCTCGTTTTGCGTCACCAATAACAAATAACCCACGTGATTTTGCATAATCACAAGTCATAGCATAAGTGTCGATTCCAGCGGAACCAAGTGCCTCGTACATTGCAATTTGTGGCTTAACAGCTGGAACAATGTCGTAAATCGCATCAATAATCGCACGATTAAACTCAAAGTACGATGCAGCAAGCAAGGTTGGCAAAGCCTCTTCATCTTCGACTTCTTGCAAAACTTCATCAGATAATCCACTTAGAATTTGCGCAGGCAAAATCCCAGGCTTTGGATCTAATCCAACAACAGTAGGGTTTTGCTTCGCTGCGATTTCTTCTATCAGTTCGTCCATATTGTTCCTCTACTAGCCGCAAACTATTTTTTAGTTTTTAGTCTTTGTCTTTACTTATAAAACACGATTTATAAAATACACAAATTACATGCGAGAAAAGGCGATTTCTGAGCCAACAATAGTAGCAACTGGTCTTCCCTGTAACTGCCATCCTTCAAATGGAGTATTACGAGCCTTTGAATGGAAGGAATTCGCATCAACGCTCCATTTTTCACGCATATTAATAAGCACTAAATCAATATTTTCTGGATGTTCAGTTTCACTTAATTTTAATGTTCGTCTCACGGCACAACGCGAAGACACATTAAGCAAAGCTGTAACATCTGTAGGTCTTCTACTCATAAATTGCATAGGATTAATCGACATAAGTTCAATTAAGTGCTTATCATCCGTATACCCAGCGTCAACAAGCACTTTACGACATACGCCATAAGCACATTCCAAACCAATAATCCCATTTGGAGTATTAGCAAAATCGCCAGCTTTATCACCTGCTGTGTGAGGAGCGTGATCCGTGGCAATCATGTCTATAGTGCCATCTGCAATAGCAGCAAGAGTTGCCTGTCTATCCGCTTTAGATCTTAGCGGTGGATTCATCTTTGCCATTGACCCATACTTAAGCACATCCTCATCGCAAAGAGCAACGTAATGTGGGGCTGTTTCGCAAGTAATCGGCAAACCTTCTTTCTTGGCTTTGCGAATAGCTTCGAAAGCGGCAGCCGTACTAACATGCTGGAAGTGCACGTGAACACCTATTTTGCGAACTGCTTCTATATCCCTATTAACAATCGCAAGCTCTGTAGATGCAGGAATTCCGCCAAGGCCTAGAATTTTAGCAACTGGTCCTTCGTTTACCGAACCATAATCATGATGCTCACAATGCTCAACAAGTGGCAATCCTGTTTCTTTCGCCATTTTAAGAACGTCTAGCAAAATCGAATCTGTAACAGCAGAACCATCATCACTTATTGCAGTAATTGGATGCTTTTTCATAGGCGAAGTTTTTTGATTATCATCAACACCATGAACATATTTTTTCCAGAGCTCAATATTGCTTGGTTTTAAACCTTGCCTACTTATTGAAGCACAAACACTTAAATCGTAGTGTACTGGCAGTTTTACGCCATAAATACACCCGTATCTTTGCAAAAAATCTATAACGTTTTCTACATCAAAAGGAGCATCATTCCAAGGCTCACCGTCAACAGCTGGAATTGTGTTTGGCATAATCAGCACATTCGTATATCCTCCAGCAGCAGCAGCATTGCCCCCAGTCATCATTGTTTCTTTATCAGTCTGACCAGGATCCCTAAAATGCACGTGCGGGTCTGCAAAACCAGGAGCAACAATCCAATCACTTGCATCAATTTCCCCCGAAATTCGAGCGTTTTTCTCAATTAAAGCGTCTTGTCTAACGCCATCTATAACCAAATCGATTCGCTCGCCAGTATCCCAAACGGCAATATTTCGCAAGGTTAACATGCGTGAGTCGTTCATATTGCTCCTAGTTTTGCTTATTTCTATTTTTTATTCAGTTTTATTGTTGATTTTGAATTATGTTATTTACGTGTATTCTACTTGAATTCACTGCAATTCTTCATCACAATACAAGCAATGATACTCATGTCTATCTGACTCAGCTTTATAGAATCTACGCTTAAGAGTCAACTCACTGTTTGTTATGCAACGAGAGTTAGGACATATAAGATTTTCTGGAGCATTCTCGTCAGATATGTGAACGCGAGGATTAGCCAACGAAATTCCATGAGAATCGTGAGCTTCCAACTCATCTTTAGGAATATTCACAAAATCAGTCGGCTCATATCCTGGAAGCTCATCTCCTAATACAGAGCTTTCTAATGCCATTCGCATAAGCATGCCATTTTTAACCTGCTCAAAGTATGCTGCACGAGGATCGTCATCAACATCAACAGCGATTTCGTTAATACGCGGAAGCGGATGAAGCACTGGCATATAAGATTTTGCTTTTTGCAATTTTTCTTCTGTTAAAATATAAGTGTCACGAAGTCGCAAGTATTGCTCGCGATCTGTAAAACGCTCTTCTTGCACGCGAGTCATATAAAGCACGTCCAAGCTGCCAATAACTTCCATTAAGTCGCGAGTTTCTTCGTAAGTGCACGAAGGCGTATCGTTAATGCGGTCGATTACGTACTGAGGAGTTTTAAGCTCATCTGGGCTAATTAGCACAAAGTGAACATTCCCAAAGCGGCATAAAGTTTCAATAAGCGAGTGAACAGTGCGACCGTATGTTAAGTCTCCGCATAAACCAACTGTTAAGTTATTCAGCCTGCCAAATCGCGCAAGAATTGTAGCTAAATCTGCAAGAGTTTGAGTAGGGTGCATATGGCCGCCGTCTCCTGCATTAACAACAGGAACACTTCCTGCATGCGACGCCACAAATGCAGCACCTTCTTTAGGATGACGCATTGCTACAACGTCTACATAATTTGACACCACTTTTAAAGTGTCGCTAACCGTTTCGCCTTTGCTTGCACTAGAAAGCTGTGCTCCCGCAAAACCGATCACCTTTCCACCTAAGCGAAGCATTGCTGTTTCAAAGCTTAGTCGAGTTCTCGTGCTCGGCTCATAAAAAAGAGTGGCCAACACTCTACCATCGCAAGTGTGGGCCACTTCTTTTCTGTGCTCGTCAATATATCGTGCTTTATCTAATAGCATTCGTATTTGAGCTGTAGAAATATCGTCTAATGTAACAACGCTTTTGTTTGCTAACGATTGAGCAATTGCACAACGAGAAAAAACCTGATTAGAAGAATCATAAAATGCGTTCGTCATAATAGAACCGCTTACCTTTCGCTAGTTGGCAAACGACCGCGACCACACGCGACCTTGTAGATTGTACACGATTTGTCAGACTTACCGACACAATAAAATGTCAACTATTAGCGACAGTAGAAGAGACGGGACATGACTTCGCGGCATTGACGCATAACAGCCATTAAATCGTTTTCAAAAACGCGACCTTGGTTTGGATCGTACCCAAGATAAGTTGCGATTCCGCCTAAAGAATAAGAGTCTGTTGGAATAACATCCGCGCGCTCCAAGGAACCAGACCACAAGAAGTTCGCATTTCGCACTGCAGAACACATATGCCAGCATTTTTCTAACACATTTGCGTCTTCATCTTCGATCAAATTCAATTCTTTAAGCGCTTTCAACGCTTGCATTGTGCCAACTACTCGCAAGGACCTGTATTTCCCAGCATATTGCAATTGCAAAAGCTGAACAGTCCACTCAACATCGCTTAAACCACCGCGCCCAAGCTTCAAATGTCTGTCTCTACTAACGCCTCTTGGTAAGCGTTCTGCTTCCATACGCGCTTTAAGCTTACGAATTTCCGCCAATTGAGATTCGTTAAGAGGATCTGGTGAATAACGCAAATTGTTTACTACTCCGCTTAGCAAAGCATCTGCCAAATCTTTCGACCCTGCAGCAAAACGCGCGCGCAAAAGTGCTTGATTTTCCCACGTACTAGCCCACTTTTGGTAATAATGCTCACACGATTCTAGCGAACGCACAAGCGGACCATCTTTACCTTCTGGTCGCAAATCTAAATCGACCATAATTTTTGGCTCTAAAGTAAGAGGACCTTGCAGGATATTGCGCAATATGTCTACAGTAGTCTGCGCGAAACGGTGAGCAATATCAGATATAGAATCATATTCAATCTTGCAATCATCATCATTCGCCATCGGCTTATAAACAACCATCATATCCGCGTCAGAACAGAAATTAACTTCCCTGCCACCATAACGTCCGAGGGCAATAATGGCAATCAAAGCTTTACTCTCTTCTAAGTCCATTTTTAAAGACGCATCTTTCATAGACCATTGCAGAGCAGCATCAAGTACAGCATCAAACACATCACTCATCGCTTGCATCGAAGTATCATCGTCAATAATCCCACACATCCAAGCAAGAGCTACTCGCTCAATTTCTTGCCTTCTTAAAGCACGCAAAGACTGAGCAAAATCCACAATGCTGCTTGAATATCTTGCCAACATTGCGCTTGTCTGCATATCTAAACTTTCTCTGCCCCTAGGTGTAAGCGCCGAATCGTCTCCAAGCCAAGTAATAGATTGTATTGACTGCATCATTGCATCGCCTAAATAACGCGAATCAGACAAAACATGACAAAGCCTGCGAGCCGCGCTAGGAGAATCACGCAAAAATCCAAGATACGTGTTCTTACCACCGAAACGCTCTGAAAGTCTCCTGAAAACAAGCAAACCCATGTCGGGATTTTGACCTTCTCCAAGCCATTTCAACACTGCTGGAAGCAAAATTCTGTGAATTTTAGCAGCGCGTGAAAGTCCATCAGTAAGCGCTTCAACATGCATTTGTGCAGCTTTTGCATCAGCAAAACCTATCGATGCAAAGCGAGCGCGCGCAGCTTCTGCAGACAACACAATAGGATCTGCATCAGTTTGCGCATTAATCGGCAGCATTGGACGGTAGTAAATATCTTTATGCAAATGCCTAATTTCCCGGCGCGCTTTGTCAAATCTAGCTACAAGCTCTTCTGGCTTAAGTCTAACAGCTCTAGCAAGACGCCTAATTTGCTCGTTACTATTAAGCTCTTCCGCACTAATGCTTCTTGCGCGATCTAATCCACCATTTCCTTGTGCACCTAAATCTGGGAATAAATGAGTGCGTTGCATATTCCACATTTGCTGTCGATGTTCGAGAACGCGCTCAAAGCGGTAGTGTTCTGCCAAAATTGCAGCTTGCGACCTAGAAACGTAGCCTCCAGCAGATAGTGCATTAAGCGCTCCTAGAGTATCTCTAACTCGCAAAGACTTATCTTCACTTCCGTGCACAAGTTGCAGCATTTGAACTGTAAACTCAACATCTCGCAATCCTCCGCGTCCAAGCTTCATGTCTAAATCTCGCTGAGACGCAGGGATCAAAGACTCTACTCGCTGTCGCATATGTTGGCAATCTGCAACAAAGTGTTCTCGCCCAGACGCTTTCCAAATAAGCGAATCTGCCATTTGTCTATAATCTTTACCAAGCTGCCTGTCTCCTGCGGCTGGTCTCGACTTTAGTAATGCTTGAAACTCCCAGCTACTTGCCCACTTTTCGTAGTATTCGTTATGTGATTCCAAGCGCCTAACAAGAGGTCCATCTTTGCCTTCTGGTCTTAGCGCTGTATCAATTTGCCATAATGGTGGCTCCGCACAACCCATAACAATCGATTGACACACTTTTTGCAAAACAAGTGCAATAGAAGACCCAACTCGCAAAGCTTCATCTTGTTTAACGCCATTAGTTGGTTCTACTACATATATTAAGTCAATGTCGGAAACGTAGTTTACTTCTTGCGCTCCCAATTTTCCCATTGCTATTATTGCAAACCTGCAGCAACAAGATCCAGAAACTTGCCCGCGCGCTATCGCAAGCGCAGCTTCAAGAGCCGCATCCGCAGCATCCGAAAGTTTACGACTTATATCTGGCTGTAATTCTACAGGGTCTGCACTAGCCAAATCATATGCCATAATTGCAGCAATATGCTGGCGATATCTCGCTCTAAGAGCACAAACAGCTTGAGCAAAACCCATAGAGCTTATTGGAACAGTGTACGAGCTACAATTCTTGGCGACAACGTTGTCTTCTTCTTTTAAATTTTGTAAATCTTCTTTTTCTTCGTTTACTACTGTTGCACTGTAAGATTGAATAGCTTCTAGTAAATCCGAAACACGTTCTTCTAAAGTCATGTGTAGTAAATGATTTGGGTCATTTGCTGCAGCGTTTATTAAATCAGTGTGCGTTCTCATTAGCATCGCAAATGATTTAGATGCTCCAAGAACTTGCATTAAAGACGCAAGTGGGCTTGTTAATAATGAATTATTCGAGTTCTCCGCAATATTTTCAACAGTTTTTTTCTGAGATTGATATATATCTTTAAACGCTAAAATTGCGTAATCTGGGTCTTCTGCTCTATTTATGCTTTCTAAGATTTTGAGCGCATTAATTGAATTATTCTCACAATTTTTGCAAATATCTTCTATGGTTTTACGAGCAGATTCTGGACGAGCAAATCCAGCTTTAACTAGAGTTCTGTATGATAAGTCAGTTTCTTTAGCAAAACTTAAATTAAAATCCGCATGTTGTTTTAAATCAGTGCCTAAATTATGATCTAAATCGCTATTACTGCTTTTTTGACTGCTCATAACGCCACTGTACATTGTGGTGCAGTACAACATGACCCTTGTGCTGCACCACAAATATACAAATTTACACTATCTTAGTAAAAAGTGGCTTAACGTTTGACCAAATGCTTCTAGTAACGCCAGGACGATTCATTGTGTACAAGTGTATTCCGTCTACGCCTTCCGCAACTAAATCGTTAATCTGTTGAGACGCAAATATGCTTCCAGCGTCTTGCAAGACTTCTGGGTTACTTCCCCATCGCTCAATCATTGCTAAAACTGGCTCACTTATTTTAGAAGAGCACATTTTTGTCATTCGCTTAACTTGATTCGCGTTTACAACAGGCATAACTCCAGCTTCAATTGGAACGTTAATGCCAGATTTTCTAGCTAAATCCCTAAAGTGCAAAAAGTCATCGTTATTGTAAAAAAGTTGCGAAATCAAGTGAGTTACTCCAGCATCAACTTTTCGCTTTAGATTATCGATGTCTTCTTGCAAAGTAGCAGCTTCTGGATGTTTTTCTGGGTAGCACGCCCCCAAAATAGGCAAATCTGGGCGCTTTGAGTGAATATACGATACTAAATCGCTTGCGTGATTAAACACTCCAGCAGCATTCTGATTTTCAATAACATCTCCGCGCAAAGCTAAAACGCCACTAACGCCTGCCTTATCAAACATGTCTAAAGCTTCGTCAACATCGTCATAATCCAAGTATCTTGCTGTTAAGTGAGCAACAGTTTTAATGCCATACTCCGATCGAATAGTGTTGGCGATTCTAGCAGTAGCAGTTCGATCCGAAGATTTTCCAGTTCCGTAAGTTACGGATATAAAATCTGGATCCAAGCCCCTTAAGCCGTCTAAAGTGTCGTAAATCGTTCCTATTGGAGATGTTCTTTTAGGCGGAAACACCTCTAGCGAAAACTTTGGTTTGTACGTCATTTTAGACCGCCACCCAATTCGCTTCTAACTTTTTTAGCTGCCGAAACAAGATTTTGCAAGCTAACCCACGTTTCTGCATTGCCTCTAGTTTTCAAGCCACAATCTGGGTTAATCCAAAGTTTGTTGGCTGGCATTTTGTGCAAAATCTCGTGAATCCTATTAACAATTTCTTCTTCGCTAGGAACGCGAGGAGAGTGAATGTCGTAAACACCAGGACCCGCTTCTGTTTCAAAGTTCGCGTTATGAATAGCGTCCAAAACAACTAAATCTCCGCGCGAAGCTTCAAACGATATTACGTCCGCATCCATTGCATCAATGTCTCGAATAATGTCGTTAAACTCCGAGTAGCACATATGCGTGTGGATTTGCGTAGTGGCATCTACAGCAGAGTGCACAAGACGGAAAGCTGCAATCGCCCAATCCAAATACTTCTTATGCCAATCCGAACGCCTAAGCGGAAGCTTTTCACGCAAAGCTGCCTCATCGATTTGAATTACGCGAATTCCAGCACGCTCCAAGTCCAAGACTTCGTCTCGAATTGCAAGAGCAAGCTGCTGAGTTTGCTCTTCGTGCGTAATATCTTCGCGAGGCCAAGACCAGTTAAGAATCGTAACAGGCCCTGTTAGCATGCCTTTCATAACATGGTTTGTGCGGCTTTGAGCATACGCACTCCACTCTACTGTGATCGGCTGCGCTCTAGAAACGTCGCTCCAAACGATTGGAGGCTTTACGCATCGAGTTCCGTAAGACTGAACCCAAGCGTTTTTTGTAAACTTAAATCCGTGCAAATGCTGGCCAAAGTATTCAACCATGTCGTTTCGCTCAAACTCGCCATGCACAAGAACGTCTAAGCCAATGCGCTCCTGGTGTTCTATGCACTCGTCTATTTGATTGCGAATAAAGGCGTCGTATTCTTCTTTACTAATTTCGCCTTTTCTAAAAAGCGCTCTAGTCGCCCTTATTTCTTTTGTTTGAGGGAAGGATCCGATAGTTGTTGTAGGCAAATCAGGCAATCCTAATGCTTCTTTTTGCAATTTTTGACGCTCCGCGCGAGATGGCTTTCGCTCAAAATCTTCTGGCTTAAGGCTTGCGATTCGCGCTTTAACGTTTTCGTCTACTTTTACTCTAGACCCGTCAAACAATGCCTGATTTTGCGCCAATTCCTTGCTATTTTTAAGCTCATCATCATTCATAACACAAAGTTGAGCAATTTCGTTTACTTCCTGCAACTTTTCTACAGCAAACGCAAAATGCTTTAATACGTCTTCTCCAAGCTCTTCTCCATCCGTACTAAATGGAACATGCAAAAGCGAGCATGCAGTAGAAACAGCTACGCGATTAGTAACATTTTTTTGCAAAGCATCTAACAAGCCAAGACTTTGTGCGTAATCATTTTTCCAAATGTTTCTGCCATTTACAACTCCTGCAAAAATAGTTGTATTTTCGTTTACTCCATATTCTTGCAAAGCTGTAAGGTTTTCTTCTTTGCCTTCTACAAAATCTAAGCCAATTGCATCGAAAGCTAAATCGTTTAGCGTTTTATAAGAGTCTAAAATATTGCCAAAATACGTGTTGAGCAAAATTTTAACGTTTTGAGCATTCTCCGCACTTTCAAGTCTGCTTTGAAGAATCGGCTTATATAAATCGCTAAAAATCCTTAAATCACCATCTTCTTTATCTAAGCACAAGTATGGCTCGTCAAATTGTAGCCATTTTGCTCCAAGACTTACAAATCGTTTTACAATATCGCAATATGCGTTTGCTAATGCTTCAATTGTTTCTTTATTTGCCTCTAACTCTTGAGCTTGCGGAGTGCGCGCTAGTTTTAAGAAGGTGTATGGTCCAATCAACACTGGCTTCGTTTCAATTCCGAGCGCTTTTGCTTCATTGAACTCGTCGAATGGTTTTGTGCCAGCTAAATGCAAATCATGCGGATTTTCTACTTCTGGAACAATGTAGTGGTAGTTGGTTGTGAACCACTTTTTCATTGGAAGCGCTGTTACATCTCCTCGTTCCCCTTGATATCCGCGCGCAATTGCAAAAAGCGTATCTTCTGCATTTTCAAACTTTAGCTTCTTGTATCTTTCTGGCACTGCACCAAGCAAGATTGCTGTGTCTAGCATTTGATCGTAATAGCTAAAATCATTGCTTGGTATAAGTTCTATTCCAGCTTCTGCCTGAATTTTCCAATGCTTTTTGCGCAAATCTTTTGCAACTTGTCTCACTTCTTCTAAAGTTGCATCTTTTTTCCAATAGCGTTCAATTATTTTTTTAAGATCGCGATTCGCGCCGATTCGTGGGAATCCTGATACGGATGTTAAAACAGTAGACATATATCCTCCAAAACAATTCTTTAACCTGATTCAGCCTAGCAAACATTTGGCTTAATGAGGTCATTAGCAATTTGGGGGTGTCGTTATAATCTAAACTTATATGTAGATTTTATTTAAATTTAAGCGTATTTTTACTATTCAAAATCCTTTGGGGTTATAATTCCCAACGCTTTAGCTCCTCGCAAACCGCAGGATGCAAAAGGTACATCAGACACTAAAACAATAATCGAAGCATTAGCTAATCCGAGTCGCATTGTTCCTAATATATCAGGATCTGAATCTGGAGAAGAAAGCCATTGCGCAGCCATCGACATTGTTGGCTCATGACCAATAATCATTGTTATTCTAGAATCACTCCTAATCGCGCAAAGCTCATCCATTACAGACTGCATTCCGCCATCATATAAGCTTTTTCTTGACGCTACTATTGGAGAATCTCCAAACTTTTTAAGCATTTTGTGCATTGTTTGTTCGGTGCGATTTGCACTTGAACAAATAATGTAGTCTGGAACAAGCTTTAAGGATTGTAAACCTTTTGCCATTATTTTCGCCTGTTTCAAACCTTTATCGCTAAGGTCCCTTCCCCAATCATCTCCCATTGTTGGCGGCTGTGCTTTTGCGTGGCGCATCAGTAATAGCACATATTTTGCATGCTTTACTTTTTTAACGATTTTTTTGATTGACGCCGCCATTTTAATCTCCTCAGTCTTCAGTTAAGCCTTATTAGGCTTTGGATTTGAGTTAGGTAATTGTGCGATTTGCAAATCTAAATCTCTAAGGACTTTTCTAAGCTTTCTATCTGATATATCTCTAAGAGACAAATCTTCTAGCTGTTCTGCGCGCTCTTCGGGAGTTAAGTCATCAATATCGCTAACAGTATCTTTTGTAGCACGCTCGCGCTTTCTTAACGCATTAAATCCTTGCGCCATTGCGCGCGAAATAACCAAAAAACCAGTATGACCTATCATTGCATGATCTGGTCTAACTGCTAAATCTTGTGCTTTCCAAGTTCTTTCTAACGTTTCTTGAATCTCTGGTTCTGTCCAAACTCCCGAAGCTCGCAAACTTTGTGCCATTCTAGACATTTGCGTTGTGGTTGTTACGTACGCAACTAATACGCCACCTGGAGCAATAACCCTATAGGCTTGTTCAAGCCTGTTCCAAGGATCAAGCATGTCTAGCATAATGCGATCAAAATAGCCTTCTGGAAGTGACTTTGCTACTGAGTCAAAATCTCCAGTTAAAAGATTCCACCATTCTGGTTTTTCGCCATAGTAAATTGTTGCGTTTAGTTGCGCGATTCTAGCAAAATCAGGTCTAAGTTCTATTGTCGTAAGCTCACCACTTTGACCAACAGCGTCTAAAAGACTTAAGCTCATTGCGCCAGAGCCTGCTCCAGACTCTAAAACGCGCATTCCAGAGCGAATATCTCCTAAAGAAATCACTTGTGCAATATCTTTTGGATACATGATTTGAGCGCCTCTTGGCATAGATAAAACGTAATCCGCCAATCGTGGGCGCATAACCACATAATCCCATCCGCCTATTGCACGCGCTGCCATCCATGGCTTGTTTGATTCTTTAGACGCGTCAAGTTGCTTATTACTACGCTCAAAATCACGTTTTGTACTAACTGTTGTTACTACAACACCTTGAGTTTTGCCAATAACATCGTCGTGCAAAATAATGCCATGCTCGGTTTGTGTAACTCCGCCTTTAGTAAGCTGTGCTGTGATTCGCTTGCCTTTTCTATCGGTGAATTGGATTTTTTCACCAACTTGCAAAACTCCTCTACGTGCATAGCCTTCGTACACAAAACACCTCGCTTATTTTAGAACTACTTTTACTATTATAAGCTAACGGTTGTAAGTGGCATTGCTGAATCGATTGCAAAATCTGGAGCAGACGGACGAACTCCTGCTTCCACCAAATTCACACCAAGCATTGCCACCATTGCTCCGTTATCCGTGCAAAGCTTAAGCTCTGGCAAACGAACTTCGATTCCATGCTCTTTGCCTTGCTCTAAAAGATGCTCTCTAAGTTGTGAGTTTGCGGAGAATCCGCCACCAATCAACAAAGTTTTTGAACCGTATTCCTCGCAGCCCATCATAGCTTTGCGCGAAAGAACATCCGCAACAGAGTTTGCTAAAGACGCACAAACATCGTCTACTGGTATTTCTAAGCCTTGTGCTTGTCGAGCTTCCACCCAACGCGCAACAGCTGTTTTGACACCCGAAAAACTAAAGTCGTAAGGATGTTCTTTGCCAGAACGACCTTGCGTAAGTCCTTGCGGAACTTTCAACGTATTTGGATTCCCAAGACGCCCATGCCTATCAATATGCGGACCTCCTGGATAAGGGAATCCCAGCAATCTAGCTACTTTATCAAAGCACTCGCCAGCTGCATCGTCTAATGTTGTTCCAACAACATCTATGCTGCGCGCAATGTTATTAACATGCAAAAGAGAAGTGTGACCTCCCGAAACTATAAGCGCTAGAACGTCTTTAGGTACGTCACCGAATTGCAATTGCGTTACTGCAATGTGTCCAATAACGTGGTTTATTCCATAAATCGGCTTTTTTGCGGCACTAGCTAGTGCTTTAGCACCCGAAACGCCAACAGCTAAGCATCCTGCTAATCCTGGACCCGCGCTTACTGCTATAGCATCAATATCACTCAAATCCATATTTGCATCCGCTAATGCTTTTGATACCACTGGCACGAATGCTTCCGCATGCGCACGCGATGCGATTTCTGGTATAACACCGCCGTAGCGTGCGTGTTCTTGCATTGAGGATGCTACAACGTTAGAAACTAATGTTCTTCCTTTAACGATTGCGGCTGCTGTTTCGTCGCAAGTTGATTCAATACCTAAAACTATTGGCTCGCTTGTTTCACTCATTGTTTTCCTCACTTTTAGCACTGTTATAAGCTTCGCTAGATTCTTCTAAGCTTTTTGAGCTTTCTAAATTTTCTAAATCGTCTAAGTCTTCTAAATCGTCTAAGTCTTCTATTTGTGCGCACATTGTATATGCGTCTATTCCCTCTGGCATGTAGTATCTTTTTCTTAATCCCATTTTTGTAAAACCGAATTTTTTATACAGTTTTAATGCTGGATTATTGTTTACTTTAACTTCTAAAAGCATTCGTTTTGCGCCTATTGATTTTGCATTTTCAATCATAGTTTTTAGAAGATTGCTTGCAATTCCTTGCTTTTGATATTCTTTTGCAACGCCTATTGTCATTATTTGAGCGTCGTCGCCATCAAACCAAAATCCCGCATACCCAGCTACCGTATCTGTATTTGTATCAGTATTTGCATTTTCGTCAATATAAGCATAATACGCGCGCATTGGTGCTTGTAACTCTTGCAAAATCATGTTCTTGTTCCAGCATCCTGATCCAAACAAGTCTGCTTCGATTTTTGCAATTTGAGAAACCATTGCTTCATATTTTGCACAATCATTTTTCTCTATTGCACAGCTTTGACTATTTGATACACAAGCTGGATATTTTGAACAAGTTATGTCTACAATCATATGCGCACTTCTGCTTGAATCCTATTTTTCCGACACTTTTGTAGCAGCACCAGATCCTAAAACGTGCTTCAACGGGTTTGGAACGGATACATCTGGTCTTCTTAAATAAAGCGGTTCAATAACGTCTTTTTGACTTGCACACAGCTTAAATATTTCTAATCCTTTTACACCTAAATCAAGAGCGCTCACTTCTGTAATTAGGCGTATATTTTCGATTTTCTTCCAATCTTCAGCGTATTTTTTAGCACCATGACCTGCAACGCAAACACAGTAGTCGCAAATCTTATTTGATTCAAAATATTGATTTACTCTATCAACAATATTTGCAGGATAATCAATGTCCATTTCTATTACTGCACAACCACTATCGTCATATAAACTCATATAAACTTGACGTCTTCTAGCATCATTTAACGAAAGAACATACGTGTGTTTAGCTACGCAAGATTCATTATTTTCGACTATTGCATTATTAGAGATAACGCCATTTTTAAGAGATTCTTCAAAAGCGCCAGAACGAATCATTAAACTTTGTGGAAGCAAACTGTTACATCCTAGAATCTTTGCGTTATTCGCAAAAGCAATCGCTTTAGCTGCAACCAACCCAGCTCTTAAACCTGTAAAAGGAGCAGGACCTACTCCAACTACAATCTCGTCTATTTGTTTAAGATCTAATCCAGAATTTTTTACAGCAGAATCAATGTTTACTTGCAATCTTTCAACATGCGTGCGAGAATCTGTTTCTACTATCGGATCATGCCCCACAATACCAACGGTAGAACCATATGACGTGTCTATAATTAGCGTATTGCTCATTTTCTTTCCTTAAATTGACCAACCAATTTAGCTTACTCTTAATCAAGAATTTTTAAGCGATTGCACCAATCTCCTCCAACCGGGATAAGAGTTACAACGCGCTTTCCTTCACTTGTAAACTCATTCGACTCAGTTTTATCAATTGGCCTATCAATATGAACTTCAAGACGAACATCAGCAAGAACACCAGCCATCTGTTCTCCCCACTCCATAAGAACAACAGTTCCATCACCTGGTTCTTCCAAGGCTTCGTCTAAACCTAAAGATTCAAGCTCATCTAAAAGCCTAGAAACAACATCTTGTCCTGGAGCGTAATCTTTTCCACCAAGCCTATAAGCATCTACATGAATAAGATTCGCAACTTTTCCATCAGAAAATGTGCCTTTTAGCTCTCTAGCAATAGTAAAAGTTGGGGAAACTATCGGATCTTTTATTCCCAAGCCCTGTCCAAAACCTTGCGCGAACGTTGTTTTCCCAGCGCCAAGTGGGCCAGAAAGCAAAATAACGTCTGTTTCATGCACTATTTTTGCAATAGTTTTTCCAAGATCTCGCATACACGAATCAGTTGGAATTACAAGCTTTTTGATATTTTGATTTTCCAAAATCACACACTTTCATATTAGACTTTTAACGCTTTATGTTTTAACACTTTATGCTTTTAAAATTTTCACATTAACGCCCACGGCAAGCGATTATGCTAATACACTTTTCTAAAGCATAATCAGCATCACTAGTTCCACCTTTGCACTGCTCATCTGCCCATGCTAAACATTTAAAACACTTACGAATCCCATTATCATTCCATCCGCCTAAAGATCTCATAGCCATTTTTAAAGCCCAAGGGTTAACTTTTGCTTGAGCATTAGAAATTTCCCCATTTTTAACAGCTATAGCCTTTGTAATTATTCGCATTTTTGCAGCCAAAGCCCCAATCAATGCTATAGCATCAACACCTTGCAAAATCGCTGTTCTTGCCGCAAGAACAGCTTGACCATAGTTACCTTCTGCAGCTTTATCAGCTACAAAAAACCCAGTAATCTGAGGGTCTGATATTAAATATTGATCAACTATTTTTAAAGTAATTGGATTATCGTCAAAATCAAAGCACAATTGAGAACAAAGAGCCGCCAACTGGTCGGTTTTCCCGCCTAAGACTTCTGTTATGCGTCCAGCTGCTGCAGGCTCTATACTACGATTTTTCCTTTCAAAAAGACTTAGCACAAAATTCAATCTTGCATCATCTTTTTTAAGATCTGGTACAGTTATTTTACTTGCTCCAGCTTTTTCAAGTTTTGTAACAATTGACTTTCCTTTAACACCTCCTTCGTGGCGCGCAATAACCCAGCAATCATTGTTATTAGATTTAGATTCTCTAGCACAAAACCCTATTATTGCTTCGACTAAATCTTCATTAGCTTGTTCAAGATTGTTAATAACAACAATTGTTCCACTAGAAAACAAAGATGGTCCTGCAGCAGTTATAAAAGCATATTTATCGGTATTTAAAGCGTCTAAATTTACTACATCAGCATCTGGATAGGAGCTCAATATGCGAGTTTTTAAGTCGCGAGCGTTTAAATCATTTAAATACGCATCACCGCCAACCACAACTGTAAATGGCGCAAATTTTTTTAACGCTTGCATACGTACTCCTTAAGAATATTTATATTCTCACGATTTAACTAATGGGACTATCCTTGTTTTTATTTAATCCGCTTAATTTTGCACGCTTATCAATTGTACAAACCATATAAAACTTAAAACACTTAATCATTCAAAAAGTTTTGTTGAATCATTTATAAGCTGCTTAAAACGATTCGACTTAACTTGTAAAAATATCCTTAAACTATTATATGATTCACTTTTTCTAAAATATTTATTTATGAGAAGTGCTAATAAAAAGATGGTGAATTCAGCGCACGCGATTAGCCACGCACCTAAAGAACCATTAACCCAAGGTATTGTTCCAATTTGTAAATCTCCCAAATACCATGCGCAATTTGCCATAATTTTTGTTCCAAAAGATGAAATTGTGGCAAAAATCAGAGAAATAGAATAACTCCAATGAGCGCATACAAGAGAAAGCAGACCAAATATTGTTGCAAAATCAACAAAAGGTGCAACAATTAAATTTGCTATAACAGATATGAAAGATACTTGTGGTTGCATTAATATTTGTACAGGAAGCGTAAAACACTGTGCACACAACGTTATGCTTAATGCGCTTGCAAGACTTGATGACATATACCTTAAAAATATTTTCTTCAATGGAATGCCCATAATTATTATTCCAAAAGTTGCGCAAACAGAAAGAGCAAACGAATAATCCCACGCATATTTTGGACAAATAAAAAGAACACTTATAACAGTTATACTTAAGGCACTAGCAGACTGGTATTGTCTAGAAAACATTAATGCTCCAGCAGAAATTAAACCCATTATAAGCGCTCTAAGAACAGATGCCGACGGATACACAATACACGATAAAAAAATATGACCACAAGCTTCAAATATTGCGCTCACTACTCTTGGCAAAAGCAAAAAAGCACATGTCTTACGAATAACGCAAGATAAAAGCAAAAAATGTCCTCCAGAAACCGCCATAAGGTGCATTATTCCAGCTATTTTGAATCTTTGTTTCATAGTGTTCGCATAAGTGCTATCGATACTATCTTTTCGTAAATCTTCTACATCACTTAAATGCTCTTGCCCCAAAAGTCCTACAGTAAGACCAGGAACAAGCATTTGACCCTGTTCATCTAAAGAACTAGTCACATTGTAAAATTCTTTCCACAATGTATTTAGTAATGTCTTAAAAAGATTAGCTTTTTCAATAACTTCTACTTTATATAATTTCGTTTTATCTGTTTTGTTTGCTTTAGGAACTTGAATTTCTATCGCATGAGAGTCAAATTTTGAAATCGAAATTTTTCCAAAACTACTTATCTTGTATCCGTAGTTCATTATTTTGCAATCTGGATTAAAAGCGTAAAGTTTAGCAGACACAAAGCTTTTACTCCTACTAATAACTTTTTCTTTATCCATAATTTCAATCTGTTTTACATTCACGTTTAATACGCAATCCCCCTTAAAGGATTGCGATACTCTTGGAGGAGACGTTATATCCATAAGCAATCTGATGGATTGAACATCGTTTTTTCTATTAAATTTATATTCTGTATCACTTTGCTTTAGATCTTTAATAGCATTAAAAACAGGGTCCATATGTTCTATGTTTAGAATAATTGAACACATTATAAAAGCTGCTAGAAACGCACAAAGACTTGTTAAAAAAGCATGCTTGTATCCTATTATTTTTAATTTTTTAATTAACTCATAAAACTTTAATTTTATGCGACTTTTGTAATCAGTTGTATTCTTTAAGCGGCACGTAAAAATGCAATTTCCCATTGAAAAAATAGTATAAAAGCACAAAAGAGCAAATGATAATATTGCGATTATCATACAGAAAAAATCTTGTTGTGAATCAACTATAAATCGAGCGAATAAGCAACCAAACCATACGCTAAACGCAATAGGAACAAGCCTAAAATCCTTGTTTCCATTTTCAAGATCCCAATATAATTCTTTCATTTTCCAACCTTAAAAATCACATAATTTTACCCAACGCAGGTCGCTGATTTAAGTTTTAAAAAAGTCTTTTGCCCAATTCCTTTAACTTGCATAAGATCTTCAACCCGCTTAAAAACACGCAACTTTTTACGCATATCTAATATTCTTTGAGCCATTTTTGGCCCTATACTTTTTAGAGTTTGTAATTCTTCCAACCCTGCTGTGTTTATATTTATGCAACCGCTTTTATCTTTGTTGACACTATTATTTTTGCTTATATCATTTTCATTAATTTTGTGCGTGCTATCACTAAAATCTTCATTTTTATTTTTAACAGTTAAATCTTTAGTCTCATTTGTATGTAAGTCTTTTTTAGAATCCTCTTTAGAATCATTGCTATATTCATCATCATCTTTATTATTTGATTCAAATTTTTTACTTAAAGATTTAACTTTAGATTCTCTCTGTGCTTGATAAGAATAAATCTTGTTATAAGTTCTAGATTGACATATGAGCATGGTTAAACTTGATGCTAAGAATACTACGAGAATTAGCATAATAGACAAAGCATGTACTGGTTTTATTCGTAATCTGACGAGATTTCTTTTTTCAAAATTATTTCGTTTATTAAGATTATCAATATTTGAAGCAGAATCTTTTGAGCTTATGGAAAAATCAGCAAGATGATAATCTATAGAATTGTTTTTCTCTTGTGCCAATATGCGGTTTTTAGAATCATCATTCAAAGTATTTTGCAAATAATTTGTATTTTCATAATTATTATTTAAAGCATCAATAGCTGCCAATCTTTCTAGAACGTTACTATTGTTTTTGTTCATTTAACCACCTCCTTCGTTTCAGCTTATTTATTTTTGATTGTTAAATAAAAAAGATGCGTATCTCCACTATTAAATGAAGATACGCATCTTTCAAGTAAAATTAACCAATGTGGTTAAAGGCTATTTTGCCTAGAAAACATTTGTTTTTTCAGCTTTCGTCCGGCACAATAGACACAATCTTTGGTGCTTTCACGATCACCTTGCGCGGCTTCTTTCCACCCAAGCGATCAGCTACTGCATCTAAAGCAAGTTTTTCAAGCTCGTTAGCCTCAATATTAGGGTCAACTTCAAGCTTTGCGCGAACCTTGCCCTTGATTTGCACAACAGCTGTAACAGTATCCGCACCAACGTAGTGAGAATCTGCAACTGGCCAATCTGCGTGAGCAATAGACTTAGTATGTCCAAGCTTGCTCCACATTTCTTCGCAAATATGCGGTGCAATTGGAGAAAGCATAAGAACAAGCGGCTCAACTGCTGCGCGAGGCACGTGAGGTAGAGAAGTTAAGTGATTATTCAACACAATCAGCTTAGCAATCGCAGTGTTTGGACGCATTGCTTCCATCTCTACAGTAACTTCTGCAATCGTGTTGTTAAGAAGCTTAAGCGTCTTTTCATCCAAAGCTTCGTCAGTTACTACACAAGCTCCAGTTTCTTCGTTAACAACGTTACGCCACAAGCGCTGCAAGAATCTCATACCGCCAACAACGTTACGCGTATTCCACGGGCGAGACTCAGAAAGTGGACCCATACTCATTTCATACAAACGGAACGTATCTGCGCCATAGTTTTCGTACATGTAGTCTGGAGTCACAATATTCTTTAAACTCTTGCCCATCTTGCCAAACTCACGATTCACGGTTTCGCCGTGCCACGTAAATGTTGGCTCGCCAGCACCGTTATTAGCACCTTCTTCAACCTCGTCGGCTGGAACGTACTGTCCACGCTCATCCGTGTACGCATAAGCCTGAATCATGCCCTGGTTAAACAAGCGATGGAAAGGCTCAGCAGAATCAACGTAACCCAAGTCGTAAAGTGCCTTATGCCAGAATCTGGAGTAAAGCAAGTGCAAAACTGCATGCTCTACGCCACCAACATAAAGGTCAACGCCTCCAGAAACATGCTCTTTGCCTGGTCTATTCGTTCCCATCCAGTAGTCGTATTCATCGTTGTCAACCATGTGATCAGCATCGTTCGGATCCAAGTAACGCATGTAATACCAGCAGGAACCAGCCCAGTTTGGCATAGTGTTGGTGTCACGATAATAGGTTTTTACACCATCGCCAAGGTCGAGCTGAACTTTTACCCAATCCTCGTTTCTACTCAAAGGAGCTTCTGGCTCCGAATTCGCGTCGTCTGGCGCGTAAGTTTTCGGCTGATAGTCTGGAACGTCTGGCAATGCAATTGGAAGCTCAGAATCTGGAACTAAGTGAGCAACACCGTCCTCATCGTAAACGATTGGGAAAGGCTCACCCCAGTAGCGCTGCCTAGAGAACAGCCAGTCGCGGAGTCGGTAAGAAACTCTACCTTTACCAACACAAGCTGTTTCAAGCCAAGTCGTCACCTTTTTGATAGCTTCGTCTACGCGCAAACCGTTAATAGACAAAGCGTCACCGAGCTTATGAGTATGCTCTACTGCTGAATTAATAACAATTCCGTCGTGAGAAACGAATGGAGCTTTACCCTCATAATCTTCCAACTTTTCTTCGGAATCAGGCAAAGGCTCAACCGTGTAGATTACTGGCAAATCGAAGGCTTTAGCAAAATCGTAATCGCGCTGATCGCCGCCAGGAACTGCCATAATTGCGCCCGTACCGTAGCCCATAAGCACGTAGTCAGCAGTAAACAGTGGAAGTTTCGCTCCAGTTACAGGATTAATTGCGTAAAGACCCGTAAACAGGCCAGTTTTTGCTCCAGCATCTTCCGTGCGATCTTTAGCGGTTTTAGCGCGAGCTTGAGCTTGATACTCAGCTAAACCGTCTTTAAGATTTGCGTAACCGCCCTTCCAGCTTTCTGGAACATCCGCGCCCCAAGCTTCTGGAACGTGTTCAAGAATTGGGTGATCAACAGAAACAACCGCAAAAGTTGTGCCAAAAAGCGTGTCTGGACGAGTCGTGTACACTTCCAAATCGCGAGTTTCGCCGTCAGCACACGGCACTTCAAAATGCACTGAAGCGCCGTGAGATTCGCCGATCCAGTTTCGCTGCATAAGCTTAACTTTTTCCGGCCAGTCAATAGTATTCAAATCTTCAACCAAACGGTGCGCGTAAGCTGTAATTCGCATGGACCACTGACGAAGATTGCGCTGGAATACTGGGAAGTTTCCGCGCTCAGACTTGCCTTCTGCAGTAACTTCCTCGTTTGCAAGAACAGTTCCCAATCCTGGGCACCAATTTACAGGAGATTTAGAAATATAAGCAATACGGAAATCGTTTAACACATCTGCTTGCTCTACTTTATTAAGCTCTTCCCACTTTTTGCCAGAAAAACCAGGAATTTCGCGCTTGCCGCTCTTAAATTCGTCAACTAACTCAGCAATTGGTCTAGCAGAACCTTTACCGCCATCTTTGCGTACAAAATCAGGGTCATACCAAGCGTCATAAAGCTTCGAGAAAATCCATTGAGTCCAACGAACGTAGTTTGTATCAATAGTTGCAAAAGATCTACGATCATCAAAGCTCAATCCCATGCGATGCAACTGCCTGCGCATATTTGCAATATTTGCCTCAGTAGTAATGCGCGGATGCTGACCAGTTTGAACAGCATATTGTTCTGCAGGAAGTCCAAAAGCGTCGTAGCCCATTGCGTGAAGAACATTCTCACCCTTCATACGGTGATATCGACTTACAACATCCGTTGCCAAATATCCAAGAGGATGTCCAACGTGTAAGCCCTTTCCAGAAGGATAAGGGAACATGTCCATTGCAAAGAAAGAAGGACGACCACAAGCCAATCTGCCTTCGCCATCCTTCAAATCGCCCTTAACATTAGCAGCCCAGAACGTGCCTTGCTCGTCCCAAGTCTTTTGCCAGCGCTGCTCAATATCTTGTGCGAGCTGCGCATTGTAACGAAAAGCTGGCTCAGCAATAGTAGCTTTATTGTCAGCTGTTGAATACTGTTGATCGTTGTCTTCCATAAACAAGCACTATAGCGACTCATATCGTCAATTTGCAACACTTTTTTCAACTTTTATCCATATTTTCTTATCTTTTTTGAAAGTTTTAATGCACAATTCACAAAATACTCTTATTTAGCGTTTTTCATAAAAATCATTACTACAATTGTTTTAAACGTTTAACATAAGAATTTATTAAGAATAATGTGATTTAACGAGGTTAGTTATGAAGGTATCAAAGAACACACTTTTATTAATTGCATGCCTTGTATGGTGTTTTGCTGGATTCAACATTCTTAAGATTGGTATTATTGCATACTCAAACTTTTTATCCCCTATTAATTTCGCTTTATCTTTAGCTGTTTTTGCAATATTCCAAGTGTTTATTTTCGGAAAACTTGTTAAAAAACATACTGCTAGGATTAACGCATACAAGGAAAACAAGCAATTTTTCCTTAATTTCTTCGATATTAAATCCTTTATAATAATGGCATTCATGATGACTTTTGGCATTCTTCTACGCGCGAGCAATATTGCTCCAGAACAATTTATAGCCGTATTTTATACTGGATTAGGTTCTGCTCTTACTTTAGCTGGATTGCTTTTTGGGTATCAATTTGCTAAAACATTTTGCCCAGTTAAAAGCCAAAAATAAAGAATCAGACACAAAGATAATTATTGTGCAAAGTCTTAAGTAAAATAATGTGATTGGTATAAATACAAGCGCAGAGGTTGCTATGAGTAATAACGTGTATAAAAAGAGTAGATCATACGCACCAGAACGATTCTTTGAATGCGAAGGTCGTGGACTTAACTGGCTTCGAGAAGCTTACGACAATGGCGGACCTAAAGTAGCTAAAGTTTTTGATTGGGGAAACGACTATTTAAATATTGAACGCATTGAAACCACAAGCCCCACTCCTTTAGCAGCGTTTGAATTTGGTGCATCTTTGGCACATATGCACGATTTCGGTGCAAAATATTTTGGGGAGCCACCTGCAGATTATAATGGCACATGCTATTTTGGACCTTTAAGTGACCCAGTAAAAATGGATTGTGGCAATTGGAGTAACGTTATTGACTATTTGGCTGAAGGAAGACTTTTACCAATGGTAAACCTTGGTATTTCTAGAGGAAGCCTTACAAAAAGCGATTTAGATCTTACAAATAAAGTTATTGATGCTCTGCCAGATTTGCTGGGAAAAGCCGCTGAAGATAAACCAGCGCGAGTCCATGGAGACTTGTGGAGTGGAAATGTGCTTTGGACTAAAAGCGAAGATGGCGAACACACAGAGGCTGTTTTAATTGATCCAGCAGCTCACGGAGGTCATCGTGAGGAAGACTTAGCAATGCTGCAACTGTTTGGGATCAGCTATTTTAAGCAAATTTTAGATGTCTATCAATCTGTTCATCCATTAAAATCTGGTTTTGAAAATCGCATGACAATTTGGCAACTCTACCCTATTGCTGGACATTGCGTCTTCTTTGGTGGAGGCTATGTTAGCGAATACCGCGATATGTGCTTTGATTTACTCAACCGTTAAATCACATATAGATAATACATAAAGAATATAAAGAATTAATAATACAAGTAAATTCTATAACTAAAATATTTACGAAAGGTTATAAATATGGTTCGCGTGCGAAAACGCTTTTTAAGCAAAGCTATTGCTGCTATAACAGTATTTAGCATGATGCTTTTTGCTGTTTGTGCATGCGGAACTACTACCCAAAACACAGCGTCTAATTCTATTAAAACTCGCGTAAATCATGGTAGTGTTATTATTTTTACGCCGTCAGACGGTCTTAATCTAAGTAGGAAAACTCCTTTAAGCACGTGGGATACTCTTGTACCAGAGATTATTAAATCGCTAAAAAAACAAGGATTTTCAGAAAATTCTATTACTACTAAATCGTCCAGCAGCTTATACGATCAAAGTCAAGATATTCAAGATTACGTTGTAAGCATGATCACATCTTTAAAAACAAAAAATTCTTCTAAAAATAAAAACAAGAAAACAAGTATCAGAGATGTTCATAGCAGCGTAAAAAAGCAACTTTCTAATACGACTATTGTTGTTGCTCCTTGGAGTAATAAAAACGGTAATAATAATTACGGTGATTACGTAACTCAACCCACAACACCTAAAGAGCAACTAAAAGAAGAAGATCTAAAATCACAAGAGGAAGCAGAAAATAGACTCACATCGTCATTAGATTTGGCTAAAAAATCTGGCATGCATGTCGTTATGTTATCTAGGCTTACTAGAGATTTTAAGCCAGATGCATTCTTCAAACTTTCTTCTGCTCAGAGCATTGGAGAAATTCAAGCATATACTCTTGTGCAAAAATTAGCATTAAATCAGGCTTCTAAAGATAATCCAAAAAGTGTAGAAGTACTTTTGCCTTGTCACAATCAAAAACAAAATGTTCATATGCATGTTGGAGTAAATACTCATGGTAATTCAGATTCGGATAATTCAAGTTCCAAACTTCAAGAATTTGATGATGAATTTGCACGACTTGCTTTCGCTGGAATCTGGAAAATTCTAAAACCTTATTTCACATCTGGATTAATGATTTCGCCTTCTGGAAAACTTAATAAGGATTCAACGGAGAATGACTGGGAAAATGCTGCTTTCGACGCAGATAATTCCGACTCTGTTAAGGCAGAACTTAAGTCGAGATTAGTAATAAAGAATGATAACGAAACAACTTCCACAAAACACGTAGACGGCATTATTGCTTTAGATGATCAAGTTGTTATGCAAGTAGAAAAAGCTCTTGAAGACCTTGGATATAAGGGAAGCTCTGCAGATATTAACCCTTCCTTTACTCTTCCAGATATAATTGGAAACTTTATAGGAAAACGAAATTTAACTAAGAAAAAGGTTCCAACGCCTGCTTCTACTGCTAAAAATAATGAATCACAAAAATCTAGCGCAAAAAATAATGATTTGAATTCATCTGAATCCAATAAAGAGAATAAAAATGCTGAAGATTCCGAGCTTAAAGATTCAGCTAATGAATTGTTGAACGACTCAAAATGGCCTGTTATTACTGGCTACGGCGCTTACAAAGATGCCTTACCAAATCTTGTAAATGGAAAGCAATGGATGACTTCTATAGAAAACATTCAGAAAATTTCTACTGATGTTGCTCAAGAATGCAGTTCTCTAAATGTTAATGGAAAATTATCTCAACTCGAAGATATTTCTATTTTTGTAAATAACAGTGGATTAGAAAAAGATATACCTGTAATAACAGAACCAATTCTCGCTGTAAGCGCAACTAATCTTAAAGCTCTTTTGATTGACCCTGGATACGTAACTCTTGCAGATGCAGGACTGTAAATTGCGTTATTTTCTCAGTCTTGGAGCATAAATCTTATTTTCGATAAGATCGTTATAACGTTCTATAACCGCATTGCGCTTTGCTTTAAGGCTTGGTGTAACTAAACCATTTTCTTGAGTAAAAGCATCTGGAACAATCTCAAATTTTCTAATTGATTCTGCTCTAGAAACATTAGAATTTGCTTTAACTATGCTTTGTTCTACGGAACTTATGACGATTGAATTTTTTCTTGCCTCTTCCAGCGAGCGCACTGGGCTTGCTCCTCGAGATTTAAGCCAAGAATTCACTTCTGCAAGATCTAACGCAATAATTGCAGAGATAAAAGGTTTTCTGTCTCCAATAACAACGCATTGAGAAATAATTGAAGAAGTCATAACTGATGCTTCGAGTATGCTTGGTGAAACGTTTTTTCCGCCAGCTGTGATTATCAGATCTTTTTTGCGACCAGTAATTTTTACAAAACCGTCGGAATCTAAAGATCCAAAATCTCCTGTATGCAACCATCCATTTACTATTTGCTTTTCAGTTATCTCTGGATGATTATGATATCCTTTGCAAACAGCAGGACTTTTAATACAAAGCTCTCCCTCATCATCTATTGCTACAGACACTCCCTGCACTGGCAAACCAACTGTTCCGATTTTATAACCTTTTGTTGGATTTACCATTGACGGAGCACATGTTTCTGTCATTCCGTACCCTTCGAGAATTGGCAATCCCATGCCATTGAAGAAATGCGAAATCGATTTGTCTAATGGTGCTCCTCCTGAAACACCATATTCAACGTCTCCTCCAAAAACTTGCAAAATTGAGTTGTAAACGAGCTTTTTACATAATGAGTGGCCTATAGCTAACATTGGCGAAATCATTCTCCCCGATTGTTGAGCTTTTGACCATTCTTTTGCTACTTTTACGCTTTGAGCAAATATAAATCCTTTTACTCCTCTACCAGCTTTTTGAGAGGCAGCATTGTAGATTTTTTCAAATATTCTAGGTACACCAAGTATGAAAGTCGGTTTAAAACTTTTAAAATCACTTAGTATTGTTTTAAGGTTGCTTGACAATCCAAGTGTTACATTTCCTGCAAAACAGAAGAACTGCATAAATCGCGCAAATACATGTGCTAAAGGAAGGAATAAAAGAAGTCTTGGTTTGCCTTTTAATGCTATATCTGGCATGGAAAGCATTCCAGATTTTGCTATAAACACAAAATTTCCGTGCGAAAGTTCTATACCTTTCGGGTCTCCTGTAGATCCAGATGTGTAAACGATTGTAGCTAGATCATCGCCTTTAACAGCTTTTTCTCTTTCATAAAATTCTGAGTCTGTAACTGTTTTCCCATACTCAATTAACGCATCTATTGCGTCTCTGCTTAATACATATACATCGTTAAGACTTGGGCATGACTTCTTTGATATTTCCACAGTTTCACGCATATTTTCATCTTCAACAAAAATCATGCTTACTTTAGAATCGTTAATAATATTTTCTATTTGCACTGCAGAACTTGTTTCATAAATTGGCACTGTTAACGCGCCTATAGACATTATTGCCATATCAAGTACAGTCCACTGCCATGAAGTATGCGCTATTATCGATATAGTATCTCCTGGCATCACACCGTGTGCTATGAATCCTTTTGCTACCGATATAACCAAATCTTTAAAGTCTTTCGCACTGTAGGAATTCCATTTTCCGTCGCCTCCTACATACTCAACCAATGAATCGTTCGGCTTACGTTCTACGCGACTTTCAAGAAGCGAAAAAATGTTTGCATTGTAATCAATTTTCTCATCGAGATTACGAGAATACTTTTGCATATTCGCTCCCTAAATATGTTTAAGAAAATCTTATGTAATAATCTTAGGTTAATGTCTTAAGCCCAAGACTCTTATTACACTATACGACACACATTTTACAGACTATTTTTTTATTCTTTTGTTTCTTCTTTGGGTTTTAAAATTATTCGTTTTTTCGCTACCATTTTCCTCGGATTTGCATAAGTCCTGTTTCTTCGTTTTAACCCCCATTGAATACACAAATTGTCGCAATGATCTGATCCAACTGTTACGTAACCAAAAAATTGACCTTTTCTAACAACTGTTCCAACTGGTAAATCTGTATATGCTGGCTCAAATGTAGAAGATAAAACTCCATGTTTGATTGTTACAACAGATTTTCCAGCAACTAGTCCAGCAAAATTTATTATTCCGTCTGATGGAGCGTATAGCTCAGTTCCTTCCTCTGCTTGCAAGTCTACTCCTCTATGACCCGCGAGCCATGGTTTTGCTGGAGCATCAAAATCTTTAATAATATTTACATTTTTTACTGGCCATACCATCCTTGATTTACAATTTGTAGTTTCTTTTAGTGTTGAAGCTGTTGAAGCCTGACTAACTGTATTCGCGACTATTTTTTGATTTTTACCTACAAAAGATTTTTCTATGCAACCAGAGTCAAATGAAGACACACTATAATCAGTTTGATTCGATTGCAAATATTCATACTCAATACTTTTGTTTATTGTAGGCTTTATGCAACTATGAATAATCAACATGATTACAATCAGAATCATAAAAATCAGTATTCTAACAAACTGTGATTTTTGTTTTAATATAAATTTTTTGGCTTTTAAGATTCTGGGCTTAATCATTTTTAAATCAAATATTTTTCTCATGATATTTTATTTTTCTCCTTTCATAAATCAAATTTGTTTTATGCTTCAACAGCGAAAATCTGCATTATTTAAAGGTTTTTTCTTATATTCGAAAGTTTTTCACAAAATTCTTTTTTTAGGAACACTTTTTTATCAATGTGGTTAAAGCATGTAAATCATTGGTATTCCAACGATTATGGGTTTTCGACACGCCCAAACACGCTATATTTGCATATCATAAAATTCCGTGTAATATAAATGTCTTGTGCACGGCACACAGCCAAGCACAGAGGATATTCCTGCGTAGCTCAGTTGGCAGAGCGTTCGACTGTTAATCGAATGGTCGCTGGTTCAAGCCCAGCCGCAGGAGCCAAGAAAACCACCAGCGAACCTGGTGGTTTTTTGTTTTGAATTTATTTGAATATTGTATTCTAATGAATCGCAAGTAATATTGCTTGTCCTGCAAACCATCAAAAATGCTACAAACTACAAGGGTCACGTACTTAGTTTGGCGTAAACTATAAGTGTTGTTTTGCAAAAAGCAATTCTTGGCGAAGATTGATAAAAACAGAGGATGATACATGTTAGAAAACATCTCCGAAGCCACAAATAATGGCCATAAAAAGAAGATGATAATTCTCATTGCTGGCGTCATTGTATTAGCTTTAGTATTAGGCGTTGGTGGTATTTGCTGGAGCATTCAGCACTCATCTCGTATGAAAGAAGCTAGAAAACAGTGCGAAATTAAGGTTGCACAAGTTAGCAAAGCAAGCCAGTCATGGAAAAAACTTACTAAAAATTCTCTTCTTATCTCTTTTGCTCAAGATAACTCAGAAAATGGCAAATTACTTGCTAAGCTTTTGAAGCAGCGTTTGCCAGAAACAGTTGTATGCAATGCTAATTCTCCAGAAGAGTTAGGGTCTCAGGGAGCTCAAGCTATAGCTGCAACTCAATGGTATTCTGACAATGCTCAGCGTATTCGTGGAGTGACTTCTGCAATGATTGATAAGCTTTCTGCAGCATCTACAGATACTACAGCGAATGCACAGGAAAAGCAGAAGGCTGAAGAAAGCCAGAAGGAACTGCAGAAGATCACTGCTCCTGTTATTCGTATAGCTCCTAAGGTAAAGCGTAAGCCGAATATTATTATTCAAAATATTCCTCCTACTCAAGAAGAAAAAGTTCAAGCAGATAACGCTATGCAGAAAAAGATTGAAGAAGCAAAGCGTCAAGCTGACGAACAAGCTGCTAAAGCTAAAGCAAAGGCAAAGGCTGATGCAGAAAAGAGACGTTTAGAATTAGAAAGAAGAAAGCGAATTAGGGATGCTGCCGAAAACCTACAGAAGCAGCTAGAAGAACAGGCTAGGAAGCAAGCTGAAGAGGAGGCGAAAAAGAAGAACCAACAAGGTAACCAACAAGGTAACCAACAAGGTAACCAACAAGGTAACCAACAAGGTAACCAACAAGGTAACCAACAAGGTAACCAACAAGGTAACCAACAAGGTAACCAACAAGGTAACCAACAAGGTAACCAACAAGG